>JBJXFZ010000080.1:0-25494 GCA_046154245.1 Pyrinomonadaceae bacterium
GCTCGCATCCGAACAACATCGGCCACTTCAACGCTCAAGGTTGTTTTCGCTGCCACGACGGCCAGCATTTCAGTAAAGACGGACAGGTTATTCGCAACGAATGCAACGTCTGTCACGTAACGACCGAGCAGACGTTCGAGGGCAAACCTGTCGCGATAAAAGACGGCAAGTTTCAACACCCGATCGATCTCGGCGACCGCAACACATGGCAATGCGCCGCCTGTCACAAGGCCGACCGCCCATTCAAACACCCGCTAAACCTCGGCGACATCTCGCGATTCAGTTGCGCAGATTGCCACTCGGGCAGTTATGAGAAAGTGAAGTTTTAAACTAATGCAGAATTAGATATCGTTCGGATTGATAACAGTGATCATTGGGAATCTCTGAAAATCTTTTTCGTTGAACGTGACCAGATGCGGGATGTTATGAGCGATCATCGAAGCGACGAGCTTCGCATCGTGAACTTGAACGCCTTGTATTCGAAAATCCAATACAAGTCGTCTCCATTCCGTGAAGGAAGCAAGATTATCCGGAAGAAGCGTAAAGTATTTTTGAATCAACGTCGCCTTACGTTCGGTCTGTTCGACGGTTAGGTTCAGACCGCCTCTGACGCTCGAGCGTCGAGTGCAGACATTCCAAAACTCGGCTAAAACCTGCGGCGTGTAATAAATGACCTCGTTTGCGGAGCGGAGTTTGCGGATCGCATCGAGGACGATTTGACGTTGCGGGCTGTTTTTCTCGGCAAGTCGTAGGAAATTATTCGAATCGAAAAGATGGGACATTAATCGTGATCAACGTAGATGTCTTCGCGTGAATACGTACCGTTGTAGGAAGGCAAATCTTCAGTTCCCTCGGCAAAGGCGGTCATGTCGTTCTCGAATTCATCATCCGATGCATCAGATCTTAACGCAAGTTCCTGCTCAGCGGCAGGCAACAAGCGGCGCAGATATTCATCAGCCGAAAGCCCTAAATACTCGGCTTGCTTTTCGATCAATGCCAGCGTCTCCGGCTTTATTTGTTCGTGCGTTGTATTCATAAACTAGCAGAAGTTTACCACTTTACCATTTAGGCATTCAATTCTTTCGGGCAACGTATCGGGAGTCACCTGCTGCGGCCGCGTAGCGGCGGAATGATTGTAGCCGTGGGTTTGAACCCACGGGACGTTAGAAAAAAATGATCTTGCCGCGTCAGCGGCAACTGAATTTGATTTGCGATTGTTCAGATTGTTCAGCCGTCGCTATGCGACGCGAATACGGTGTGCATCTGACCGTGGGTTCAAACCCACGGCTACATTCACATTCTCGCTACGCGACAAAATAATAAAGCCACGCCGCACATCATGGGGCGAAGCCGCCACCTCGCCATTCCGCATTCAATTCTTTCGGCAACGCAACTCTGCCTTCCCGCGCGCAAGAGAATTTTAGCCACGAATTTGCACGAATTCAATAACTTCCGGATTCCTGACCATTCGGGCTAATTCGTGGCTAATTTTTTATAGCGGTAAACCGCCGCATTCACCATTCACCATTTACCATTCACCGTTGACGGCGGCATTCCCGCTCCCATCTTCTCTGCAAATCGAACGGCGTGAGCCGCGAAGATTTCGGGCTGGTTAAACAGATTCGGATGGTTCGGGTTCGCTTTCGATCTGGCGGATCTTGAGATAAACCAACAAGGCAAGGAAAAGGATAAATACGAGCGAGACGGCGAGGCCTTTGCGGCGGTAGCTGAGTTCCGCGAAGGCGCCTTCGCCGGCGGCGTGGCTTTTTGCGGCGACGTCCATGGCCGGTGAGATCGCGGTGCCGACTTGATCGGCCGATGACGAGTGGACGAGCACGCGGGCCTGGGTAAGTCCGTCGATGGCGTCCTGCAGCTCGAACTTCGGACGGCTGACTTCCATACCGGCGCGTTCGGCGAGTTCGAGAATCTCTTTTGCCTCGTCTATCTTCGAGCTGAGTCCAGCGAGGCTACCGCCTATTTTCTCCGCCGCCGCAAAACCTGCGTCATTACTGTGACACGAAGTGCAGGTCGAACCTTGTCCGACGCCGGCCATCGCGTCGGTCGGCGGCGTTATGTCATGGTTGCTGTGGCATTTGAGGCACTCGCCTTTTTGAAGTTTGAGAAACGGCTCTTTGTGGGGACTTTTCTGAAAGAGTTCCGCTTGCCGGCCGTGGCACTGACCGCAAACGTTTGCCACTGTCTCGATGCCCGGCGGCACAGCGCCGTGATTGCCGTGACAGTCATTGCAGGTCGGCGCCGACAGGTCTCGCTTCTCGTATAGCGCCTTTGCGTGGACGCTCGATTTGTACCTTGAGTACTGATCGTGCGCAATGCCGTAGCTGCTCATTCGACTCGCGTCGCTATGACATTTAGAGCAAGTTTCAGCGACATTCGCGGCGTAAACCGACGACAGCGGATCGTTCGGCGCTCGGATGCCGTGCACGCCGTGGCAACTAACGCACGTGGCAACATTCTGATCGCCGCCCTGTAGCCGCCGGCCGTGGACGCTCGTCGAGTATTCCTGAACCTGATCGACGCGCAAAGACGGGTTGAACTTTTTCATGAGCGCCGCATCGCTGTGACACTTTCCGCAGAATGCCGGTATCTGCTGCGCCGTCGGTTTGGCGACGTAGCCCCACATGCTGTCCTTCGCGCCTTCCTTGTCGGCACGAGCCGGATTGCCGCCGTGACAATCGTTGCATGACAATCCTTTGGAGCGGTGAATATCGTTTTCGAATGCTCTCGTCGGTTCACCCAAGGTGCCTTCAAGCGTCGAGTGGCACGCGACGCAGGAGTTTTGTTGAGCAGACGTGCGCGATGTTGCTAAGTACAATGAGGCCAAGAGTATCGCCGGCAGCGCGCACGAAATTATCGTCAGACGAAAAAACAGGAAACTAGAGTTTTTCCTCAACCCACTCATAACTCAACTAAAATATCCGACTATCGTCATTACTGCGATAAACGCGACCATCACGATGCCGATGATATTGAACACGAGTTTTTGCTTGCCGTGACCAGGAGTTCGATTTAGAAACGGCACGAGGAGCAAAAACAACCCGCCGAGACCAAACGCCAGGATCCCAAGCACCTCGCCGTCAATAAAAAGAATTTTTGCGGGAATGTACTTGAGCGTCTGAAACATAAAGAGGAAGTACCACTCTGGTTTGATCCCTTCCGGTGCAGGGGCGAACGCGTCGGCCTTTTCGCCCAATTCCCACGGAGATATTGCCGCCAGAGCCGCAAGAACGCCGACCGCCAGGATCCATCCGATCAAATCCCGCAAGAGAAAGTTCGGAACGAACTTCATCCTCGTAGTGTCTTGCTCGTCAATACCCGGTGGGACGCTCATCCCGTGCTTCTGCACGAGCAACACGTGTAGCCCAATAAGCGCCGTTGATATAGCCGGCAGCACGGCCACATGGAATCCGAAAAATCGGGTCAGCGTGGCGCCGGTAACGTCGTCACCGCCGCGCAAAAACCGGAGCATAAAATCGCCGACGATCGGAACAACACCCGCGATATCGGTGCCGACCTTTGTCGCAAAAAATGCAAGTTTGTTCCACGGCAGCAGATATCCGCTAAATCCGAATCCTATGCTGATAAAGAAAAGCAGAACACCGCTTACCCACGTGATCTCACGCGGGCGGCGATAGGCGCTCATAAAATAAACGCTGAACATGTGAATGAACAACGTGAGTATCAGCAGATTTGCGGACCAGCTGTGAACCGAACGTATGAGCCAACCGAATTGAACTTCGGTGATGATGAATTGGACGCTCTCGAATGCCGTGTCGGCGCTCGGGCGATAATACAAGAGCAGGAGAATGCCGGTCACGGCTTGCACGCCAAACAAAAAAAGCGTCATCCCGCCGAAGTAGTACCAGACGGAGTGACGGTGGACAGGCACCTCCTTTTTGTACGCGAGGGTGAGGATCGATCTGATCCCCAACCTCTCGTCAAGCCAGTTGAGTGCATTATCGGTCGCGATCACGTCTTTACGCCCTCGTTACAATGACATCGTCCCCCTTGACGTTTACGGTAAATTCCTCGAGCGGTCGCGGTGGTGGCCCGGAAATGTTCGTGCCGGCCAGGTCATACTTTCCGTTATGACACGCACAGATGATGGACTTCGAAGCCGGATCATACTGCACGATGCAGTCAAGGTGCGTGCACTGTGCCGAAAATGCCTTTAACTCGCCAGCTTCGGTCCGTATGATGATGCCGGGCTTGCTCCCGAACTTAAAGATCTTTCCAGAGTTCGGCGCGAATTCGGCTCCTTTTCCGGCGACGACCGAGTTCTGCTGCGCCTCAACCACCTCGGGCGGAACCATGAATTTGAGTATCGGATAAAAAATGGCCGTAAGGGTTGCGAGGGCACTCGAGCCTAGTAAATAGTCTATAAAACGCCTGCGGCCGGGGCTTTTTGGTTTATTAAAATCCATAAAAACCGTCGATTCTCAAAGGTCGACTGCTTTCGATACCCGACAATATCCCAACGAAGTGTACGGCATATTCGCCGATGTAATTCTGCGCCCCCGGGCAAAGCCCGGGGGCGCTCCTCAATGGCGGTTAGGCCTAGCGACCACCCGCCCCTCTACCAAAATAGATCCGTAGCGACGTATATGGCAGATGCGCCCGGTAATTTTGATTCGGTGGATAAACGGTAGTTGCCGGAATTACATTTGTGTTGGCCAACTCGTTGTACTGGTAGTAACCTATCCGCAGGTTTTCCTTGTAGCTATTGTATTGATAACCCAGATTCCAATCGATATTATTGGTCAGCTTGATGGCCACCCGGAATTCAGGCACATGTGACTGGAATGGATAGGAACTAATGATTCTTTCAGCGAGTGCAGAAACCCGTGTCCCTTGACCGTTATCCTTGTTATATCGGTAACTCGCGAAAAACGAAAGCCGATTGACGGGGTTTGCCGTAACATCGAAGAAGAAGTAGTTGTCCTTCATGTAAAATTCGCTGAAGCCTCTCAGGAAACCTAGGTTAGGCGTCGTAGACGGAGGTGGTCCCGTAGCAGAAATTGACAACGGAACAACCAGATCCGTCTTACTCGACA
The DNA here is from genome assembly GCA_046154245.1 of Pyrinomonadaceae bacterium. Lineage (GTDB taxonomy): Bacteria > Acidobacteriota > Blastocatellia > Pyrinomonadales > Pyrinomonadaceae > OLB17. The sequence goes on from JBJXFZ010000080.1 coordinate 5,073, forward strand.
GGTAACTGTATGTGTAGCCTGAACTCAAGGTCCAACGCGGGTCCGGGACATAATCAACATATGCTGAAAAGACCCTGTTCCGGACGTTTGCAATGATATCAAAAGCCGGGAGAATTATTGCCCCTGAGCTATTTCTATAATCGGCTGTGCGTGACGGGTTTTCATTGTTTCGGATGATTCCCGAGACACTGAACGTAAATTGTTTGTAATTCCAGTTACTTCTGACCCGGAAATTCGTGTAGTCATTATTCGCCAATCTGATAAAAGAGTTATCCGCTTCTCCACGTTCCCCGTCGACGAAAATTGCCCAGCTCGTTGTTGGTTTGATTTTGGCACCAAACAAAAGGATATGAGCCGTATTTTCTTCCTCCTCATCATCAGCCGATGTAAAGGCAGCAGTTATTGGACGGTTAACGAAATCATCCACCGTCCGATTAACGTGGGCGATACTTACTTTTCTGTGAGTATACCGATAGCCAATATTGACGCCGACTTTATTATTAAACTGGTAATCGCCTTCGATGGTATTGGTAAAGCGTTTGAAGCCGTACGAATACCAGTACAACGTCCTAGTATCAAGGAACGAAACCCCAGCCAGACCGGCAACAAACGGGCCGCCTGCGACCGGGCAAGTTGAACCCGATACGATCTGACACCTGGCCATGAACTTCTGAAAGTAATTAGAATCACCAAAACTGTTGTACTGATCAAAAGTAAATGTATTGGAGATCCTGAAACTGTCGGTCGCAGCATATGTCACACCGATGTCTCCCCTCGACTGTGGACGGTTTGAGCGGCCCCCGATCTCGTAAGTGTCCGCATCAACAAAAAGGTTTGGCGAGGTTACGCCAGATCCCGCAGCATTTGTATACCTGACTTGACCGTCATAATTAATGTTGTCAGTGATGTTAAACGTCCGATCAGTTACCGAATAAATAAAACGTCCGGTTAGATCAAGCCTTTTGGCAAACGTCCGCTGCATGCTGAACATCCCGTATTTCGTATCTCCGTCCGTCGGGTTCTCTCTTTCAAGCCGATTGAGAAAGTTGACGTCAGTTGGGGAAATGCAAATTCCGAAATAGCAGTTTCCCGCAACACCGACCTGTCGCGATGTAACAACAAATTTTCCTCTGTCGATAAATTCGCGTATACCGCCCGTAAACGAGAGATTAAACCCCGCCAGTTGAGTGTCGACGCCCGCTCGGATGTCAGTCGTGTTGGACCGAAGCCTCTCGGTAATGGGGAAGACATCCCTTGTTCTATGGGACGCTCCGCGATCGCCACGAGCATTGTAAAACGATGTCCCAAAGCGCAGCCTCAGCTTTTCGCTTTCGGGGAAAATCGTCACGTCAAAATCTCCAAAGTAACGCAGAGTGTCCGATGGATGGAGCCCAAGAATCAAGTTATTGACTCGATTGATCAGATTCACCCGTCGCACGTTGGCGCTAAAATTGTATGCTCCGCTCTTTGCAGCGTTTACGCGGACAAAACCCGACGGGTCCGCGCTCCAGCCCGACGTCGTAACCGTCAATGAATCGAATGGTTTCCCTTTCCCCCGGTTGGTTTCCATCCGAAAGCTGGAGTCAAAAACGCGAAAGCCCGGGCGATAGTTAAGATCACTGCGAAATTTCTCATCGCTGCCGGAGAACCCAAGCCCGCGAGCTCCAAGCTCGATGCTGGAAGTTACGTCATAGCCCCACATGGTGGCCGAGCTGTCGGATGGTGTTGGCGACGGTGTTTGAGCCCTCAAGTTTGTCGTTGTGAGAAGTAACCCTACGATCATCATAAAAACGATGAATAAGATTTTGTTTTTGATGACCGTGGCTCCCATTGTCTTTATACCTTTGTATGTCATAAATCCTCCTCTTATCCATCGTTATCTAAAGAAAAAATTGCTCGAGTTGGAGCCATGAATCATCGAGTGACAGGCTGTGCAATTCCGCTGGAGAAGCGTCTTTTGGTCATGCGGACCGCCTGTCGGACCGTCGGAAAGCTGTTCGGTAATTCCGCTGTGGCACTCCAGACAAAGCTGGCGTACCTGATGCCGTTTGAGCAGTCGCGGATTGGCCGAACCATGCGGTGTATGACATGCCGCGCAGCCTTCGACCTTGAGCGGCGCGTGTTCGAAAACGAACGGACCTTGTTTATCCGTGTGGCATCTCACACATGCAACCTCGCTTCCGACTGCAAGTTTGGTTTGTTTTGCTTCGTACCCGCCGTGCGCGTTGTGACAATCGCTGCATTTCATCGTCCCTTCCAGAACTTTGTGCCGGAATGGTTTGCTGAAATGCGATTTAACCTCGCTATGGCAGGCTATACAAAGCTGCTGCTCGTTAGCTTTAAGCATTGCCGGAGTAGGATTTACGTCTGACGATCTGCTGACCAGTGTCGCTGAACCGACCTTGAATGCGCCATGGTTTGGCCCGTGAGCCGCATGACAGTCATTGCATCCAACGTTATTACGCCAGTGTTCGCCTCGTCGATAATTATTGTGACTTTCTTTGCCGGCGTGGCACGCGAGACACGTCTCAGAGGCCTGCTTTGCGTTCATGTTCTTGAACGAACTGATCTTCGTTTTGTCGCCTTCGCCCTCGACATGCGCTTTGCCGGGCCCATGACAAGACTCGCAGCCCTGCGTTTTGTTCTTCCAACTCGCGACGTCTTTAAGCTTTGCGTGCTTGGTGCGCGAAAACTCCTTAAATTGATCTTCGTGACACGCTTGACAAGTTTCGCTGCCGACATAGTCGTCCGGGTTTGCAACAGCAACCGGTTCTGTGACGGCGACCGATTCTGTGACGGCGAGCAGTAAATCGGGTGAGTCCCCATGCGTAGTGAGTGTGGCTGACGATACCGACCATCCCAAAATGATCAACGAAAATATCCCAATCAGCCCTATCTTGATTTTATTTAATGAGGCCATGGCTATTTGTATCCTCTTGACCGAAGTCCTGTAAATGCTTTGCCGCTATAGAATAACGACGTGTCCACCCGGCAGTATGTGCGCAAGCTCACAATTGGTTGATCAAAAGTCAGTCCGACTTAGACAACCGCGAGGTGTGCCGATCGCGGCGATCAATCTTCGACGGTCGTGAATAATAGCTTCGCGACCTTTGATAGTAATCAATTCTCTCTCGCGGAACGCCTTTAACGTTCTCGTGACAGTCTCACGCGACGAGCCGATCATACCGGCGATCTCCTCGTGCGTGAAAAAGTTATCAATCTTCACACAACTGCCATTGCCATTGCCGTTGCCGTTGCCGTTGTCGTAGCCGTTCCCGTCGCCGCTCCAGCTCAACAAAAGTTTCGCTACGCGGTCGAAAACCGAGTCTGATAATCCGAGAGCGCATATTTGCCGATGAGCCTTTTGATAATCGCTGCCAAGGTGTTTTGCGACAATCAGACAGGTCTCAGGCGATGCGCGAAGAAACCTTTGAAGATCAGCTGTCTCAATGGACTCAACGGTACAAGGTTCCACAACCTCGGCTGACGTCTCGTGCTCGGCGCCGCACAACGCCGAACTCAGACCAAGAATTTGGCCTGGACCGGCGATCTGCACGATCATCGTTCTGCCGACCGGCGAGCATGTCGAGAGTTTCACCTTGCCCGTTGTAAGCACGTAAATGTTCTTTGACGGCTGCCCCTGAACGAAGATCAAGGCGCCCTTTGCAAATGACTTTGCAAACTTGATCGAGTCAGGAAAATCCGCTGCATCGAGCGTGCGGAGTTCCGGTTCGTGATCACTAGATTCGCCTGATTCGCGAATACTCGAGTCGTAATAGCTTTGCGATGTGTCGAGTGGCATCATTAATCACGTCAAGTGCAAGACCCGTTCCAATAACCGCGCGACTGAGAAACTTGTGTAAGTCTATGTTTTTCAGATACTTACGTCACTTCTCGCTTGTGTCGCGACGTAACATGGCGCGAAAAACTTCGCGCCGTGGTTTTTACTTCTCAAATCTTAAAACCGTCGTTCGTCCATCGGCGTCGAGAATGTCCAGACCGTCTTCGTCGCCCGACGCCGTCATTTGCCACGAAAGCTTAACGACATTTCTAACCATGTGGTCAAGCGTCCCGAGAAATAATTGAATATCCAACCGGCCCTCATGAGCCTCGATATCGACGCCATCCAACGGCAGCCCGCACTCGACCCAATAATCATCCGCCGCCGCTCGGTTTGGTTCAAAAACGCCAAGGCGTGTCGGCCGTTGCGAGTTTTCTTTGCAGAAAAACTGCAACGCTCGGCCCCATTCATGTTCCTGTTTTGCGGTACTCATTTCTCCCTCCCTCATGCTGCTCTCGCCCGATCCGGGAGGATACTCGTAAGTTTTTCCTCCAATAATTTTGCGGACACGGTCAGGAAATCGTATGCCGTTACCAGCCCGACAAGCCGTTCATCCTTCACGACGGGCAAGCAGCCGATATTTCGCTCGCGCATCAATTCGAGCGCCTCGAGCGTCGATGTATCCGGCGCAATAGTGACGAGGTCTGTCTTCATTATGGAGCTAACCTGGATCGGTACAGACGCGCTAGCTTTGCCCGTCGCCAACAGCTCGATCAGATCGCGGTGCGAAACTATGCCGATAAGGCGGCCCTCGTCGTCCTCGACCGGTACGTGCCTGACGTGGCGCCAGTGCATCAGGCTGGCCGCGAGATCGAGAATGTCCTCAGGGCGCACAGTAAACAGATCGACCGCCATAAATTGCTCCACGGTCTTGTAGTTGTCAATCCAGTCGCATCTTGAAGGAATATCTGCCAGCGGCCATTCGTGTATGGGATCACCGCTCTCCTGGTTTGTTTTCATCGCCGCCGTCAGAGTGCGCATTCGCACGTTTGGCTTGGCGCGTTTGTCCATCGCGGCAAGCGAATCGATCATCCATCGGGCTCCGGATGCTTCGCCTTGGACTCTCGCCTCGATAAGGCCAAGTAGCCGTTCGATATCAGCCTCGTCGATCCCGGCACGCTTGAGACCGCGCTTAGCGCGCGGAAGTAGTTCCTCTAGGATCAGCCGTCCGACACGACGGCTTTTGCCGTCGAGCCCGCGAATCTGTCCGCTCAGCCCATAACGGGCGACATTGAAAAAGTTGTTTTTCGCATCATCGAACGACATATGTTTGGTTATGTCGCCGAACTCTAAAGGCAACTCGGTCATCAGGCCGAGGAAGAACGCAGCGTTGGCCATTTCGTCGATCACCGACGGCCCCGAGGGCAAATACCTCGCCTCGATCCTGAGACTCGGTCGGTCGCCCATAATGCCGTAGCAAGGGCGATTCCATCGCCAAATCGTTCCATTGTGCAGCCGCCAGGCCGCTAGTTTCGGAATACCGCCGTTCCTCAATGTCTCAAGCGAATTTTCCTCGATTGCCTGCGTCAACAGGATTCGGAACCTGATCGCATCCTCACGGAGAACCTCGATGATCGAGTCGTTGACCCATCGCTCGCCAAAGTTCACCCGCGACGTTTGGTTGCGCTCTTTGTGAACGTGCGAGCGAGTGTCGACCGCGTGCTGAAAAAGCGCGATGCGCGTCTCGTGCCACAAACGATGATTAAGGAGCAGCGGCGAATTGACGGCCGAGGCAAGCACCGGCGCCGAGATCGCCTGCGCCCAATTGTAATACCTGACAAAGTCCTTAGCCCCGACCTGGAGGTGTATTTGAAAGCTCGTATTACAAAACTCGATAAACGTGTCCTGTAACGTCAACTGCAGTTCATCCAGGCCTTTAATTTGAATAAATCTGTCCTTGCCGTGGAGTTTCGTCACGACGCGGTCGATCTCGTCGTACCTCGGATTTGGTGTCATGTTGTCGTGTGTAAGATCAGATTGTTGTATGGTCGGCAAAATCCCGGCCAAAACAACACCCGAGTCTAGTTTTGCCGCCGCGCGCCTAACGACACTGAGTATCTCGTGAAGCTCCGCCTCCATCAGCGAGAGGCAATCGCCGCCGAAATTTAGCGGCGTAAGATTCGCCTCCAGATTGAATAGCCCGATCTCAGTCGTAAGCCGGCCGTCGCGCGCGTCCTCGATTATTTCGCAAGCGATCGGAGCCGGGCGCATTGCCGAGTCGACTAGAAACATCTCCTGCTCGGCACCAATGCGCCGCACGTCCTCCTCGAACATGTCTGCGCCCAGCATCTGTTCGAGAGCCTGCAGATCGTTCAGTACGCCAAGCGTGAAGAGGCGCATCTGCTCGTCATCGTATTCCGTAGATACCTTTTTATCGCCCATTGAGCCTCCCATCCCATTTGAACGGACCGGTCGTATCGTGGCGTCGCCGGCTGACGATAAGTTTGTTGTTTACCCAACGACGACGACGAAATCCGAGCAGGTGAAAGACCTGCAACGGAAAGAGGCGCGCGATGCTTGTGTTTATTATCAGCGTCGCCGAATCGACCGAGTTACGCCTGACGCCCGGTAAAATGTGGATAATGTTCTGAATTCTCATTCTCCGCAACACACCTGACAACCACAGCCAAAACGACGATATTCTGTGGCCGACAAAGAAACCGTCCTCCCCGAGCCTTTGATAAAGTGGCATCAAGATCTGCCCTGACTTCGGAGCTGTCACGGCGCCACGCTTATCTCGTGCGAGAAGCTGCCCTTGCTCGATCGGATCGAAGTTGTTGAAGCCCGGGTTCATCTCGAACTCATCGCCGGGGCGAACCGGGTGACGATGAACGATCTCAAAAACTGCTCCAGCCGCAGTCTTGTCGAGCAGCCGCGACTGAGAAGCATCGATATCTGGCACGTCTCTTTTGTCGAGAATGCCGGAATTTGCGAGCGCGAGCCACACAAGTGCCCGGTGATTTTCAACCGTCTGCGGAGAAAGATGCTGACCGCCCTCAAAGCCGAGCGTCACGGTACCGGCGTTGTTGAGGTATTCAAGCAACGTCCCTTCGAGCTCCTCTTCGATTCCGAGCAGAATAGGAACCGGAAACTTTTGCGCAAAATCGCGGTTGCGCAAGGTGTCGCCGACCGTCGCAAAGGGCATTCCGTTAGATGATGTCGAATGAAGATCGACAACAAAAACCTCGTCCATCGCAGTGATCAAGATACTGTCGAAAAGCTGATCAAGCTCAGCCAGCTCCATGCCCTCCGAGCTATTAAAAAACTCATAGGCCTCGTCGCCGCGCATTGTTTTTGTCTTCCAACTACGATTCAGATCGACGTCGACAAATCTCTTGCCCATGGCTAAGGCCCGTGTGTTGCCGGCGAGAAAATAGACTCGCCCCTTTAGCTTGCCTTCCATCCTCGCAATCTCATCCGACAAACTTGAAAGAGCCATTACTCCCGCCCGTTCGTTCCCGTGAACTCCGCCGACGACGATCAGCGTCGGACCGCTCGGATTACCAATATATGCGCCAATGACGTGTTCGCCTTCTTCAATTTCCGGCGCATTTTGGTGCACGTTAACGGGTTCCGGAGTTGTAATCGCTTGCACTGCGGTCCATGATTCCATATTCGATAGTCCTTCGCCTCAAGTCAGATAATGCAATCAGTATTCCAGCGGGCTACGGGTCCCGCGGCGGCGTATATTCGTGTAAAAAACCCGAACGATGACAAGTCTGTACGGGCCGGTCGTGACTTTTTCGCATAACAGTGCGGAAAACTTCGCATGAGCCGAGCGAAAACAGCTTGTAAATAAGTGCTTTTGCGATGGCATAAAGTTTGCACCGTGTTTTCCAGACGATACATACGTCGCCTTATTGAGGACGGGTCGATATGAAAGTTCTGATTGGTTTCAACGGGTCAAAAGCCTCAAGCGATGCGCTAGTAGATTTGAAGTTTGCGGGTCTACCTGACGATACGGAAATTCAAGTTGTAACAGTTGCCGAATCGTGGGTGTCACCCGGCAGTCTGGATGAGGCGCGAGTGATCTCTGAAGAAGCTGCAAAGCTAGTAAGCACGATCGTCAATAACTCGAACGTGTCGGCTTTCGCAACCGAAGGGTCGCCGCCGCGAGAGATTTTGTCCGTGGCCGAAAAGTTCGGACCGGATCTGATCCTCTTGGGCGAACCGCCTCAAGATTCCGGTCATAACAATATGTTTCTTGGGCAAACGTCTCAGATCGTCCTCACCGAGTCGTCTTGCTCCGTTCGGATCGCGCGCAAAAGCACTGCCAACGCTGAATCCGCGCGGATGATCGTGGGCTTTAACGGCTCGCCGGCCGCAATGCTCGCGGTTGATGCTATTATCGCCCGAAGTTGGCCGTCGAACGCGGAAGTAAAACTCCTTGCGGTCGCAGATTCGTCCGTTTTGGCTTCAATAGGCCGATTCGCGCCACAAATGACCGATTCCCTAGTCGAAGAAAAATTGGCACACCAATGGGCCGAAACATTGGCCGGCGCGACGCTCGAGAAGTTAAGGAACGCAAACATCCAGGCCACTCTCCAGGTTGCTTTTGGTCACCCAAAAGATGTCATCGCAAAAGAGGCTGGGCGATGGAATGCAACGTCAATCTTCGTTGGACCCCATTGCTCACTAAATTCTTATGAACGATTTTTGATCGGCAGCGTCTCGGCTTCGTTGGCGGCACAGGCACCCTGCTCGGTTGAGATCGTCCGTCGGAGCCCGAATCATATTCAATAACGAAACCGAAAGCTGAAATAGAAACGGACATCGCACGATGCCCGTAAGTTATTGATTTGATTGGTGCCGTCTACAAGACTTGAACTTGTGACCTATCGCGTGTGAAGCGAGTGCTCTACCACTGAGCTAAGACGGCGGAATCAGTGAACAATGAGTAACTAACAGTGAATAGTGAATAGTGAATAGTGGAAGATGATTTTTTTACTGTTCACTATTAACTATTAGTTGTTAACTAAATCGACGGATCGTCCACCTTCGCGGGACGGTTCTCGTCGGTTGCCTTGATCGAGCTGAGGCTCGAATCGAAATAGAAGTGGCGAGAACCCGTCGCGGTCACGCCATCCGGAACCTGTGGATCTGCGTTCACTGAATAGGATGCCGGTTGACTGTTTGTCGCCGGCGTGACGACCATCGTAAAAATATAGCCGTTAACAACCGGATTTTCACCGGTAAATTTCTCGTCGAGACCGGCTTTCGCGATGAGATCGTCGAATTTACCAAAATTGCCTCGGTTTCGGGCCGCGTATTGAGCTTGAAATTTACGTATGTTGTCGACCTGCTGTGCGGCGGCGGCTTCATTCCCCGCACGATTTGCGGCCTGCCATCCGATGGCACCGACGCCGATCAGGAGGCCGATGATAGCGATAACGATCATCAACTCCAACAAGTTAAACCCGCGCTGGTCGCGAAACAGAATCTTCAAATTATTGCTCATAGTAAAATATCTCAACCCGCCCGTTTTCAACACGAAACCATGCGTTCCAAGTTTCAAAAGTTTAGTGTGTTTTGACGCGAAATTCAATTAAACAAGTTGTCGTCAGACCTGAACTTGACCCGCGCTGCGCTCGTATCTCAAACAAATCAGTGTTTTTTACGCATAAAACATTGAAAAACTAACGTTTTAGGGTTAAATTCTTGTCATATTCAGGTAAACGGTGGTGTTTTCCATTCGTGAGCATTTTTCGATGCTGAAAATGAACGAGAGTATCGACATTTTTGTGGACATAATGTCCGAACATACAGCGACGGCAGCGGCGAATGAGAAGATCGAGTTTGAGGAGGCGTTCACGCTTCACCATCGTACTGTCTTTCGCGCCGCTCGCTCGGTCGTGCATGACGCGGCGTTAGCCGAGGACGTCACGCAGGAGACGTTCCTTCGTCTTCATAAACATCTCGACTCGATCAAAGATGGCGAGATGCTCCGCCCCTGGCTGATTCGCGTGGCGATAAATGTCGCTAAGAATACCGTTCGGGGACAAGTTAGGGCGAACACGCGCGACGAAAGCTACGTCAAAGAGGCGGGTGAAACCACATCGCGTTCCGTCGAGGTCGATTACGAGGAACACGCAGGCGTCAATGAGATCTATCGTGCGCTCGGCAAGATCAAAGAACCGCTGAGAAGCTGCCTGATCTTAAAACAGCAGGGCCTCTCGTACAAGGAGATCGCGGGCAGTTTGGACCTCAACGAGTCAAGCATCGGAACATTTGTCGCCCGCGCTCGAGCGGAATTTGCTCGAATTTACACCCGCGGTGGTAAGGAAACGCTATGAAGTTAGATTGTTTGGACATCGGCACGATCCAGTCCTTTTTAGACGGCGAACTTGCGAACGACGAGAAGACCCGTGTTTCAACTCACGTCGCAGTCTGCGATACGTGCGCCGCAATGCTCGCACAGGCCGATGACGAATCAGCTATCGTGTTTCCCGCTCTGGCACGCGAATTTGACACGCTAGTGCCGACCCAACGCCTTTGGAATCGCATAAACGAATCTATTACTGCAGAAAAGCAACAAGCTTCTGTTTGGGAGAAGGTCTATGCGTTTTTTGTCGCAACTTTTGCCTCGCCCTCGATTACCGTCGCGGCGGGATTGCTTATAGTCGCGGGCGTTTTTGGAATACTGGTTATCAATCGAGCACCCGCTCCAACGAGCGATGCGGTGTCGGAGACGACGACAGAGCAATTTGGTCCGCCGGCATTTGTAACGACAGCGGTTCCGCAGAATTTTGATGATCTGGAGGAAACCTCGCCGGCGCCGACGAGCGCAGTTCGAGCCGAACGCGCTTCTTTTAGAACCGAGTCTCATCGCCCGAATATTCAACCCGCGGTGAATAGAGCACAACCCGCGGCCATCTCGACCGCCGACTACATGCCCGGCGAAGAGAGCTATGTCAAGACGATAGTCAATCTCTCAAGAACCGTTGATGAGCAAAAGGCCGACGGGGTTTTGCGACCATCGCAACGGATTGCATACGAGCGCGACATGGCCGTCGTTGATGATGCGATCTCAAAAATGCGCGCCGCCCTCAAACGAAATCCTAAGAACGAGTCGGCCAGGCAAGTTCTTTACTCGTCTTACCAAAACAAGATCGACCTTTTGAATGCGGTCGCGCAAAAAGAGGAGTTGATCGCAAGTCGTTAACCGAACCCATTTGATGAAACATTTTGTCTCAAGTATATTGACGGCCCTATTTGTTGCGGCCATTATCGGCGGTTTGAACGGCGTCGCGATCTCGCAGTACTCAACACCGAAAATTCCAACCATCGATCCTCTCATTGCAGATTTCGCCTTTTTTGGCGGCGAAAATTACGAACGCGCTATCGCTGTTTCGCCGAGCGTCAACGTCTCGCTCTGCGTAATCGAGGGCAAATTGGCGATAAACGGCTGGCGTCGTAACGAAGTGCGAATTTATGTTCGCGGTGGAAGTAAGTTTAGCTTCAAGGTGCTCGAAAAAAGTTCTACAGACTCGAAACCAGTTTGGATCTCGGCCTACAGTCACGTGACAAAAGCTGGAAAACCCGGCACGTACGAATGTATCCGCGGGGAAGATGTCGAGATCGATCTGCCGGTCGGAGCGACGCTCAGCCTCAAGGGTGAGTCCATCGACACGACCATAGACACATTAAGAAAGGTCAGCGTCAAAACTGCCGGCGGCGACATCACCGTTCGAAATGTGAGCAACGGCGTCACCGCTTTCACCTACGAGGGCGACATCACCGTCGAAGAGTCGAAAGGCGCCTTGACGCTCGACAGCACGAACGGCAACATCGTTGTATTCGATGCCGGGCCGAGCGAGATCGGCGACGTTTTCAAAGCAAAAACAAACAGCGGAGCGATCTCACTCCAGCGACTGCTTCACCGGCAGATCGATGTTTGGTCGATCTCGGGGTCGGTAGTTTTTAGTGGCAACATTTTGAACGGCGGCACTTACAATTTCGGGACGAACAACGGCTCACTGAGGCTAACGCTGCCGCAAAATTCGTCATTTCAGTTATCGGCAACTTATGCGTTGGGTAACTTTGCATCCGAATTACCCTTGAAAATCATCACTGAAAACGACCGGGAAGGCCCTGTCCGAAGCATCCTCGCCGACATCGGCCGCGGCGGCGACGCGATCCTCAAACTCACAACTAACGCCGGCCTCATCGGTATCAAAAAACAGTAACTTAAACTTTGCCGCCTTATGCTTTAAACTCGAAAGTGAGGCGACATGCATATTAGTAAGGTCGAACTTGAGAACATAAAATCTCACGTTCGGTCAGTTTACAATTTTCAGCGAGGCACGACCGCGATCACGGGCAAGAACGGCGCCGGGAAAACATCGATCATCGAGGCCGTGGCGTGGGCTCTCTTCGATCTGCTCGAATACAAAAAAGAGGATTTTGTCCGCCGCGGAGCAAAGAAAGGCATCGTGCGCATTACCTTCGAGAGCAGCGTCGACGAACGCGAGTACGTCGTTTACCGCGATAGCGGCGCCGGTTACCACGTCACCGATCCGCGTTTGCAGACTCGCATCGCCGACAAAAAAGAAGAGGTTTTTCGTTTTCTCTGGCAGCACCTCGGGCTCGAACCTGGGACCGATCTGCGCGTCCTTTTTCGCCAAGCCATTGGCGTTCCGCAGGGTACGTTCACCGCAATCTTTCTTGAAGGTGCGACCGAACGCAAGACCGCTTTTGACCGCCTGCTCAAGGTCGAGGAATATCGACAGGCTGCGGAAAACTTGCGCGACACTTCGCGCTTTATCGAGAACGGCCTCATCGAAGCGCGAGAGACCATCGCCCGCGTCGAGGGCGAACTTTCACGTTCGCAAACGGTCGCGGACGAACATAAATCAATAGCAAAACGCGCGCGATCGGTCACCGCTGAGATCAAAGATGTCGCCGCCAAAGTTAAGGAACACAAGCTGCGTGTAAAGCAGCTCGATGAAAAGGAGCGCAGCGTTTCGAATCTGAGAGCAGCCGTTGAACGTTGCGTCACGGCACGGGAAAAGGCCGAGTTGATAGCAAGCCAAGTCGAACAGGCTCTGTCCCGTTCGAACGATGCTCTAGCCAAGCTAAATGCCGTTCGCGCCGCTCACGAACGGCACGTCGCGGCGCTCGAACGCCTAAGGGACCTCGAGGGCAAGCGCTCGGCCCGCGATCGCGTCAAATCCGAACTCGCCAAAACGGACGCAGCTATCGTGAATGTCAACGCGACGCGCAAACGTCTCGAACAGGATCTCGAAAAGCTGATGGCCGCGGGAAAAAAGATCGAGACTTTGCGCGTGAAGGCAATAGAGCAGGCTGCTATCGAGAAAGAGATCGACGACCTGAAAAATCTAGCCGCAGCCGCACGAACGGCGAACGAACGCATCGAAAGTATTGAGCGCGAACTAGAACGGCTTCGTTCGAAATTCGCTAGCAATCGAGACAAACTCATCTCGGCCCAGGATAACGTCCCGCAAAAGCAGATCGCCGAACTCGAAACTTTGCACTCAGAGCTCGTAAAAAGTTACAGGAAGCGCCGAACGGAGATCGAGGACGAAGGGCGCGAGCTCACGGAAAAGAAAAGATCTCTTGAGCAACGTCTCGGCGAACTCGAGAGCCTGGAGCGGCAGATCGAAGGCGCAAACACGAGGTTGAGCAAACTCGTTGACCCGGCGGCACAGATTCGCCTTTTGGAAAAGGAGCTTCTACGTGAACCGGAGATCCGCGAAGGTCTCGGCAATGTCGAAAGCAGTCTCGAACGCCTCGAGGCCGAACGACGTCAATTCGTCGAACAGCTCGAGGATTTTGCAAACTTTGATGAGGAGTGGAAACGGGTTTCCGACGAACGCGACGCTACCGTTGCTGCCCACCGCACGTTTCTTGCAAACGAGAACGAAGGAGCCGAACTCGAGCAGCGAAGGGCTCAGGCTGAGACGGCGAAGAGCGAGCTCGCCGCAGCGACGGAGTCCGTCGAGCTGGCAGAACGTGAATTCTCGGCAGCCGGCGTCGATTACGATGCTAAGCTTCACGCTGCCGAACGCGCGGCCCTACTGGATGTCGAGCGACGATCGGCGGAATTGCGCGCGACGCTTGACGGGATAAAGACTCGCGAAGCCCAGCTTGCCACTGAGATCGCACGCTTTGGCGAATTGCGAAAAACGCTCGCCGACACGTTTCGTGAAAAGGAACGCCTCGCGGAAACGGCCGAGACGACCGCCTTCATCCGCAACACATTGAAAGAGGCCGCTCCGCGCGTTGCGCGAAATTACGTTTATCACGTCTCTATCGAGGCGAACATGCTGTTTCGCGAGATCACCGGTGGCGCCGCACGCACCTTAAAATGGGGCGAGGATTATGGGATCTCACTGGAAGAAGACGGTTTTGAAAGGCCGTTCCAGAGCCTCTCGGGCGGTGAACAGATGGCCGCTGCCCTTGCCGTGCGGCTCGCCTTGCTAAAGCAACTAAGCGATATTCGCATCGCGTTTTTTGATGAGCCGACGACAAACATGGACGAGGAACGGCGTGAGAATTTTGCACAAGAAGTCGGTCGCATTAAGAACTTCGATCAACTTTTTGTCATCTCGCATGATGAAACGTTCGACAATTACGTCGATAATGTTGTTCACATAGAAAGATCGCCGCTTCACTCGGCGCAGTCTGCAGCATGAAGAAAGTTACGATAGTTTGCGATGGATCGAGTCTCGGCAACGGGCGAGAAAATACCCGTGCCGCGGCCGTCGCGATACTCGGTTTCAGCGGTTACTGGCGCGGCGTCGGCGAGTATCTTGGCAACGCAACGAATCAGCAAGCCGAGATCGCTGCTGCAACGATCGGCCTTGAGAGCTTAAATCAACCGTGCGAGGTTCATGTAATTAGCGATTCGCGCTACGTCGTTGAGACGATGAACGGCAATTTCCGAAAGAAAACGAATCACGACTGGTGGAAACGCATCGAGTCTGCCGCCGCTCCGCATCGAATAACCTGGGAGTGGACACGCGGTCACGACGGTCACGAAATTCAGGAGATCGCTGACAATATGGCCCGGACGATCGCCGGCGCCGGTCGCGTCGACCAGGAAATGCTCGACGAAGCGGTTGTCGATATCGGCGTGCAGGAAATCTAACCGCTGAGACGCTGAGAAACCCTTAGACATGAAGGTAGTTGTATTCACAAAGAATAAGCGACGTACGCGCAAAGCGCGACCTTACGCGATATTGCTCTTGTCGCTGCGTCTCTGCGTCTGTGCGGTTCTGTTTTCCTCCGCCATAATGTCGCAAGTCAGAACCGCAGATGGCTGGGTTTGGCAAAACCCTCTTCCGCAAGGCAACCCGCTGTATTCGATTCACTTTGCGCCGGACAAAGAAAATGGCCTTTCGGTCGGCGCCGACGGCACGATCCTTAAGACTGAGGATGGTGGTTTCACCTGGAAGAAACAAACTGCACCAACCGGGGTAACTTTGTCGGGCGTTTTTGTTCGCGACCGGAACAATGCGATCGCGGTCGGCGCGCGCGGCACGATCATATCGAGCGCAAACGGCGGCAAAGACTGGCGATCAGTGGCGGTCGACGTTCGCGACCATCTTTACGGGATAAAATTTACGGGTCCAGAACTCACAGCGGGCTGGATCGTCGGCACCTATGGCCGCATTCTAAAAACGACGGACGGCGGTGTGACCTGGAAAGCACAGACATCCGGCATACAGGAACAGTTACTAAGCATTGATGCGTTTGACGACGCTAGCGCAGTCGCCGTCGGCATGGGAGGCGTTGTGTTGACGACCTCGGATGGCGGTGAGAACTGGAAAAAGTCCGATCCGTGCTCCGGAACACTCGTTTCCGACGCCTCTCTTATTTCGGCGACAACTATCGTGGTCACTGGATTTAATGGTTGCGTCGCTCGCAGCGTAGATGCAGGCGTGAGTTGGACCCGCATCGAAACGTTCAGCCGGGCCGACATGCTTTCGATCGCCTTTACAAGCGAAGGCAATGGCTCGATGACCGATGCAAACGGCATGGTCTGGATTACCGCAGACGAAGGTACGACGTGGCTGCCGTTCAACGTTCGGACAAATCCGCGGCTCGTGTCGCTGCATTTTGCCGACAAGTTCATTGGTTGGGCGGTCGGCGAACATGGGCTTATCTTGCGCACGAACGACGGCGGTTTTAGCTGGCAGCGTCTGAGCGAAGGCGGCCGCGAGGACGTTAACGACCTCACATTGCTAAATGACGAGATCGGCCTTGCCGTCGGATCACGCGGCCGAGTTTGGCTGACAAACAACGCAGGACGTGAGTGGCTGCAGGTTTTTGCCGACACGAACGCGAACCTAAATGCGATCTCGTTCTACGACGGCGATAAAGGCTTGATAGTCGGCGACGGCGGAGTTGTCATGCGAACTATCAACGGCGGCGCGAGCTGGGGCAAGGGCGTCTCAAACGTGATTGAGGATCTTCTCGCGGTCACCCTGCTGACTGACAAAATTGCGTTTGCGGTCGGTGCGAACGGCGTGATCCTTCGCTCCGACACCGGGGGCGCGTATTGGGAACAGATCGCCTCGGGAACGCGAGCGTGGCTCGAAGACATCAAATTTGCCGGCTTAAAGAACGGCGTGATCGTCGGCGATAAGGGAACGATCTTGCGGAGCGCGGACGGCGGCTCTACCTGGGAGAGGATAAAGACGAATGTCAAAGAAAATCTCTATGCGGTCAGCTTTCACGATGAAAAGTACGGTTTTGCGGTAGGCGGCGGCGGCATTACGCTTCGCACCGCAGACGGCGGCAAGACCTGGCAGGATCAGGAATCTCCGACAAAATCAAACCTTTTCGCCGTCCAGGCCCTTGGAACCTCAGGCGCAATAGCAGTTGGCGAGCTCGGCACGATCGTTATCACCGATGACGCCGGAAAAAACTGGGCGACCCAACCGGGTGTGACCAGCAAAGTGCTCCAGGCCGTTGTTTATCGTGGCGGTAACCGGCTGTGGGTTGCAGGTCGCGGCGGCACAATGCTGAAACGGACCGAGCCATTGAGTCCGCGGGCTATCTCACTGCCCTTCACAAAGCCTGTGCTCAAGTCATCGACACGCCGTGCCACGCCCAAACCACGCACACCGCTCGTCACGCTCACCGATGACGGCGACATTCCGCTCGCCGTTCCGCAAAAGAAACCCTAGCTCTTACGGATCAGAACTGAGATCCACTCGCCCGATCTCTCGATTTCGAAGTCTGTGATCTGGAATTTTCGCAATTCGGTTGTGATCGCGTCAGCCTGCTCGGCGAGAATGCCGGAGAGTAATAATGTGCGTCGCGACTTCGCGATGAGCAGCGGCAGCAACGGCGTAATAACGTCGAGCGTCAGATTCGCGCAGACGAGATCGAAATTCGCAGTTTCGCCGGTAATTGTGGCGAGAGCGAAATCAATTCTCTCACCAACGCCGTTCGCGATCGCGTTTTCGCGAGCTATCGTGATCGAGTCAACGTCTGTGTCGCAGGCTAAGATCTTAGCCACAGACGACACAGAGCCCACTGAGAGAGCGTTATTATTTTTCCCAACCCGTCGTGAAGCCAGTTTTGCAGCTGCGATGGCCAGAATCCCGGTCCCTGTTCCGACGTCAAGCAAAGACATGTTCGCGAAGTAGTTTTCGTCAATTGCTTTTAGACAAAGCTGCGTCGTTTCGTGCGTGCCGGTCCCAAACGCCATGTTCGGCTCGATGCGAATGACGATTCTTTCCGTGTCCGCAACCTCCGACCACGGCGGTGCGACGACAAAACGCCCGACAGTTGTCGGCTGCCAGTGTTTTTTCCACTCGGCGAGCCAGTCCGTGTTCTCAACCTCACGCCACGCAATGCTTTCGATAGAGTCGTCTGAAAATCCATAGATCCGCAGGGCCTCCGTCATTTGGGCATCGAATATTCCCTCGTCTGGTTTTTTGTGAAAATAACCCGTGACGCAAATCGCGGCTTGCGGTTCTCGCACTCCGAGGAGATTTATCTCCGAGCCGATCGCATCTAGTTCATTGAGCGCAAATTCGATCGCTTCGACTGCCCCTGCGTCAACGGTGATCTCGACCGCAAGCCAACTACGATTCCCGTCAATCATTCGGGTCCTTTCCCTCGTGATCTCCGACAGTCGCTTCGGACGCCATGTTTTGCAGACTGTCCACCCAGTTTTCTATTACTGCGGAAGACTCAATGGCGTGTTCGTACGTTTTGAGATCGTGAAGCAACTCCGTAGCCGTTTGGTAGCGTTTGTCCGTTTTCTTTCCGAGGCACTTGGCGACGATCCGCCGAAGCTCGTCAGGAATCGACTCGTCCAGCGCGGGCGGATCTTCCGTCAGTATCTGCGCCATCGTGTCCGCATTTGACTCGCCGTCAAATGGCTGATTTCCCGTCAGCATCTCCAAGAACACGACACCAAGGCTCCACAGGTCGGTCCGTCCGTCGACCATTTTTCCCTGCGTCTGCTCCGGCGACATGTATGCTATCGTCCCGATCACCTTCCCTGGCTCAGTAAGGTGAGAGCCGCCACCTGCCTGATGCTCGCGTTTTGCCGCACCGAAGTCGAGAATCTTTGCCAAACCGTCGTCGCGGATCATTATGTTGTCCGGTTTGATGTCGCGGTGCATGATGCCGGCCTCGTGCGCGGCCTCTAGTCCCGCGGCGATCTGAGCGGCAATGCGAAGAGCCTCTCGCGGATCAAGCTGTTTGCCGTTTATATGCTGACGAAGGTTCACACCGCGGATGTACTCAGCGGCAATATAGCGCGAACTCCCGATCTCACCGATCTCGTAGACCGTCAGGATGTTCGGATGATTCAAAACCGAGACCGCCTTTGCTTCACGCAGCAACCGGTGTAAATGCTCTTCGTCCTCAGCATGCCCCGCGGTCAGGAACTTCAGTGCCGCGAGCCGGCCGAGCCCGACGTCCTCGGCGAGGAATATCTCGCCCATTCCCCCCGAACCGATGTGTTTAATGATCCGGTAGTGCCCTACCATTTCTCCGGCCGCATGACCACCGCTAACGATATCCGCGGCAAACGTCTCGACGGCCGGTTTGTCTAGGAAATCACTTTCAAGAGAACCTATCAGCTTCTCGACCTCGCTGCGGATTATGGGTTGGCTGCCGTAGTTCTCTTCCAGATAGGCGGAGCGTCCGGCGGGAGTTAGGTCGACGACCGCATGGAATATGTCTTTTATCCGTTGATACTCTTCGTGGGTCATCGAGCTATCCGCCGTCCAGCTCCGAGCGAAGCCAGGCCCTGGCCATACTCCAGTCTCGCTTCACAGTGGCGGGTGAAATATGCAAGACCTCAGCGGTCTCCTCGATACTCAAACCGCTGAAATAACGAAGTTCGACAATTTTGGCTTGTTGTTCGTCGAGTTCGGCTAGACGGTTAAGAGCGTCGTCCAGCGCAATAAAATCAACATCGTGTTCTTCGACGGAGACCGATAGAGCCTCTTCGAGCTCTAAATTCTCGGCCACGCCGCCACGCTTTACGCGATTTCGATTGACCGCGTAATTGACCAGAATCCGTCGCATCATATTAGCCGCGAGGCCAAAAAAATGTGCGCGGTTCTGCCAATTAACATCGCGTTGCTCGATAAGCCGGATATAGGCCTCGTTAACCAGGGCCGTCGCCTGCAGCGTGTGATTTGGGCGTTCACGCCTGAGGAAACGCTTGGCCTGCTTGCGCAGTTCGTCATAGACGAGCGGCATGAACGTGTTCGCCGCTTCTGCGTCGCCGGCACTCCATGCTTTTAGCATTTCGGTGACGTGTTTACGCGTGTTCGAGTCTTCGGCCATATCGAAATAACTCCCCTTTGTGTAACAGCTTACGGGCAATAGTATTCTCGATTTGGCGATTAGTCAAATAAATGTTTTTTTATTGTGAGCCATTTTGCCGCGAATCGTTGCGTTAACAAGTAGAGACAAAGATCGGAACGTCGTTCGGAGGCTATAAAGCGATCTTGATCAAGCTTCAAAAGAGCAAATTCAACTAAAGGAGATAAGACAATGACTAAGCAAATGACAAACATAGCGATGATGATGGTTTTGGCAATGGGTTTGATGACAAGCGCGGCAATGGCGCAAAAAGGTGACGATGTTGCTCCGGTTGGGCTCTACACGGGCGTTCAGACGAATGAGGGCATTCTGGACCCGGCTAGCGGCATGACTCGCGGAAATAGTTTTGTGCTGAACAGCTATGGCGAATGGGAAACACACCAGTTGACGATTTCGATTGACTATCAGCCTGGGATCGCACCCAATAACTTCACAGTCTCGGGTGGAAGCTTCTCCCTGTTGATCTTCCGCGACGGCGAACTGGTCGAAGCGGTGTACGGAGCAGTTCGAGGCGGCAGCGTAGCGATAATCACGGACGAGAACAACGAACCCTCGGCTAAACAGGTAAGCGTCATGTTGAGTTCGGGCGGCAGTTTAGGCAAAGACGGGAAAAAAGACAAAGAGATCAGTGGCTCATATAACGCAATAACGGATCTGAATTCACGTCAACATCAAACTAGCGGAAGCCTCTCGATGGCATTCTAAGATAAAATTGAAACTCATCCCACAACGGACGCGAGCGGCTCTATGCCGCTCGCG
>JBJXFZ010000084.1:0-4599 GCA_046154245.1 Pyrinomonadaceae bacterium
CAGAATTGTGGTTTGTATCATTTTTTGTTACAAAAGATTTTAAGTTAGAGCGAAATTTATGCCGCTGACGATAAAAAACTTGACTTTAAAGTAAAAGAGGACTAACTTAATCAATTCTTTGACCGTATAGATTGTTTGACACAGGGATTTAATAGACAAGGAAGGAACATAATGGCAGATATAGAATACGCGACATCATCATACAAAACGCCGTTGCATCACCGCATCATTGCAAGCATGCCGGTTGAGGCAAGTTGGGTCGACGCTGAAAGCGGGGAAAAAATAAGGGTCGAGGGTATGACCGAAAACGTCGGTGAGACGAGTGCTTTGGTCAATCTCGAGACATTGCCGCCGGTTGGGAGCGAGGTTCGTCTCAAGATACTCGAAGAGAATAAGGCGATCATCTCGGTCTCGACTCGTGTTATCCGTGTTGAGCGTGACCCGAGCAAGCCGATGGCGGCGCTTTCGGTTCTTGAAAACCTGAAGAAGTGGAAAAACACCGCGATGGGCGCCGCACAAAAATGGGTGACGCGGCACTGGCAGCTTAATTACGAAGAAGAATGGGTTAATTAAAGCTCGGTCTTTTTAAAAAATAAAGCGGGGAACTTGATAGTTCCCCGCTTTTTTATTTGCTTTGTTGAAAGCTTAGTTTTCAGTAACAACGAAATCGATATTCGACACGTTATCATTGATCGCCACGGTTTGCGGGTTATTGGCATAACGTTTCGATTGCATATCGATCGTGTAAGTAACGCCCGACGGTATGTCAGTGAACCCGTAATAACCAAATTGATTCGACATAGTTGAGCGGAAAAATCCGCCTGGACCATTTATTGTAACGATTCCTCTAACGCCCTGACCGGCAGAATTAGTAACGCGGCCACCGACCGTAACATTTGCCGCCGTTGTCACAGACGGGCCTTGGATCGGCACGGTCATGGGCGAACCGGTCTTGAAAAAGCCGATTGTAGCGACGGTGGTTTGCGGAGGTCGATTCGAGTCAAAGCGGAAGTTATACATAGTGCTCCATCGAATGGCATTGGCGTTCGGGTTTTGCGCGAGAGTTTCCGTATTCCATGTCATTGCACTGCCGGTCTGTGTTTGTGCCCAAGCTGTATTGCTAAAACCTAAGCTATTAAAAGTCCCGTCCATCGTAGAGCCGGGATGTTGCGGCGGCATACGGAAACCAACATTGCTCAATGTAACGCCATTACCGATCGGAACACTGAACGATTGAATACTGCGGTCGAGATTCTGATTATAAACTGCATATTCGTAATGCCACACACCTGCCGATGGATTTGTGACCTTATAGGCCACAAATGCGACGCCGTCAACACCCGGAGCGGGCTGGAATGGAACAATGGTTGCTCCTGTCCAAGCCTCGATAGCGGGCTTCATTCTCACTGTCCCGTTGCCGGCGACCGTTGAGAATGTGTAGCAATTACTAGTACCCGACGCGCAGGTCGTGCCGGTCACATTATATCGTCGATACGATACGTTGTTATACATGTTGCACTGAGCCGGATTTGATTGACAGTGGCTGTATTCGTGCGGCGTGACATATTGTGCCTCGGTGTAATACGTTGCTCCGGTGTTCAAGGTGGTATTTAGATCCGCAACCTCCGTAAGAATTCTGTGAGTTGGTCCATTGTGCGTGTGTCCGGTGTGGCTGTTGTTCGGTGTCGCGCTATCGTTTCGCGGGAAGAAGCCTGTGAACGGATTGATCCATGCTTTTGAGCCAAGATTTGGCCCTGCGTTCAGACCTGCGCCGTAAGGATCGGAACATCCCGAACCAAGCGATGTGCTCGCAGTCGCGACACAGCCAAGATTGCAGATATTATTCTGCAAAGCCGTAAAGGCGTGCTTTACCTGCGATTGGCCGATTTGTTCAAGTCGGTCACCACTCGCGCTCATTCGATACAAATTCTGCGGGATCACCGGGTGATTGTTGTCCGCATTAGCCAGCCAGATGAGCGGAACAGTGCCGAAATTGCACGAATCGGTTCCTACCGCAAGACCGACCTGAGTTCCCATCGAGGCGCCAAATTGTGCGAGACCCGAAAGTTCACCGACGACGACGTCCGGGCCGGGAACATTACCTGCCTCAGGGTTTTGCGTGGGCAGCAAGCTCGTGTCTTGCGTTTCGCCTTCGACCACATGCGTGACCTCGATCGGGCTCTGAGTCGTCTCGATTTTGATAGTGCCGACGATCGTTTTAGTATCGCCCGAACGTCCAAGTTCTGCGGCAAATGCCTCAGATAGCAGCAAGCCTCCGCCGCGAATACTCAATTTACGCTCGCTTGCAACGTAATCGTATTCCTGTCCCACAATGTTGAAGAAAACAAAGCCGGTTTTGCCGTCGCGGATGACCATTTCGTGATCGCCGCCAAAAGGCAGAGCTTCTATGACAAGCTGCCTATGCGACTCACCCAACTTTCCAGGAAGTGAGATCGAGTTTTTAGCATCGAGCGCCAAGACTCCCGGCAACGTGCCGCGAAACTCGTCATTAAAGGCTATCGACGTAAAGAAACCTTCCGGCGAAACGTCAAATTGCAGCGTGTTCTTACGCGATTTCGACCGTGTGCCGTTCAGCCGGTTCATATCGAGATCGATTGCCACGCTGCCTTCGGCCGCAACCATCTTTTCCAAAATTCCGGTGTCGCCTTTCGGTCCGGCAATGGCGCCCTGCGGCAACATCGTCCAGGCCACTGCGGCCGCCAATAAACAAAAACCCAGCACCGGCAGAGCGATACTGATGCGACTACGCGTTTTTTTACTCATTAATCGTGACTCCTAAAATTGAATTTCTACGGTTTTGTCAGTCGATTGGACTGACGGATTTTCACTTGGGACAAGTTTATAAAGTAGCACAGAGTTGGCGATATTAACAAGGCAAAATCGGCTTGTCAAGGAGCTTGTCCGAACTCGTGTTTTATGTGATTTTTAAACGGCAGCTTACAATGAAATCATGAAAAGCGGATGCGACGGCAAAGAAAAAGACAAAAAATCGCGGAAGCTACCTGTCATCAGCAGTTCAAGCGCCATCCGCAAGTCAAAAAAAAGCCGCTGGCGAGCGGTTTCGTTAATAATTTTACAGTTATTGATGATCGCCCACATTATCCAATGGCGAATCACGGGCACGACCGTTTCGCCGATCGAGCCGTCCGAGACGATGTTCACGCTACAAACCGGCGCGATAAATGCCGGCTTTATCTTTTTCTCGCTTGCCATCCTCGCAACGCTGATCTTTGGTCGCTTTGTCTGCGGTTGGGGCTGTCACATCGTCGCTCTTCAAGATTTTTGCGCGTGGCTCTTGAAAAAAGTCGGCCTGACGCCGCGGCCGTTTAGATCGCGAGTGTTGGTTTATGTGCCACTGATCGTCGCGCTTTATATGTTCGTATGGCCGACGGCGTTGAGATTTTTTGCAAAGGCGCCGAGCGAACCGCTGATCCCGCAGTTTACAAATCATCTGATCACGACCGAATTCTGGGCGACGTTTCCGCCGGTTTGGGTCGCGATACCATTCCTTTTTATTTGCGGCTTTGTCGTGGTTTACTTTCTCGGCTCAAAAGGTTTTTGCACGTACGGATGTCCATACGGCGGCTTTTTTGTGCTCGCTGATAGGGTCGCACCTGGCAAGATCCGCGTTACCGACGATTGCAATCAATGCGGCCATTGCACCGCGACCTGTATGGCGAATGTTCAGGTTCACGCCGAGGTCGCAACGCACGGAATGGTCGTCGACCCGGGCTGTATGAAGCATATGGACTGCATCAGCGTCTGCCCGAACGACGCGTTGTATTTTGGTTTTGGCAAACCGACGATAGCAGTCAGCAGTCATCAGTCAGCAGTCAGCGGTCAGAAACCACAACTCACGTGGCCTGAAGAAATTGCGGCTGCTATCGTTTTCACGTTAAGTTATTTCGCCGTCTGGGATGTTTACCAGATCGTGCCGATGCTGATGGCGCTTGGCATCGCGATCGTCACGACGTTTCTTGTGATGCGCACCTGGAAGCTGCTTACCTCAAACGACAATGCATTTTACCGTTGGAGTTTAAAATTGGGTGGCAAAATCAAAAGAGCCGGTTGGATATTTTTGACGTTTGCCTCGCTGTGGATCTTGTGGACCGCGCACAGCGGCTTTATCCGCTATCACGAACGCGCGGGCTCGACCGCGTTCGAGAGTTTGCAGATTCCCGACGAGCTCGCGCTCGCGCAGGTCGATCCCGATCAGTGGCTCACCGCCAGCGACCGTCAAAACATCGACCTCGGCAAACGGCATCTTTACTCGGCGTTCGACGGCGGCGTTTTGGTGAACACTTACAATCTGTCAAAACTCGCGTGGTTCGAATTTTTGTCCGGCAACGCAGATCAAGCGATCAATTTGCTCGGCAATGTTTCCAAACGTCAGGACGGCCAGCAAAAGGCGTTGAGTCTCTACTATCTCGGAGCAATTCAAAATCGTCTGAAACGTCACGACGAAGCGATCGCAAACCTCGATGAAGCATTAAAGGAACGCCCCGACCTTGCGACGGCTCGCGAAGAAAAAGGCGAAGCTCTTTGGCAGCTTGGCCGTAAAGACGAAGCCGTCGCGAC
>JBJXFZ010000086.1:0-4184 GCA_046154245.1 Pyrinomonadaceae bacterium
ATTCACGAGGCGGTTAATAATTCTTCGACAAACGAAGATTCGATCGAAGGAATTACCGGCATTTCGCGTAATTTGTATGCTTGCCCGAACGTTAGAACCGAGTCAAAGTTTGTGAGAACCGATATGCAAACGCCTCTTGCGATGCGAGCGCCGGGAATGGTCACGGGCGCGTTCGGTCTCGAATGCGCGCTGGACGAACTGTCCTACAAACTCAAGATCGATCCGCTCGAACTGCGGCTGATAAATTACGCCGAGGTTTCGCCGGAAGACGGAAAACAATTTACCAGCAAAGAGTTGCGAAAATGCTACGCCGAGGCGGCGAGAAGATTTGGTTGGGAAAAACGTAAGGCTGAACCACGCTCAATGCGCGACGGAAATTGGCTGGTAGGTTATGGAATGGCGACCGGAACTTGGGGTTCGGCGTGGCTGCCTGCGTCAGCTCGAATCACGTTAAAAGCGGACGGAACGGCTCTAGTCGAAAGTGCAGTAACCGACATCGGGCCGGGAACTTACACGACTTTGGCAATAATCGCCGCGAAAAATCTGGGCTTGCCCATTGAAAAGATCAAAACCGTTTTAGGCGACAGCACACTGCCTGCCGCTCCGATCCAGGGCGGTTCGTTCACGACTGCCAGCGTTGGGACCGCTGTTCAGGAAGGCTCGCAAGTCGTTCTCAAAAAACTATTTGAGTTGGCAAAATTCGGCGATTACAAGTTCGATGATATCAAGATCCGCGACGGAAAATTTGTCGCGGCCGACGGCAAGAGCATTTCGTTCGTCGAAATTTTGAATAAGAACGGTCTCAACCAACTCGCCGAGGTTTATAACGCGACCCCAAACAGCGGCGAGCGAAGCAAATATGCGATCGCGTCGCACGGTGCACAATTTGTCGAGGTCAAGGTCGATGAAGAACTCGGAATTATCAAAGTTATTCGAGTCGTTGAACTAACCGCGGCCGGCAAGATCATCAATCCTAAAGGCGCAAAATCGCAGGAGATTGGCGGTGTCGTTTGGGGAATTGGTATGGCCTTGACCGAGGAAACGCAGGTTGACCATCGCTACGGGCGTATTATGAATCCGAACTTCGCTGGCTACTACATTCCCGCTCACGCTGACGTTTTGGGCGTTGAAACTGGCTTTGTCGAAGAGATCGACACTATTGTTAACCCGCTGGGTGTTAAGGGTTTAGGTGAACTTGGAATGGTCGGCGTCCCGGCCGCGATCGCTAATGCCGTTTATCACGCGACTGGTAAAAGAATGCGAGACCTACCAATCACGCCGAGTAAAATGATCGCTTAATCCAGCTGAAAAACCTACAATTCGGCGCTTGCAAGATATTTTTCCTGTTGTTATTATTGGAAATTTGCTATTTGGCTCTAAAAGCTGACCATAGCAATAGCTTCACGGTGCGCATGGGTGGTCGAGCGGTCAAAGGCAACGGGCTGTAAACCCGTCGGGTTAATTCCC
This sequence comes from Pyrinomonadaceae bacterium, assembly GCA_046154245.1. GTDB lineage: Bacteria > Acidobacteriota > Blastocatellia > Pyrinomonadales > Pyrinomonadaceae > OLB17. Next base: position 1,468 of record JBJXFZ010000086.1, read on the forward strand.
TACGTAGGTTCAAATCCTACCCCATGCACCATTTGATATTTCAAATTTGAAATTGAGATTTCAAATTTTGAGCGGGAGTAGCTCAGTTGGTAGAGCGTCAGCCTTCCAAGCTGAATGTCGCGAGTTCGAGCCTCGTCTCCCGCTCCATTTAGTTGTTTGCAAGGCGTAATTTTTGAAACCGGCCCAAGTAGCTCAGGGGTAGAGCGCATCCTTGGTAAGGATGAGGTCGCGGGTTCAAATCCCGCCTTGGGCTCCAGTTAGTTTATTGATTATTTGAGAGGACTAGAAAAGAAATGAGCAAGGAAAAATTTGATCGCAGCAAGCCGCACGTGAACATCGGAACGATCGGCCACGTTGATCACGGCAAGACGACATTGACAGCGGCCATAACAAAGGTGATGTCGAAGCACAATCCGAAGATGGCGTTTCGATCTTTTGACAGTATCGATAATGCCCCTGAAGAGAAGGCACGTGGTATTACGATCGCGACGGCGCACGTTGAGTACGAGACGGCGAACAGGCACTATGCTCACGTTGACTGCCCGGGCCACGCCGATTATGTGAAGAACATGATCACGGGAGCCGCACAGATGGACGGAGCTATTCTCGTGGTTGCGGCGACGGACGGCCCGATGCCGCAGACGCGCGAGCACATTTTGTTAGGGAGACAAGTTGGCATTCCGACGATGGTCGTGTTCATGAACAAAGTGGACATGGTCGACGATGCTGAGCTTCTCGAGCTCGTCGAGATGGAGATCCGCGAGCTCTTGAGCTCATACGAATACCCTGGGGACGACATTCCCGTCGTTCAGGGCTCGGCCCTCAAAGCTCTCGAAGGCGACGCGGCTTGGGAGGCAAAGATCGACGAGTTGATGCAAGCGGTTGACGATTACATTCCGACGCCTGCACGCGAGATGGACAAGCCGTTTTTGATGCCGGTTGAGGATATTTTTACGATCCAGGGCCGCGGCACGGTCGCGACGGGACGTATCGAACGCGGACAAATCAACGTCAACGAGGCGGTCGAGATCGTCGGTATCAAAGATACAAAGACATCGGTCGTCACCGGCGTCGAGATGTTCAAGAAGCTGCTCGATTCGGGCATGGCAGGCGACAACGTCGGACTGCTGCTCAGAGGAGTTGAGCGTAAGGAAATTGAGCGCGGCCAAGTTATTGTTAAGCCCGGCTCGATCACTCCGCACACAAAATTCAAGGCCGAGGCTTATGTTCTGACCAAAGAAGAAGGCGGCCGACACACGCCGTTCTTCACCGGCTATCGTCCGCAGTTCTACTTCAGAACAACGGACGTGACCGGCGTCGCACACCTGCCCGCCGGCGTCGAAATGGTCATGCCCGGCGACAATATCCAAATGGAGATCGAGCTGATCGCCCCGATCGCCATGGAAAAAGGCCTCCGCTTCGCCATCCGCGAAGGCGGCCGCACCGTCGGTGCCGGCACCGTCGCCGAGGTCGTGGAATAAGAGGAGTTAAATGGCTAAAGGAGCAAGAGACAATATTATTTTGCAGTGCACTGAGTGCAAAGAGCGCAACTACGTGACGACAAAGAACAAAAAGACGCAGCCGAACAGGCTCGAGTTCAGTAAGTTCTGTCGCCGCTGCCGCAAGCACCAACTGCACAAAGAGAACAAATAAACTGAAAGTGGAAAACGGAAAGTGGAAAGTGAAAGAGCTTTCTCCATTTTCTACTTTCCGTTTTCAATTTTGCGTTGATTTAGGGGTATGGTGTCAATGGTTAGCATGGAGGTCTCCAAAACCTTAGGTGCGGGTTCGAGTCCTGCTACCCCTGCCACGAATTAGTCGTGAGTCACGAGTGGTGAGTCGAGAGTAGAGAGAAAAGCATGTCAGAAGCAGTTGCAAAAGAAAAAGAGGGCATTGGCGAGTTTATTCAGAAGACGCGCGCCGAGCTCGATAAGACTACGTTCCCGTCGTCTAACGATGTTAAGAGCACGACGATCATTGTGATCGTGAATGTTATTTTCTTCGCGTTGTTTCTGTTTTTGATCGACATGGGCTGGACATACGTCATCGAGGCGTTTACGTGGGTCGTGAACTGGATCGCCGGAGCCTAAAGGATATTTGAAACATGAAGCAGTGGTATTTTATCCACACTTATTCGGGACACGAGAACAAGGTCGTTGAGAGCTTGCAGGCTCGCATTCGCGATATGGAACTCGCCGAGCAGATCACCGGCGTTCTATTGCCGAAGGAAAAAGTCATCGAGATGCGCGGCAATAAAGAGTACGTCTCGGAGCGGATGTTTTATCCCGGCTACGTGCTCGTCGAGATCGAATGCGACGAAAAGGGTAAGATACCCGACAACGTTTTTCACGCGATCAAAGCGACGCCGAAGGTAACTGGTTTTCTTGGCGGCAAACAGCCGACGCCGCTCAGTCAGGCCGAGGTCGATCAGATCGTTCACAACATCGAAGTCGCGACCGAGAAGCCGAAACCGAAATTTACGTATCAAGTCGGCGAGGTCGTGCGTATCAAGTCGGGTCCGTTCGCGAGCTTTACCGGCAAGGTCGAGGAAGTTAACGAAGACAAGGCCGTGCTCAAGGTTTCGATAACGATCTTTGGCCGCTCGACGCCGTACGAATTGACATTTTTGGAAGTGGAAAAAGTCACTTTCGCCGAGGAAGAATAAATGAGGACATTCGCGGGGCACGCCCTGTGATCGTTAATCGAAAACAAAATGG
>JBJXFZ010000088.1:0-61158 GCA_046154245.1 Pyrinomonadaceae bacterium
AACGACTACTCCCTCCGGCGACCTTGCCACCGACAAAGCCGTCCAGAACGACTACGACGGCGACGGGAACGTCGACATCGCCGTCTGGCGCGACGCAAACGGCAATTGGTATATACGCAAATCAGCAAGCAACGGGCAGTTGCGTCAAGAGGCGTGGGGCATGACCGGCGACATCCCTGTCCCGGCGTTTTATAGGAGGCAGCTGTAGGAACCATGAGCGATCGAGATCGGGTTTCTTGATTGATGAAATAGTAGTTGGTAAATGACTGACTGACAAAACGGTGAATGTTATGACACACAAAAACTCTCGAAGATTCAAAACTGCAACCACAGTGCTTTACTTGGCGACTGCGATATTTTTTGTCGAGGCTATTGCGGTCGCCGCGCAAAATGTCGAATTTACAGACGGAAAGGCTGACAAAAGCCTGAAGAGCGCTGCGCGGGTAAATCCGGTTACTAAGGCAATGGAGTTCAATATTCCGTTGGCAGGTTATCCCGGACGAGGTGGAAACTCAACACGGGTGTCTCTAAGTTACTCCTCAAAAACCTGGCGAATGGATGCGGCGAGCAGTTATCGACGACGCAACCCCTATACGCAGCAATTTGAACCTGTAACCGTTTTGAATCCTAAATTCGGCGAGAGAAGTGCGTCGGGTTGGACAAGCAGCCTAGTAGCTCCGCGTATCGAGGCTCCGTTTAATGAGCATTTTCAAATCAACGGAGATCCAAGTTTGCCGGATACAGTGGTTGGCGGACTGCCGCAAGTAGGTCCACATTGCGCGGGATTTCCAGAAGGCGGTTCAAGTCAAAACTGTGTGGTGCAATCGGTTCGGACTGTCTGCACAATAGCGCCTATTCAGGACAACCCAGACGGCATAATTTACGATTGCACCAGGACCGTAACTTTCATGTGTATATATTCAAATTTCTCGTACACTGTGTTTTGCGAGAACGTGATTGATTCTCCGCCAATAGCTGACTATCGGTTCATAAGACGGGTTCGGGTTTATATGCCGGATGGTTCGTCGCATGAGTTTCGCAAAGACGATCTTCTTCATCTTACGCCCGTGAACGCCTCTGCTTTTGTTGGGACTTTCCTCTCGGTCGACGGTACTGGTATGCGGCTTGAGCTAGGGGCGGAGGGACAGGGTTCCACACTTCATCTGCCAGAAGGAGGCAGATATTTGTTTGCCGCAAATGAGCCCGTGCACGATAGTGGGAGATTTGCGAGTGAATACGTTGACGTAAATGGTAACCGCACTCAGTTTACGCGAACAGTCAATAGCAATAATAAGATCGTCGGCACCGTAACTGACTCGCTCGGCCGGATAACGACGGACCCTCTTTATCAAAATAAAAACGCTCAACCGGAAGCAGGCACACAGAATGTTTCGCTAACTGGCATCAACGGCTCGCCGCGAAGCCACAATCTTGTTTGGACAAACCTCGCCCAGGCATTTGATAGCACCGAGCGGCAGTTAAAGTATCCCGGAACGTGCGAGAATGATCAGCAAATTCCAACGATTCCCGCTAATCAAACTCTCTTTCAAACGGCGAGCACTTTCAGCACAAAAATCTGTGAGACATTTGGCGTAACTCAATCACTCTTCAATCCAGTAGTTTTGTCTGAGATATTACTTCCAAATGGTCAGAATTACCGGTTTCGTTACAACGAATACGGAGAGATCACGGAGATCAAACATCCATCGGGCGCAGTCGAAAAATTCGAGTATGAAGTTGTCCCGCAGATCGGAACATTTACCAGCTTTGATTATGCCCAGGCTAATCGCGGTGTCAAAAAGCACTGGATATACGAGAACGAACAGGCAACTCCTCAGTTATGGCAGCATGGCGCCGGCCTACATATTCTCGCACCGGACGGCAGCTGGACCCAAACAATGCCGTTCTACAGTCCTGATGCAAGTTTCGGGTTTGAAGACCCCAGATCTGGAATGGTTAAAGAGGAAAAAAGCTACGACACGAACAATCAGCTGCGTTCCCGAAAGCTAACCGACTGGATCGTGAAATCCGTGCCAACCGATTTTGGAAACGTGATGCGAGACGCCCGACCTGTGCGAACCTTTTCGATCGCCTTTGAAGGCGGCAAAATACTCGCCACAATGTCCGAAACGGATTACGAAACCCCCGGCGAAAATGGCAGCACTGCTCCTACAGACCCGAGTTACTTTGCACATCTAAACGCTAAACGCAGCAAGTCTTATCACTATCTCGAACTCACTTCGGCAGAAGCGAACGCGGCTTACGACGACGCAATCATCAATCTCAAAAACAAGTTTTACAACACCGGACAGATCGCGAACATCTCCGAGACCGACTATTCCTACGACCCGAACTACAAAGCCCGGGGCATTACGAGCAGGCCGATTGAGACACGAGTATTGAATCCCGCCAACACGAACGACGTGCTTGCAAAGACGCAGATGGTTTATGACGAGACCGCGTATCAGGATTTCGGATATACGACGACGGGTTGGGTCGATCCGAATTCGACGCTGCGTGGCAATGTGACGACGACGAAGACCTGGGTCAAGGAAACGGACACGTGGCTTGAGACGCACGCGATGTATGACAACTTCGGCAATGTGCGAAAGGTCTGGGACACATCGGGTGATGCGACGCGTTTTGTTGAGGTCGAGTATTCGTCAACAAACTATTACGCTTATCCTACCAAGACCAAGGCGCCGGCGCCGGATCCGACTGGTGTTCACGGTATGACGGAAGGTTCTGAGATTTCGCGGCATTACGATTTCAATACGGGGCTTTTGTTATCTGTAACAGATGCGAATGGACAAACAGCGACAAATGAATATGACAACTTATTGCGCCCGACTCGCGTCAATCCGCCAGTAGGCGGCAGTGTGTCCGAGACGATCTACAACGATACGCCCGGCAATCTCTGGGTAAAGCGGCGCCAGCAGATTGACGAATATAACTGGGCTGAGAGCACGACTTACTTCGACAATCTCGGCCGAGCAGTCAAATCGCGCACGAAGGATTTGCAGGGCGATGTGGCGAGTGAGATCAGATACGATAGTTTTGGTCGAGTAAAGGCTGCGTCCAATCCGTATCGCGTTGATACGAACGGATACGCGACCGAGCCTGTCTATTGGTCAAAGCCTCGCTATGACGATATAAATCGCGTTGTCGAAACCTACGCGCCGGCGCTTGTCGATCCAAACAGTTCGGCACACGGGCCGAGCATGGGAGTGGTTCAATTCGGCATATCGACCGAGCCGAATTTGATAGGAGGTTACACGATTGCGACGGACGCGTCTGGGAGAAAGGCGCGCGCGATTTCAGGCATATACGGATTGATTCGCGTTGACGAGGCTACGGCCATCGGCGGCACGGTCGATCAGGATTTGGGAACTTTGGCCAATCCAAATCAGCCAACTTCGTACAGCTACAACGTCAAGGGCGAGCTGGTAAAGATCACGCAGGGCAAATCAGGCCAGCCGACACAGTATCGTTATTTCGCATACGATTCGTTGGGACGCCTTGTCCGTGTTCGCCAACCTGAGCAAACACCAAATCCGACGCTCGCCACAACCGGGAATCCTGATAACAATAGCTGGACGGCGGCGTTCAGCTATGACGTTTTTGGCAATGTCGTTTCGATGACAGATGCCAAGAATACGACGATCACAAATGAATATGACAGAGCGAGCCGACCCGTAAAGCGAACATATAGTGATGGCACGCCGCAGCTCGAGTTTTTCTATGATGGCAAGGGGCTGCCACAAGTTCCGCAATTCTCTCGCGGAGCGCTGACAAAAGCGACAAGTTCCGTCTCCGAGGACAGGTTTACGAGCTTTGACAATCACGGCCGTTTATTAGCGAGTCAGCAGATCACTGACGGACAAACATATGGTTTTGGCTACAAATACAATCTGTCGGGTGGTTTGATCGAGGAAACCTATCCGAGTGGCAGAATAGTTAGAAACTTCTTACATAATGATGGCGGTTTGAATCTGGTTACGACCAAAGCAGCAAACGGTTTTACTAAACAAGTAGCTTCAAACTTTGACTACACGGCAGCCGGCGGTGTTCGCAAGATGAAGCTCGGCAACGGGCTTTGGGAAACGGCACAGGTCAACGAGCGTTTTCAACTAACGCAAGTTGGTCTTGGAACGACCAACGCCAATAACAATCTGTTCAAGATCGATTACGAATACGGCGAATTGAGCGCTGACGGCACGACGGTCGATGCTGAAAAAAACATCGGCATGATCGCCCGCACTATGACGACGATTCCGACGACGAGCTTTACGCAGACTTTCAAATACGATTCGATCAACCGGCTGACCGAGGCTAAGGAAAATACCGGCACTACTACAAACTGGCAGCAGACGTTTGGCTATGACAGGTTTGGAAACAGGACGCAGTTTTCACAAACCATAAACGGCAATCCGATTCCGAACACAAGCATCAATCACCCGACAATTGACGCGACAAATAACCGTTTCACGACGGGACAAGGTTATGTTTACGATTTCAACGGAAATCTATTAAACGACGCGGAAGGGCGGAGTTTCACGTTCAACGGAGATGACAAGCAGACTGAGGTTCGCAATGCGAGCGATCAGATAGTCGGGCAGTACTTCTACGACGGCAGCGGCGCGCGTGTCAAGAAGGTCGTGCCCTCGACAGGCGAGACAACTGTTTTCGTTTATGACGCGGGCGGCTCTTTGGCGGCGGAGTATTCGACGGTTGCGCCGCAGCCTAATCCGACGACGAGCTATTTGACAACTGACCATCTCGGTTCGCCTCGCGTGATTACGGATAAAAGCGGAAATGTGATTTCTCGCCGCGACCATATGCCGTTCGGCGAGGAGCTTGGCGTCGGCATTGGTGGACGAAATGAAAGTCAAAAGTATTCTGTAATCGGCAGCGACAACCTGCGCAAACGGTTCACCGGCTACGAAAAGGACGATGAGACTCAACTCGACTTTGCCGAAGCCCGGATGTATCAGAACAAACACGGACGCTTCACCGCGGTCGACCCGCTGTTGTCATCGGCCATTCCGACGAACCCGCAAACATTTAACCGATACACCTACACGGGAAACAATCCGATAAATTACACCGATCCGAGCGGGTTGAAATGGTGTCGCAATAAATCTGATGGAGGAGTAAATTGGTCAGGCGGGAATTGCTCCGATGGGCAACAGGTTATTGACAGAACCGAAGGGATGCTTGTGAACGGCGGTTGTTTAAAGGGAGCATCTAGCGAGTCTTGTTATTCCGCCGGTTCGATAATCTACTATAATCCTGACGGCACAACTAGGCTTGTTCGGAGCAGCACGATACAAAAGCCAGTGCAACAGGGTCAGAGCGTAGCGGGTGCCTCGCAGAGTATTCCTGGCACAGACGCCGCAACGGCCGCTGCCTCAAGCACCGTTCCAGATCTAGGCGACCATGCATCCCCGAGTGGCCAACGAGCGCCAGAAGGAGCATTACCGTTGCCTTGTCCAGCCGACGGCGGCTGCGGCCATGAACCGCTTTATTCAAATCCGCTTACCCAAGGTGCAACTGAAGAGGAGCTTGATAACGCCCAGCTTGCTTTGGACACGATAGCGGCTACCGAGATACCTGTTGTCTCACAGGGTGCTGGAGTCATAAGCGCGATTACCGATCTAGCACGAGGCAGGCCTGTCGATGGCCTGATAGGACTAGGTGGACTAACCCCAGTGTTTGGCAATGTGCTTGATGCCGCCAAAGCAGCGAGACGCGCCAACAGAGTGGCGAATGATGCGAGACGCACCTTCAGTACTATTACTGACAAAACCACCGTCGGGAGTGTCTCAAATATCGCAACTAATGCCAATGCGACTCAGGTAGCTAAGACCTTGACGGAAAATGGGCATCAGATGATGCGGGTTAACGACAAAACGTTTGTCTTCTCCAAAGGCAGGCAAAAGACATTTGGGATAAACTTTCGTGGAGGGAAAAAGGGAGCTACCCTCGAAAAATATGTTCCCGGTAAAAAGAAAGCAGTTAGAAAAATCCGCCTAAATCGGCAATAGTAATTGTATGGGACTGATAACAGAGACAGAGTCGTTTGACGGCCTTTGTGAGGTAGCTGGTAAGATTTTTGATCTTGATCGCTCTTTGCCCGAATCAGTATTCAGATCAAATTTCAAGAGGTTTGTTTTTTTGGATGTGGACGAGCTATTCACCGATGGTTTCTTCTTATCGATGAATACGTTCGTTCAAAAATCATCCACACCGATTTGGTATTTCCTAATGATAGACCCCGACCCAAAAGAGTACTTTGCCAATTCCCAGAAATATCCGGCACTTGAAATTACTCCGAGAACTCCAGTCAGCGAATACTGGGTCGCGTTTAGCGAGGACAGTTCGCCCGAAGCGGGTGACGCAATCTTCTACTTGGGGACGAGCAAGATTTTACTCTTTTCGCGATCGTGTGAGTGGGGAATCCTAATGGATCGTAACTTTGAGATGGGAGTAGCTGGCTTCGAGAATCCGCATACTATGTCGAAGTTTAATGAGGCATTTGGCTACGAAAATCTTTTCAGCGTTCAAGCCGCGATAGATACTTTTCTTGTTCCCGCATATGGAAGTTTAAATTCTGTTCCTAGGAATATTCAACAGAAGCTCTTGGAAAATTACGGAGACGAATAGCGCGGGACAAAAGGGAATTCGACCAAAGGATATAGACTCGATCCGCCCAATCCTAGGACATTGTTCAAGGATTTTATCTCCGGTACTGGTCCGACAGAACGTGAATTTGGCGCTAGTGATTCTATGACCAAAGAATTAAGAACTTCGCCGGAGGTCCAATTTGTTCGGGATAGCTACTGCTCTAGCAACAGTGCGTGTAAGTCTTTCGAAAGTTTCACCCCTGAAACAAGACGGTTTGGTCCAATTGGGTGGCGATTAGGAGCGACATTCTTTCCTTCCAATGACGGCGCCGTTAGGGCGCTTGAAGGCGGAATCACTGGCCCTCGAAGTTTTGTAGGGTCATTCCCGTCAGAAGTGAAAGAGGTAGATGGCACAAATCACAACGTCCTGTTTACAATACGCAATACAACTGGTCGTCAGTCGTTTCTATACCATATTGTCTCCGATATTGACCCGAATTCCCCACGTAGCACCATGTCTAACATTCGACAGTCGTTTTGGTGGCATGAGGTCAATCCGTGTAATTGCAAGTAGGAGAAAAGCTAGATGGGTTCAAAATTGAGTAGAAATATTTCTCTGTCGGTAATGTTGGTGATTATCACAACGTTCGTGGGCTGTGAATGCAAACGAGAGATTTCTGATCAAAGTTTCGTTGGAGATTGGGTAGTAACAGAAAACAGTCTAAGGTTTATGAGAAAGGACGAAATTTGTTGTGCCGCAACCCCTCCGATTTTAATTCTTAAAGACGATGGGAGTTTTTCGCTCACTAATATGCCTGATTGCTGGGATCATCCCTTTGGAGATTGTGGTGGGGGAATAAAATCATTTTCTGGCGACTGGCGGCGGAGCGGAAGTTCTCTTTTTCTTAACATCACAGATAGACCCGCAAGGACTAGATCCTTGAGTGTGACTTGCTCATTTTCGCTTTCATTAGAAGCGGTTTTCGGAGATAGGGACTCTGGACGGGTTATTCAATTTACAAAACGCTAATGTTTCCAGCGCAACGGGAGAAATTGACGCAGACTTCTTACGGGGACGAATCAGACTTCGACGGTTTCGAGGACGTATGACTTTAATACCGGATTGCCGTTGACGGCGACGGACGAATTCAATCAAATAACGCGCACCGAATACAACGATCCCTTACTGCGGCCCACTAGAGTTTTCGGTGAAAACTTCACCGCGCCCGAAGCGCAGACGATTTACGGCGATACGCCGGGGAATTTGTTTGTAAAGGTGCGCAAACAAATTGATGAGACCAACTGGGACGAAGCAACGACATTTATCGACGGTCTCGGCCGCGCGGTCAAGACGCAGGCCAAAGACTCGCAGGGCGATGTCTTTGTCGAGACGAAATACGACAATCTCGGACGCGTGGCGGCGACTTCAAATCCATATCGAAACGGTGATACGCTTCATTGGTCAAAGCCAAGATACGATGAGCTTAATCGAGTCGTCGAGACCTACGCGCCCGAAGCCGGGAATCCGCTTGACCCGAACATTCACGGTGCGAGCCTCGGCGTGACTTCGTTTGGAATTTCGACTGTGCCGAACTTTGTTGGCACTGTCGTAACTACAACTGATGCATCACTGCGCAAAGGCCGTTCGATCACAAATGCGCTCGGACAGTTGATAAGAATAGATGAGCCCACGGGGATAACTGCGTCTGCTGACGCCGATCTCGGAGCGCTAGATAATCCTATTCAGCCGACTTTTTACACCTATTCGCCGCAAGGGAAAATGGTTCACGTCCAACAAGGCAAGACTGGAGAACCTGCAATCCAACATCGATATTTCCTTTACGATTCGCTTGGCCGCCATATCCGCGTTCGCCAGCCGGAACAGGACATAAACGCGAGCTTGAATCTATCAGATCCCGTGACAGGCAATTCGCAATGGACAGCCGCGTTTAGCTATGACGTTCTTGGCAATGTTCTGACCGCGACGGACGCAAAAGGCACGGTCATTCACAACGAGTATGATCGTGCAAGCCGGGTCAAAACGAGAACCTATTCCGGCGAGCCTGCGGGCGTCGTGACTCCTGCCGTAAGCTTCTTCTACGACGGCAAAGGTCTCGCCGCACCACAAACGCCAAACTTTGCAAAAGGAAAATTGACGCGAGTTTTCTCTACGGTTTCGGAAACTAAGAACACGGTGTTTGATAACTTCGGTCGTTTGAAGGAAACCCAACAAATAACCGATGGAAATACTTACACATCAAAATACGCCTACAATTTTTCAGGTGCCTTGATCGAGGAAGAATATCCGTCCGGCCGAAAAGTAATAAATGAATTTGAGTCCGACGGCGATCTGATGCGAGTGACAAGCGCGAAGAATGCCGCTTCGGTCTTTGCACCTTGTGTCTCAAATTTTTCATACACGGCCTCTGGCGGCATTTCGCAGATGCGGCTTGGAAATGGACGTTGGGAAACTGCGAAGTTTAATACAAGATTACAGGTGACTGAGCTTGGCTTAGGCGCGTCGTCGGTTGATGCCGGAACTTGGAAAGTAAATTATGATTATGGTGAGCTAAACACAGACGGTTCGGTCGATACTTCTAAGAATACAGGAAATATAGCAAAGCAAACACTGTCCTTCAACGGCCTTACGAATCCGCTAGTTCAGGCTTACAGATACGATTCTCTCTATCGAATTACCGAAGCTAAAGAAACAGCGAACGGACAACAAAATTGGATTCAGAATTGGGGCTATGATCGGTACGGAAACCGTGCTTCATTTACGCAGAATATAGCGGGCAATACGACTGCAGTAAATCCAACAGTTGACGTTAACACCAACCGATTTACAGCAGGACAAGGATTTGTCTATGACATAAATGGTAACTTAATCCGTGATGCCGAAGGCCGTCAATTTACTTTCAACGCCGATAACAAACAAGTCCAAGTCAAGGACGTAAATAATTCCATAATTGGGACTTACTACTATGACGGTGAGGGGAAAAGAGTCAAGAAAGTTACGAACTCGGAAACCACGATCTTCGTTTACTCGTCGGGAAAACTAGTAGCAGAATATTCAACACAACTGGCAGTTCAGCCATCGACCAATTACACAACCACAGATCATCTCGGAAGTCCACGCATAATCACCGACGCTCTTGGTCAAGTGAAATCTAGGCGAGATTTTCATCCCTTTGGAGAAGATATTTTCAACGGCGTCGGAAACAGAACTGCCGCGCTCAAATATGGCTCGACTCAAGACGACATAAGACAAAAGTTTACCGGCTACCAAAAAGATTCGGAGACAAATCTAGATTATGCCGAGGCTCGCATGTATGAGAACCGATTCGGGCGATTTACGGCCGTCGATCCGTTGTTAGCCTCAGGTAAGTCCGCAAATCCTCAAACGTTTAATCGGTATGTGTATGTGGGAGCCAATCCGATTAAGCGAACCGATCCGAAGGGTCTGATATGGTTAGAGGATAAGGATGGTGCGATTTTCTGGGTTGGTGACAAACATTACAAGAAAAATAAATCGCAATACAAGGATTATACTGTTCGCAATGCTGGATTTATTTTGAAGCTGAAAAATGCCGGTGAAGGTTTTGAACAATATGAGGGGAAGTACATTATGCTAGGTAAGAAGTTTGAAGTATCCGAAGTGGAAATGGTTGATTACGACGGAAATCCAATAGATTCCCCGACGCGGCCAGCAAATGCGATGTCAGCAGGCCAGAGTGATGATTCAGGTGTTCTCAGATTGGCTTTGGAATGGTTTACTGGCACCGGACCGGAAGAGCGCCAGTTTGGTCCAGATTCTTACATGAATCAAGGAGTTCAGAGTTCACCAATGTTACAAATCCATCGAGATAGATTTGCTGCCAATGGCGGTGGATCGTATGACTCAGAAATATATTCCAATGCTACTGGTGAGTACCCACCAAGGTACGGAATGCCCAGCGCGCCAGATGGTCCATGGACATCCGGCACAAATATGCCAAGGCAGTTTGTAGGGTCTTTCAATGTAAAAATAACTGAGTTGCGCGGTGCAAACGGAAATTATACTGGTAACGCATTGTTTGAAGTACGGAATCCAACACATTTTAATTCGTTTGCGTATGGATCGGTAGCACAAGGGGCTGGGATCACTGTTCCAACCTGGAATCGAAGCGGTGAGCGGGACCCGAGCTCCATCACGCGAAATTATTTTATGTCCCGAACGAATCAAACATTTTGGTGGGTTGAAACCGGGGTAGTAAAAAGATGACGAGAACAATAATTATTGGGCGACTAAAAGGATTAATCCCTGAAAAGCACTGGAAGGGTGTCTGGTGGTTTCTTCCAAGTTTTGCAATCATCTTACTTCCTTTTGGCTCATTATTCCTCCAGATCCTTGCTTACATGGGATTTGAAGATGCGCCAAGGTTAACACAATTACTGATGGCTTTCTCAGTGCTTTTCGGACCTGCCATCGGACTAAGTTGTCTCTTTTTCGTTGATTATGCGGGGTTTCCACCGACTCATGCAGACCGGTTAAAATGGCTTGCGCGCATCGCCGTCGTATTCCCACTTCTTTTATTGCTGACCCTATTTTTAGTTTTCGCGAAATAGTTTGAAGCGTGAAATATGGAGCGGTCTATCGGTTAAGCGAGGCGAGAGAAACTGGCGGAACTGGCACAAACGCTCCTCAGACGTGGAAAGAGACGTTTGGCTATGATCGCTTTGGCAATCGCACAAATCACACAAAGTTTTACGGCACGACGCAGGCTGCTCAGAATAATATTACCGATCCGACAATCGATCCGAATACGAACCGCTTCCAGTCAGGACAAGGTTATGTGTTTGACAAGAATGGGAACCTGACGACAGATGCGGAAAATCGAGCTACTACATTTAATGGCGATAACAAGCAAACAAAAGTCATCCAGAACGGGCAGCTTGTCGGCGAGTATTTCTATGACGGCGAAGGCAAGCGGGTGAAGAAGAAGGTCTATGACCCAAATAATCCCGGCGTTGTCACCGACGAAACGATCTTCGTGTATTCTTCTGGCAAACTGATCGCGGAATATTCCACAAAACCACCGCCACCAAATCCGACCACAAGTTACACGGCAACGGACATGCTCGGAAGCCCTCGCGTAATCACAAACGCTCTCGGTGAAGTAACGTCACGCCGAGATTTCATGCCGTTTGGTGAGCAAGTGTATTCAGAACCTAGTTATCGCCCGACAAGCTTGAAATACAACACCGGCGATGATTTAAGGCAGAAATTCACGGGCTACCAAAAAGACGAAGAAACACAACTTGATTTTGCCGAAGCTCGAATGTACCAGAACAAACACGGCCGCTTCACTGCCATTGACCCGCTGCTTGCGAGCGGCAGGTCAGCAAACCCACAGACGTTCAATAGATATGCTTATGTTATGAATAATCCGTTGGCCTATACCGATCCAACGGGCCTTCAAGTTGCGCGCCATCGCGGAGAAGTTTACGTGAATGCAGCCGGGGATGAATATGCGCAACAACGCCTAGACGGCTTTGAGCCGTATAGGGGCCCAGAAATCTTATTTTTCGGTACTGGTAATTACTGGTGGTTAATCAGACAGGGTGGATGGGATAGATTGGGTAAATTTGAAGGCAAACCGGTGGAAGTGCGGGCTGCACCAGAATTGGTGGAAGAAAGCCCAGCAACTCCCATTGGCAACATAACTCCTCGCCAAGGTGTTGAGTTTATGTCAGGAAATAACCTTTCTGATGAGGATAGATCTGTGCTTGCGAACGAGACCACAGATATGCTCTCGATGCCGGGATGTAGACAGAGCTTTCTAGATTCTGGATTGCGTGACCCAATGACTCAAAAGTTCTTTGTTGGCTCAGTCAGTCAACTTTCCAATGGGTCATCCGCGGCTTCTTTGGGACTAACGGATGAGGGATTGACAACATCACGGCAAGCGTACAACGATAGTGCCAGTAGCCTGAACGAAGTTACAGCCTCGAATAGTCTTCAATGGCTTGGCCAGGGAAACGCACGAACGATTGATGACAATCCGAGAATGTTTGTTGCGCCCGCGAATTTTTTTGGTCAAAGGTCTTATTCCCCGTTTGCATGGAGTTCGCGCACAAACACAGTACACGGGCGGCAACATGGTGCAGGAGCCCCTGGCGGGACTGAAACTTCTTTCTCGTCATGGTTAAAACCTTGGACTTACTTTCGTCATGACTTGTATTACACACGCCCGAGACATGACAATATTATTCAAGCTTGCACTAGATAGTAGACTTTAATCTATGAAATTTGAACCAAAGTTTTTATTACTATTGGCTTTCCTGTTTGAATTGGTCGGAACCGTTTACGTTCTCCAAAAAGAGATTGCTATGCGACAAAATGCAGAGTCTTTTCCTGACTGCATTAATTGTTATTTACTACTCGTCGCTGTCGCGTTGTTACTTTTTGCTTTCTTAGTTTCAAGACTGAGATCAAATGCAAGGGTTCTTTCGTTCTTTGCGTCAATCGGATCATTAGTACTCAATCTTTTTTTTCTTATTGATGGCGTTGAAAAAAGACGAGCCGTAATTTATTTGGTGAACGAAGAAATTCTGCATCAGCATTATCTTTATTGGGAAAAATTTAGATTCGCCGAATATTCGATCTGTTTTGCATCATTTCTGACAATCATCGCAATCGTATTTTTGCTACTACAGATAAGGGAGAGAAGCTCAACACCCACGGTGACTTGATGCGCGTAACAAGCGCGAAGAATGCCGCTTCGGTCTTTGCGCCTTATGTCTCGAGTTTTTCTTATACACCATCGGGAGCCGTAACGAGAATGCAATTGGGTAACGGACAATGGCAAGGGACTGTTTATAATTCGAGATTGCAGGCTACGCAAATCTCTCAGGGAACAACGCCCGGAACAACCAATCTTCTACAACTCGATATCAGTTACGGTTCGTCGCAGAATAATGGCAATCTATTGTCTCAAACCATTACCGTGCCAACTGTCGGTACTAATGCGGGATTTACGGCCACCCAGATGTATTCTTACGACCCGCTTAATCGGTTATCCGAAGCCAGTGAGATAATCTCAAGCTCACAGACTTGGAAACAAGCCTTTGTATTCGACCGATTCGGCAATCGAAACTTCGATGAGGCCAATACCACGACCTTGCCCAAACTGTGCAACGGAAACACCGAAGTCTGTTCGGCTGATAGAAAGAAACTTAATCCAGCCATTAATGCGGCGACAAATCGCTTGAGTACAAACGATGATTACGCATATTCAAACAATGGCAACATGACCGGTGACGCCCATGCTCGAACATTCAAATATGACGGCGAGAATAAGCAATACGAGGTTCGAGATACGCAAAACCAAATAGTCGGACAGTATTACTTTGACGGGAACGACAAACGCGTAAAGAAAGTAGTTCCATCTACAGGCGAGGTAACGATCTTTGCTTACGATTTAAACGGGAGGCTTTCTGCTGAATACTCGACCAACCTCAGCGCAACCCAACAAGTCAGCTACGTCACTGCCGATCATCTCGGAAGCCCAAGAATCAAAACCGATCAAAACGGCGCAGTGATCGCAAGGCATGATTATCATTCTTACGGAGAAGATATTTCCTCTGCACACCGAACTCAGGAGCTTGGTTACAAGTCAGATGAGGTGAGGCAGAGGTTTACCGGCTATGAAAGGGACATTGAAACCGATCTTGACTTCGCGCAAGCAAGATATTACTCAAAAAGTCTTGGACGATTTAATTCGGTTGACCCAATAATGATCAAAAGGGACAGACAGTTTGACCCTCAGAGAATAAATCTCTATGGCTATGTAAGAAACAACCCTTTGAAATACAAAGATGTAAGCGGGAAGGATCTCGTTCTTGCCACGGCAGATAAAAAAGAGCAAGAAACACTTAAAAAAGCACTTACTGAAATTGCTAGGACAAAATCAGGTAGAGAATTTTTACAAAAACTAGAAGATTCAAAAGTCGTTTATAGATTAGGTATTGTCGAGGGTATTGCCGGGGGCAAGGTATACGGCGCGAGCGTTGTCCCGAAGGAACTCGCAAATACAAAAGGGGAAAAAGACGGCGTGGTAACTGTTGTCATTGATCCAGCTAAGATTCAAAAGGACACTGAGAAAAATGCAAAGGTCGACGAAGGAAATAAGGTTGATAAAGAAATATTTGGCGGTAAGAATCAGATAGCCTTACCAAACCTCGATGTGCCTCAAGGCAAATCTGAGGAAAAAAGAAATGCCGCAGCATTGGGAAACGAACTTATTCAGGCAACCGATTTTATTGATACAGGGAGAACTGATCAAACACAGACGGAAAGAGAAAGATCTATTCCAGCAGCGATGGGACTCGTTAATGATAAAGATAAAGCTAAAGGTGATGCCAAAAAATTTGTTGAGGAGATTTTAGAACCCTAGGCAAAAAATCTCTTCTTACTGAGAAATTTTAGTAACAAGGAAATTGAGAATATGTTGAGGATTTTGAATCTATCATTTTTATTTTTTGTAGCTTTTGTAGTATTTGGTTTTTCTCAAAAAACAGAAATACCAAAATTATTTCCTTTTGATTTTGGGAATAAATGTGGCTATATAAATCAACAGGGTGAAATTGTAGTCGCCCCACAGTTTGACTTATGCAGACAATTTGATGAAGGCATGGCTGGAGTTTCCATATCTAAAAAATCTGGTTATATTAACGAAAAAGGGCAAATCGTAATTCCTCTTAAGTTTGAGGGATTTTTTCCTGAATCCTTTTCCGAGGGACTAGCTCCAATAAAATTGCGGAATGAAAGTGGCGGATTAGATTTAGGCTATGTTGATAAATCAGGGAATTTAACACTTTTGCAAGATGTTACCGAAATTGATTTTTTTTACGAAGGTCTTGCAGCAGCAAAGGAAAACAATAAATGGGGTTACATTAACAAGAGTATGCAGTTTGTCATTCCTGCTCAATTTGATCTGGCAAGGTCCTTCGCCGATGGACGTGCTTGGGTTGTCAACTCAGGAAAAAGCTATTATATCAACACTTCAGGGAGAAAAGTCATAAAAAATTACGGTACTGCTGGCAGTGATTTTTCGGAAGGTTTTGCCGTATTTAGAGATAGATACCTTGGGTATGGTTATATAAATACAACCGGAAAAGTTGTAATAAAACCACAACCTAATTACCCCTGTTTGTTTAACCAAGAAATGGCTTGTGCAAAAGCAGATGGAAAATGGGGCTATATTGACAGAAATGGTAAATTTTTGATTCCTCCGCAGTTCGATGAAGCAGAGGATTTTTCACCTGATGGGTTTGCAGTAATTGGACACGATGGTAAGTTTGGGCTAATTGACAAAAATGGAACCTTTGTCCTCTCCCCGAAATACGACTCGCTTGAGTGGATGCATGGCCTAGCGCGGGTAAAAACAGGCGATGTAGTTCAGTATGTCAATCTTGATGGGAAGATCGTATGGCCTAACTGACAGAAACATGTTGATAAGCCTCGGCCGCCCGACAAAAGTTCGCACGGCGGCGGGTCATGCCACGCATGAATCGTGGACTCGCACCGAATACAACGATGTGGCAAGACGCGTGATCGTGAGAGCCGATCTCGAAACAAAAGGCGATTACAAGAAGGTCGCGATCCAGCATTACGATCAACTGGGACGAGTGCGCCTTGCGCGCGCGCTTGAGGACGCTGCCACCGAAGACCCAACAAACGAAACGCACGGCATAAAGGTCGAGACGCGTTACCTGCCCGGCAATCCGAACAGTTACCAACTGACCTCGAACCCGTTCCGCGCCGCATACGCATCGCAGGCGACAAACGAAGCGACAATGGGCTGGACGCGCTCAAAGGCCGTCAACACAGGCCGTCACAGCGAAGTCGAGACTTTCTCCGGCGCCGGCCTGCCCGCGCCGTGGGGAAGCAACGCTAATTCTACAGGCAAGGTGCAGACAGACATCGACGCAAACACTACAACCGTCACAGATCAAGCCGGCAAGCAGCGGCGCTCGATCACAAACGCCCTCGGCCAACTCACGCGCGTTGACGAACCTGATGCGTCTGGTCAACTCGGCAGCGTCTCCTCGCCAAATCAGCCGACGAATTATTTTTACAACACTTTGGGCAAGATGGTGCGCGTGCAGCAGGGCGTGCAGAACCGGTATTTTATGTACGACTCGCTTGGTCGAATGCTCCGTATCAAACAGCCCGAACAGGAAGTCAACACGGCGCTAAACACGACGGGCAACGCGGACAATAATAGCTGGACGGCGGGCTTCGCATACGATAATAATGGAAATGTGTTGACGACGACCGATGCCAAAAGAACGACGATCACGAGCACCTACGACGCGCTCAATCGCCCTCTGACGCGGGTCTACTCAAACGAGCCGCAGGGCGTTTCGACTCCGGCGGTGACGAACTACTACGACGGTTTAGGATTGCCATCCGTCCCGCAATTCTCAAAAGGCAAGCTGACGCGCGTTGCGAGCACCATTTCGGATTCGCGTTACACAGAGTTTGACCAGCTCGGGCGTCTGAAACAATACCAGCAAATTACTGATGGACAGACATATACTTCGGGTTATCAATACAATCTTTCGGGAGCGCTTATCGAGGAAACGTATCCCTCGGGCCGAAAGGTAAGAAATGAATTTGAAACCGATGGCGATCTTGCAAAGGTCACGAGCCAAAAGGCCGGAGCGACAGTTTACGTCCCTTATGCATCAAACATTTCATATTCTGCTGCAGGAGCGGTGACTTCGATGAAAATGGGCAACGGTAAATGGGAAACAGCGAGTTTCAATTCGAGGTTGCAGCCTGTGCAGTTAGGACTTGGCGCTTCGGTCGCTGATACAGGTCTTTGGAAAGTCAATTTCGACTACGGCGAGTTACTGACTAACGGAACAGTGGACTCAGTAAAGAATAACGGAAACATTGCAAAGCAAACTTTGACCGTGCCCGGAACAAACTTCGTTCAAGCTTACAAGTATGATCCGTTAAATCGATTGACCGAAGCTAAAGAGACGACCGGAACAACTCAGAATTGGATTCAGAATTGGTCATACGACATTTACGGAAATCGAACGAGCTTTAATCAAACAATCGGCAACACGACAACAAACACAACTCCTTCGGTGAACGCTTTGACAAATCGATTCAACACAGGTCAAGGATTCGGCTATGATGCAAACGGGAATGTTATTCAGGACGTTGATTCGATGACTACTCACTCACGGCAATTCACTTTTAACGGAGACAACAAACAAACTCAGGTCAAAGACGTAACAAATAATAACCAGGTAGTAGGGACCTATTACTACGATGGCGAAGGAAAACGTGTAAAGAAAGTAACTGACACTGAAACAACGGTTTTTATATATTCACTCGGGCGTATCGTTGCTGAATACTCGACACAGCTTTCATCTTCACCGTCCGTAAATTACACAACAACAGATCACCTAGGAAGTCCTCGAATCATCACAGATCAACTCGGCCAAGTGAAAGCTCGTAGGGATTTCATGCCATTCGGTGAAGACATTTACGTCGGTGTGGGAGCACGCTCGACCACGCTCAACTACGGCTCGTCAAATGACGATGTCCGTCAGAAGTTTACCGGCTATCAGAAAGATTCTGAAACTTCATTGGATTTTGCAGAGGCACGGATGTACGAGAATCGTTTCGGACGCTTTACGGCGATTGACCCTCTTCTTGCGTCAGGTAAGTCAGCGAATCCACAAACATTCAACCGATTTCTTTATGTTCGGAATAACCCTATAAATCTTATTGATCCATCGGGGTTGTGCGACGCTCCAGCGGGACTAAAGCCCGGGCAAGTTGGAATTTGTTTTGAGGCCTTTATTAAGGCCTCGCGAATCGGTCCTGGAGGAATTGGACACGGAGATGGAAGGACCTTCTCAGGAGATGACGCGTCTTTGACGGCACGGGTGACTGTTTGGGCAATTGTCTCGACTGACGAAAATACTTACAGTGCTGTAAAATCGGGTGAGAAAATTGGTCCAAGCCTTGTCGGAAATGATAATAAAAATGCCGAGCCAGATGTCCCACTTCAGTCACCCATAGCCCTTCAGGGAAAGGCCGATACGAATGTAACGGCAACCAATAATGGAATGGTCAAAGGCGAAAAGGATTTTGGAGCAAAAGGATTAGATGTAACCGTTTCGATAGCAAACGGTACTAACGGCGGACAACAATTGGGCAAGGATTTGCAGGCCGCGGGAACAGTAGTGGCTGGAACAGTAAATCCAGTGGCTGGCGCAGTAGTTGCCGGTGCGGGAAAGGTTGCTGAAGCAGTGTCTCCGGCGGGCACGATTGACGGAAGTGCAACATTGAGGATAACAGGAAATGGTAATGTTTCATTTGTTAGTGGGGAAACGCGACAATACCCATCGTATGCCGTTTATGCCTACACCAAGGACGCGAGCGGAAACACACGGATCGTATTTCAAAGGACACGAGAAGAAACTCCACCGATTGAGAATCTGACCAAACCCAAAACTGCCTGGTAAAACTCGGAGGATCCAAATAGGTATGAAAGTTTTTCTATTTTTACAAGTGCTAGTTCTTTCGTTCTTTTTTCAATCTGCATCCTGTACTCGGGACAACAATAACCCAGTTGTTAAGTGGAAGGGAATGGACGACATAAATGACTTGGTATTTTTGTTCAAGAAAGATAGCACCTATGAACAGAGAAGGGAATTTGTAGAAAGCGTGCTTTCCAGACCAAGAACGGATAAAAAGGGTAGCGATAATCCCGAAGGGGTTATTGATGTGATGGTTGGGCGAATCGTCGGTGATTACGATGGCGGGGTAGTTAACTTCGGCCCCACGTCAACGGCTGAGCAGCGAGAGAAGCTAAAGAAAGAGCTTCACTCGTCCCCCATTGTATTCCGAGTTTACGAAAATATTGTGCCTAATCGAATTGACGATTTACCGGATGCGGCACCGAAGTAAAGAATTAAAATAATCGGGACCGGAGTTGGTATTTTGCAACTGTTCGTAAAGATGAGCCGGATAACGACGACAATCTGGGGACATCGGCGTCTCCTGTGCAGCCGACGCATTATGCTTACGATCTTCTGAATAACCTGACGACCGTCACGCAGGGCGTGCAGACACGAACGTTTGCATACAATAGTCTTTCGCGCCTCACTAGCGCGACGAATCCCGAATCGGGGGCGATAAATTACGTTTACGACAGCAACGGCAATCTGACGAGCAAGACCGACGCTCGCGGCGTGAAGACTGACTACATCTACGACGCGCCGAATCGCATGACGAATCGAAATTACTCGCTTGTAGGCTCGACGCCGCCGAACTATCAGGCCACGCCGAATGTCAGCTACACATACGACGATGCAACGGTCGCGTTCTCGAAAGGAAAATTGACGAAGGTAAGTTCATCGGTTTCGGAGACGAAATATAATTCGTTCGATATTGTCGGCAGAGTGTTATCGAGTTCGCAGATCACGGACGGACAAACTTACAATTCTGGCTATGTCTATAATCTCAGCGGTGCAATTGATCGAACAAACATACCCGTCCGGCCGCGTTGTGAAAAATACTTTGTCCAATGATGGCGATCTACAGCAAGTTCAGAGCCGGCGTGCTAATGATACTTTCCGCAATTACGCCAACGGATTTGCATACACAGCCGCCGGAGCGGTCGCGAGCATGAGACTTGGAAACGGTAAATTCGAATCGACGCAGTTCAATTCAAGATTACAGCCGACACAGATCGCTCTCGGCGGCTCGGCGGGAAATACTAATCTGTTGAAGCTCGATTACACCTACAACACGCCGAATGCTGCCGACAACAACGGGAACGTTTTGAGCCAGACGATCACGGTTCCAACGGTCGGGGCTAACGCCGGATTTACGGCAGTGCAGAGTTACACGTATGACAGTTTGAATCGACTAAGATCAGCGACCGAGAACGTCACTCCGAACGGCGGCACGGCAGCCGCTGGGCCATTTGTAAATGGCAGTATCGGGATTGGAAAGGGTTTTTCAGGTTCAATACATGGTACGGCCGGACAGAACAGGGATGGAACGACTATTCTTGGCGGAGGCTTTAATGCTGGTGGTGGAGCTGGTGCTAGTGGCTCGGTCACTGGTACAGGAACAGGCGTTTTACCTCTTGGTAATATTTTCGGAAATCCAGTAGGACAAAATGGTTGCTGATAATGATAAAAGGGACAGGAAGTATCTCTATCGTGCAGGTTACATTGGCGTTTTCTTCGCGTTCGTGTGGACTGTTCTAATGTTTTACTGGGGGGCAAATGCTCCTTTAGAGCCAAACGAAATCGAAGGTCGAATTTATCCTTATAACTATCACGGGACCATTGTCTACCTGAATTTCTTCGAACAATTTCTTAAATTTGCATTACCTTCTGCGGGGGTTTTGACTTTCGCGATTCTCGTATTTGTTGAACGTTATCTAAAGAAGAAAAACAAAAAGTGGCCCCCTGATGATATTTATGAGGATTTATCGTGATAATGCGAAAGCAAACTCTAATTGTCTCGTTTCTGATTTTGATTGGCTTTGGTTGTAACAAGAATTCCAATATTTATACTCTACCTTCCGGCAAGCAGATCAACGTTACTAGCATTACTAAAATGGACTTTCCTAAAGGCGATCCAGCCCTCGTGATGAAGTACGAGACGAATATCCCGATTGAAAAAAAGTTGGAACTTCGCCGTGAAGTTGATGAAATATGGAAAATGTTCCAAAAGGATGTCGAAGCGGCAAATCTTAAGGCCGCTGCAATTCGGGCGATTCATAATGAGGGTGACGGATTTGTGCGAACAGGCAAAGGCTACGGTTTTGTTTTTATCAAGCAAGACGACGGTACATGGTATTGTCTTGACGACAAAGCTAAGTGATTTATTTGCTTTGAAGTGCGCGATAGCTTCGGTAGGCTCTCAACGGTTACGGACGTGTTGACATTAGAATTTTTCCGGCTAGGTCATCGACAACTCGCTCTCCTGAGATCTGTTGCCACTCAATAAACGCGGGGATTATTGTGTGTTTCTGAACCAACTGTCAGTAACCGGCATACTGCTTGTTTTAGAAGATATCATCGCAAATATTGAAAAAAGCGGTAGGGAAGAAACAAAAAAAGTCGATGATTATCGGATACCGACGAGTATCGAGAAAGAGTCCGTGCCGAATTTGCGGCAAACCGGATTGGTGCAGCACTACCTTAGATCATAATATTTCTTTCTGCGCTCGATCTTGGGCAAACGCGGATAGACTTAGTCGCAATGGCTGGGGAATCTATTATTACAAAACCGAAAGTCGCAGTCTCGCGACTCGCCTGGATCAAACGTCCTTTCGATCTGGCTTTACCGGCTTTTTCACAACTCAGTTGTTGATGGCCCCGGCCGACGCAGCGTAATTCAAGTCAGCGGATGTTCAATTCGATGCGTCGGGTGCCACGTTCCTCAGACTCACCGGACGGAAAACGGAACGTTGACACCAGTTCATTCAATAGTGGACGAGATCATCGACAAACGTGATGAGGATTGGGGTCAGACATACAATTCTCAGCAGCACGAAAATATTGCATGTCTGACCCCAGATCCCGGACCGATTCACAACGCGCGGACGCAGATTCACAACGCGCGGACGCGCATTCACAGGTGACGGAAGCTCGTAAACAAGTGATGGGCGCGCATAAACAACTGAGGGGAGCTCATAAACAAGTGATGGACGCGCATAAACAACTGAGGGGAGCTCATAGACAAGTGATGGACGCGCATTCAGAGCGTCGTTTCACGCGATGCCTACCGGCAATTGAGCTTCGGCGCGTAGTTTTCCCGATGTTGCGGATTTTCCCGCGACGTGGCGAGTGCGAGCAGTCATATGTGTGACTTTTTTCGTGGTGGCGGCAACGGCTGCTCCGAGCGGAGCCACCAACCCGTCGAGATGAAAGCGCGCCAACTTCACCGCTTGCATTCGTATCAATGCGGAACGTCCATGCATCGAGCAATAAAAAAGAGGCCTGCGAACAGGCCTCGAAAAACTGACATTACACACAGATCTTACCTGCCCGAGCCCGCAGATTCGCTGCGATCGGCCGCATTGCGCAGATCCCGGATGCGGTTGTGGGCCGCGAGTACAGACTGCGACTGCTGTTTTACGATACTCGCGATATCGGCCGGCAGCGGCTCATCGCAGGCCTTGATGTAGGCGTCCTTTGCGTAATCTTCGCCCCGCTCGCATTCGTTTAGAATTGCCTCCTCACTGCCGCCGGTCAGTGCTGCCTTGAGATCGACCCAGGCGCGATGCATCGCGCCCGCAACGCTGCTGCTCGTTTCGGGATCGCCGCCCAGGCGCCGGACAGATTCCTGCAGCACGCCGGCAAACTCAGCCCGCTGCTGCGAGAATTCGTAAAAAGTAGTCTTTAGCTGCGAGTTCTCTACGCCTTCAGCCGCCTCCTTAAAACCTTGCTGGCCGTCCTTGCAGATCTCGATCAGACCGTTCAAAGTCGAGATCGTGTCATCGTTCGAGTACTTTTCGCGATCGACCGGCACTCCATCTGCCGTCATCGGTTGGGTTGCTTCGTAGTCGTTGATCATGATTTTATGATTGCCTCCGTTGATTATTTTCTATGAGCCGTTAAGACACATATCGAGGCTAGCGGTTCTGCCGATCGTAGTTAGTATGGCAAACGACATTAGGCGACTTTTTATTGAAAAACACAGCGTATTGGTTGTTTTTCGTGATGAAAGAACTGTAATTTCAATATACTTGGACGCCAGTCAACGCCCGAGTCGAGACAATATAATATAGTGACTGTGATGAGCAAAACCCCTGATTTTATTGACAAAAACGCGATGGCGGACTTGGCGCGCGCGAGCGGCCTGGCCGTCGCCGTCATTGACGGGCCGGGCGAGATCTTCACGGCAAACAACAACTCGATCTGTCGCACTTTGAATCCGTCGGGCAAGTTCACAGGCCCGTGCTCGGCGTTCTGCGGAACCGCGCTCGACGAGGTGATCGAGGTCGGCTCACGCGTTTCGTTCACATGTCACGCGGGTCTCGAGTGCCGTGTCATCCCGATCGAAACGAGCGAGAAACCCCTCGTCGCGATCATCGGACGAACATTTACAAAGGCCGAGAATTACCGCAAAGCCACCGAGCGAGCGATCTCAGGCGACTGGCGCGATCATTCGCCCGCCACTATCTTCGAAAATGTCCTACTAAGCGGATCGACAACCGCTCTCGACAAGGCCGTCGAGAAGATCGAACGTATCGTCTCGGCCAAGCCGGCCGTGACAAAACCTGTCGAGACACAACCCTCGGCCGCCCGCGAGCCGAAGATCGAAAAGCCCGTCGTCGAAACCGCCGCCCAACCTGTTGAGAAAGCCCCGGTCGCTGAACCCGAAATTGAAAAAGATGCGATTACCGACCGAGCCGCCGAAGCACGTGCGTGGCGTTCATTTTTTGGTTCGATCCTGAAAGTCGATTATGCGCAGGCGGCAACATCGATCCTGGAATTTCTCGCCTACCAATACGACTTTCGATCATTGATATGGCTCGAAAGTTCTAACGGCACGTTCGAGACAGCGGCTGCGTTTGGCGAGATGAAGGGCCGAAAGGTTCGGCTCCGGCTCAAACCTGACGATCAACGCCTCTTAGAAGCGGCGGGCAACGACATGCCGCTCGTACTTGCTGAGAAAGGCGACGCTGCAAAACGCGTTATGCATCTCTTCTCGATCGGCGTCGGTGAGGAAATTTCAGCGGCGATCGCGATACTCGATGAGATCGAACTGGACGAAACTAAAAGGCAGCTCGTGCGAATTTGCCAATCGCTGGCGCCGCAGCTTGAGATACTTCGGCTTCGCACCGAGGTCGCGCGTCGCGAAAGTCTGACAAACGCCGTTAGAGCTTTCAGCACGAGTTTGAAGAAGGTCGACTCGGAAGACGTGTGGCTAAACCTGACGCAGATCGCGGCTGAAATGTTGTCAGCCGAGCGCGCGTCGCTGATGCTCTACAACGAGAGCGACGAGCGTTTCGACCTAAAGGCAATGATCGGTTCGGTTGCTGACCTCGCAAATGATGGTGAACTCGGAATGCGTGTCGCCCAAATTGTGTTTGAACGCGGCGACGCTGCATTGATCTCCGATGTGTCGAAAACCGATCTGCCCGAGATGGCATCAGTGCGGAAATATAAAACGAACTCTTTTCTCAGCTGTCCGATAAAGGTCGGCGGCCGCTGTCTCGGTGTGATGAATTTCACGGACCGCTCGGACGGCAGTGCGTTTGATAAGAGCGCTCTGAGACTATTTCTCGCGATCGCCCCACAGCTCGCGATCGCGATCGACCGGGCGATGTTAAGGGACAAGGCCGGCGAATTCGAAACGCTTTCTGTCACCGATCCACTGACCGGTTTGCTCAATCGCCGCTACATAGAGGCTCGTCTGCTCGAGGAAGTGAAACGCTCAAATCGCCACGGTTTCCCGATGAGCTTTATGATGCTCGACGTGGATAATTTCAAATCTTACAACGATCAGTTTGGACATCCGGCGGGTGATGATGCCCTGCGGCTCGTTGGTAACGTGATTCGCGAAACGTTGCGTGGCGCCGACGTGGCGGCCCGTTTCGGAGGTGAGGAATTTTCGATTCTGCTGCCTCAAACAACTAACGAGGAGGCCGTCGCCATTGCCGAACGCATTCGTCACAACATCGAGCAAACCCGATTCGAACATCGAGTTGTTACATCGAGTATTGGCATTGCGAGCTGCTCGGCTGAGTTATGCTTGTCCGCTGATCTCGTGGCGGCTGCGGATAAAGCTTTGTACGAAGCAAAGCGAAAGGGACGTAATCGCGTGCAGTCGTTCGACAGTTTGGTTAGCAAATAATTTTAATGAGGCGACAAGTCGGGAAAAAGATCTTCGCACGCTGTGAACGCGCAGATTTCATTGGCCGTGACGCAGAACTCGATCGCATTTCAAAACATGCGACGAGCGGCGGGTCCGCGCTGACGCTGCTCTCGGCCCCGTGTGCCGGTTCATCCGAACTCCTCAGGCAGGCGCATGAGCGTTTGTTCGAGGAGCAGACCGACATCATTCCGTTCTATTTCGAGTTCAAACAGACGGACGAAAGCGCGAATGCCGCAGCAATTCGTTTTTTGAAAGAGTTTCTCTTACAGACGGTCGCGTTTCGCCGGCGCGACATCGGCATTATCGACGCTTCGCCTGAGATCTGCGAGATCGCGGAACTCGCTGTTCCGTCTGACGGTTACTGGATCGATCGTCTGATCGAGAGCTGTCACAGCGATAGCCGTCTGAATAACGACAATTCGGTGATAAGAAATTGTCTCAGTGCACCACTGCGTGCCGCGGCAAACGACGCGCGCAGCTTCGTGATGATCGACGCACTCGATGTTGCATTGCAATTGAACGGCGGCGATGCATTGTTCGACGAGATAAGAGACATCGCAGCCAAAGCCGGTATTCCGTTTCTCGTCGCAGGAAAACGTCGGCCGTTGCACGGGCGCCTTTCGTTTGAGTCTATGCGCGTCGAGGAACTTTCTTTCGAAGCGGCAGGCAAACTTGCAGAAAATCTGGCTTCGAGATTGCGAGTCGATATCAATGATCAAACGCGTGATCTGATAGCCGTACAAACCGGCTGCGTGGCGGGCTACATCGTGTCGCTTTTTCACGCGTCAGCCGAACAAGCCGTCGATCTGGCTACGTTTGATCACGTCGAGCAAGTTTACACGAACGAGATTTTTGGTGGCAGAGTCGGTAAAAAACTCGACGATCGTATCAATTCAGTCGCCGACTCGACGACTCGAAATACGATCATGCGACTGCTTGCGGAAACTGCCGTGGCGGAAAACGGCGCCGTGTCGATCGACTATTGGAAAAAACATTTTGGCAAGACGGCCGCCTCGCTCGAGCGTGTACTCGCATCATTGCACCATCAAGAGATCATTAACCTCGCATCGGGTCACGTCACGATCGGCGGCGATCGCGTTGTTAACGATTTTATCAAGAGTCGCGTGCGGTTGGAGGTTGAAAATTCGCCGCGTTCGCTGGCTGTCGGTGAAACTCTCGCGGCAAATATCAAGCTCGCACCGAGTTTGATGGCAAGACACTATCGCCGACATGCTGCGTTGGGACTGCGTGAATTTTTGAGCACCCTCAACGGACAAAAGGTGGCGACGTTTCTGATCGACTACGCTGCTTACAGATCCGCTTACAAAGGTGCGCCTCACGACAGTGTCCTCAAGGCAGCGGAAGAAACAGCGGACAAAACCGCTCTGCCAAAGATCGTCTACTCAACTAATGCGTCGACCGTCTATCCGCGCCTGAACGAGCTTTGCGATCCTGAGCGCGCCTGCATTGCGATCGGCATCGCCGAGGATGAGAACATTGCCCTGCTTGCCGCCGAGATCGATTCAAAACTTGAAGCCTCTCTCGAGACGGCTCGCTTTTGGAGCGACCGGCTCGAAATGGTCGCATGTGAGTGCGGGTTCGAAAATTATCGTCTGTGGTTGATCGCACCGGAGGGTTTTGATGACGCCGCCCTTCGCCATCTAAGCGAAAGAAAGGCTCACGGCTCGAGTCGAAAGCAGATCGAACTGCTCGCAAACATTCTGGGAACCCACGTTAACACCGCAACTAGATCCGACGCCGCTGAATACAACATCACCGTGCCGATGGGAGAGGACACCGAGATGATCGCCGCACACACTATCGAGGAGATCGCTCGGCGACACAACGTCCCGCAAAAGACCATCAATCAGATCAAAACCGCTCTCGTCGAGGCGTGTATTAATGCCGCGGAACACAGCCTAAGCCCTGAGCGCAAACTTCATATGAGCACGCGAGTCGATGCTGACAAAATTACGATCACGATCTCGAATCGCGGCGTACGATTAGCGGACAAAACTCCTCACCCTGAGCAACCTGAGGGCACACGCCGCGGCTGGGGATTAAAACTTATGCGGCAACTAATGGATGACGTGATCGTCGAAGAAACCGATGACGGCACGATGATCACGCTCGTAAAACTGATCCCACACTAAACTCAGGTCAACTTTTGCTACACTGGACGCATCTATTTCTCTGACTTTCGGGGAAAAAACGAATGATGATGAAAAGAATTGCTGCGTCCAGTCTACTCACCCTGATATTTTCGGTCGGAGCCGCTTTTGGCCAGACTACGCTTACCAAAACCGATCTCTCACCGGCAGACGTCAACCAGATCGTTAAGAAATTTACTGCCAACGAGGCCGAGTTTCGCGAGGCATTGAAAAGTTATGTTTTCAACCGCTATGCAACCGTTCATATCATAGGACTCGGCGGACAGATCGCCGGAACTTATCGACGCGATTCTTTTATGACGTTTAGAGACGATGGATCGCGTTTTGAGCGAGTGCTCTTCGCACCGGTCGCAACAACGCCGCCCGGATTTGTCACGCCCGAGGACCTTGAAGACCTCGGCGGGGTCACCCCATTCGCACTTGAGCCGTCGTCTATCAGTCAATACAACATAACCTACATCGGCACGGAAAAGATCGACGAGCTTAATCTGTATGTTTTCGACGTCACGCCAAAAGTCGTCCCCGATCCTAAAAAGTCGAAGCTGCGCCTTTTCACGGGACGCATCTGGGTCGACACGGACGATCTGATGATAGTTAAATCGAAGGGCAAGGCCGTACCCGAGACCAAGATAAACAAGTTCCCTGTCGTCGATACGACGCGGGAGCAGATAGATGGCAAATATTGGTTTCCGTCAGATGCACGATCAGATGACGAGCTTGTTTTCGAAAGCGGCAACGTTGTAAGAATCAAAATGCGAGTACGATTTACCGATTATAAACTCGGCCGCAGTGAGATCCGCGTTCTTGATGAAGAACCTGCAAAGCCGACTCTAACACCGACGCCGACCCCAACACCGAAAAAACCGTAGTCAGCGGGAAACTGTAAACGGATAACGGAAAGTGCAGAAGCAAATCTTCAACTTTTCATTTTCAGTTTTCCGTTTTTAGTTGGTTTGCTATTGCTTCGCGGGTTTTTGTTAAGAGCTCCATCACATCATCGGCGGTCTTATCTTTTGTCGAGATCGGCGGCAGCAGAACCAGCTCGATCTCACCCGGGTAAGCGACGCCGGTGCGTTTGCCCATCATCCAGTCCGTGTTTTTTATCGCGACCGGAACGATCGGGGCACCCGTTTGCAGCGCGAGATGAAACGCTCCTTTCTTGAACGGCAACAACTCACCCGGCATTGCACGCGTCCCCTCGACAAACACGCCAAAAGAATAGCCGTTGTTCATAACCTCGCGCGCCTTTTGCATCGATTGAACCGCACGCTCGGGATTTGTGCGGTCGATCGCGATGATATTCACAAAACCCATCCCCTGACCGAGCACGGGAGCTTTTAACAGTTCTTTTTTCGCAACGAGGCCCATACGTTTGCCCGGGTAGCGAAACAAAGCTGCGGTATCGAGATAAGAGCGATGATTTGAAGCGAATACATAGGATGTATCAGGGTCGAGGTGTTCGAGGCCGATGACCTTAACCTTCGCTCCGCACGCGGCGAGCCAGACGCGAGCTCCCCACAATGCGAGCGGATAAAGCCATATCCGGCGATTGATTATCCACAAAAAGATCAAAGCCGGCGTCGCGACAAAGAGAAGCAGGACGCCCGCGACAAACCAGCTCCACCAATAACGAAGTTTGCCCGCGATGCGCGATTTGTTAGACTGCTTCACAGGAAACATCAACAATTCATTGGAATTTGAACCGCCGAGAAGCGGAGACGCAGAAGAAGATTTTTTATGAGCATGTTTAAGGTCGGTCATCAAGTTCGATCCCAAAAGTTTAATTATTGTTTTCCCGCGTCTTTGCGTCTCGGCGGTTTAATTTTACTTTTTTCCGTTGCGATTGTCGCTCAGGTTCCATCGCCCAGAAGCGTCCTCGGATTTCACCCGACGGATGACAAGACCATCGCCGACTGGCGCCAGATCACCGATTATTTTGGACGGCTCGACAAAGCGAGCAACAAAGTCACGGTGCGCGAGATCGGCAAGTCAACCCTTGGCCGGCCGCTCATCGTCGCGTTCATCTCATCGCCGGACAATATCAAGAACCTAGATAAATACCGGCAGATCAGCGCAAAGCTCGCCGATCCCCGCAACGGAAGGAGCGAAACTGAACTTGCCGATCTCGTGAATAAAGGTAAGACGATCGTCTCGATCTCGTGCTCGATCCACTCTACCGAGATCGTTGCGTCGCAGATGTCGATGAATCTCGCATACGAGCTTGCGACGGCAACCGACGGCGACACAAAAGAGATTCTCGACAACACGATTCTTCTGCTTATCCCGTCGCCAAATCCTGACGGCGTCGACATCGTCGCCGATTGGTATCGCAAAACTCTCGGCACAAAGAGCGAAGGCACGACGCCACCCGAGCTCTATCATCATTACGCCGGTCACGACAACAATCGCGACTGGTTTATGTTGAATCTCGTCGAGACGCGCGCCGTAACAAAGCTCTTTTGGCAGGAATGGTTCCCGCAGATCGTTTACGACGTACATCAGCAAGGGCAGAACGCATCGCGATTTCTGATCCCGCCATTCTACGACCCGGCGAATCCGCGCATCACGCCCTCGCAGCTACGCGAGGTCGGTACGATCGGTTACAAGATGGCGGCCGATCTGCAAGCAAAAGGAATTGCGGGTGTTGCGACAAATTCGACATACGACACGTGGTGGCACGGCGGCTTTCGCACGGCGCCGTACTATCACAACTCGATCGGCATCTTGTCCGAGGCGGCGAGCGCCAGTCTCATGTCGCCGATCACCATCAAAGAAGAAGATCTACGACGAACGCGCAACACACGTGGCCTCGCAAACTTGCTCGAACCCGCGACAAATTATCCGGACCCGTGGCGCGGCGGCCTTTGGCGCCCCGCTGACATCGCGAATATCGAGATGATCGCTTCGCGAAGCTTGCTCCAAATGGCCGCGAAATTCCGCCCGCGATATCTGCGCAATTTTTACGATTACGGCAAGGCGAATCTCACCGAAAAAGCGGGTGAGCCGCCGGCCTTCATCATCACCGCCGGACAGCCGAACGCCGATACGATCTCACGATTTCTCGAGATTCTGATGTGGCAAGGCATCGAGGTTCACGAGATGACGCAGGAGCTGCACGTAAAAATGGTGTCGATGGGCGCAGATTTTCACGACATGCCGCTCGGCAGCTTTCTGGTTTTTGTAAACCAGCCGCAAAAAAATAACGTGCTGAGTTTGTTTGAACGACAGATTTACCCTAATCGGCTGTTACCAAACGGCGAAGCTGAAGTTCCCTACGACGTTGCCGGTTGGACGCTGCCCCTGCAGATGGGCGTCGAGAGCGAATCTGTGTTCGAGATAAGAGATTTTGAGAAGGATCGCGCGACCTTGCGACGAGTCGAGAACCTAAACCAGGCGCGCGCCCGTTTGAATCTTTCGCCGCAGAAAGAGCCGTTCGCGAACCTTCGAAATCCGCTAAAGACAAATCCGCGTGTCGGCCTGTATAGAGGTTTCACGAATTCGATGGACGAAGGCTGGACACGTTTTGTTTTCGATACGTTTCAGATCCCGTTCAAGTCGGTGTCCGACGCTGATGTACGTAGCGGCAACTTGAATTACGACGTTATCGTGCTGCCGGCGGACAATGAGAACACTATCGTAAACGGTTTGAGCGCCGAGCGTTACGAGAGCTCATTCGCCGGCGGCATCGGTGAGATTGGTGTCGCAAACCTGAAGAAATTTGTTGATAACGGCGGAAAGTTGATTTGCTTTGACGACTCGTGCGAGATGGTCATCAAGCGATTCGACCTGCCGATGAAAAATGTGCTCGCCGGTTTGAAACGTAGTGATTTTTACAACCCCGGCTCGATCGTCAAACTCGATGTCGATAGGAGTTCTCCACTCGCACGCGGTATGGCCGACGTAACGGCCGCATATTTTTCGAACAGCTCGGCATTTGATACATCGGACGAAAGTCGCGTACAGACCATTGCTCAATACACCCTGAAGAATTCACTTCTCTCCGGTTGGATGCTCGGCGAAAAACATCTTAACGGCCAATCGGCGCTCGCCGAGGCAACTCACGGCAAGGGGAAAATAATTCTCTTTGGCTTTCGCCCGCAGCACCGCGGTCAGTCGTGGTCGACGTTCCCGTTTATGTTTAACGCTCTCGAAAAGTAGTTTTTTGCTATCATCTTGTTATGAATAGGCGCGGTTTTTTATTCATTGCCGTATTTACACTCTTTTCGATCACACAAACAAAGGCCGGCGATTTCGAGTATTTCACGCTCGCGTCCGAACCGTTGATTCGTATCGGACTATCCACAAACTCAAGCTCGGTGACGATCACGACTGGCGATTCGTCTCTGGTGGCAGTGAGCCCGGATGAGCCATCGAGAATGCTGGCGACAAATAAAGTGACGGTTGCGGCACGCACCTATCGCCCGCCTGAGATCGAAAAGTATCGCATTGAGTTTCAGAATTTGCCCAACCAGGTTGACGCGGCTGATTTGGCAAAAGAGATCCGCGAGGCGACCGGCGAAACAGCGCTTGCAAGCATCGACACCGTGACGAACACGTGGAGAGTGTGGGTCGGAACGGTAAAAGAGACCAGCGAAGACGTTGATGCGCTAAAAGCGAGACTTGCAGAGAAAGGTTTTGAAGACGTGGTGACCGTTACCGAAAAGATCGTAATTCCGTCCGCTGAGGCAGTCGCGTTGACGCAGCAATTAAGGACCGCAGGCAAGAGCGAAGTTCGCAGTCTGATAAAACCGACCGGCTCGACAGTTGGAACTCCTAATGCAGCCGTTGACCCAAACTTACGCGAAGTGATCGTCAGCGGAGCGAGCGAAGCGGCAAAATATTCGTCGCTAAAAACGGTCGCGTTTGGTTCGCTAAACGAGCGCTCAAACCCGGTGCGACTGAACGGCAAGGCGTATCGCGGCAAGATCGAGGTATTTGTGAATTCTCGCGGCACGCTCACCGTCGTCAACGTCGTACCGCTCGAAGATTATCTGCTCGGCGTTGTGCCTGCTGAACTCGGTTTGCCGCAACTCGAGGCGCAAAAGGCGCAGGCCGTCGCCGCACGCACATACGCGATCGCGAATATCGGCACGTACGGCAAGCAAGGTTTTGATATGGTTCCGACCGTCTGGTCGCAGGTTTACAAAGGTGTGTCGATCGAAAATGCGATGGGCACGCGGGCGGTAAGAGAAACTAGCGGCATCGTCGCAACATACCGCGGCAAGCCGATAACTGCGTATTACACATCGACTTGCGGCGGCCGAACCGAGGACGGCGGTAATATTTTTGATTCAGGCGAGCCGTATCTGAAGGGAGTTGAATGTTCACTGCACGGGCGCAGGCACTTCGAGACCTTTCTCGTAAAGACCTCGCGGCAACCTGCAAAGCTACGCGATGAAGGCAACCTCGAACTCGTCCGTCTGATGTCGCTGCTGGCCGCAAACGGTTTTAATCTGTCTGCGTCGCACATCACAGACAGTTGGTTTGATGAGACGCCGAATGAAAGCGAACTTTCGAACTGGTTGAGCAATCTCGCAACGCGATTCGGCAAGCCGCTCCCCGCAGTGAATCGCGACTCGACAAAACCCATAGAACTCGCTCGCATCCTCACCGGCTTTATGTATCCTCCGGATTTTGCGGACACGATGCTCACCGAGTCGGATATCATTTACCAACTTGCGTTCGACGACGCGGGTGAAATTCCGAAAGACCGCCGTGCGGATATAGCGACATTGCTGCGTGACGGCTACTTTGCGATCCATCCCGATCTAACGCTAAAACCGAACAAACATTTCTCGCGTGCGAAGATGCTGCGGCTCATTCAGCAGATCTACGAAAAGAAAAAGTGGATGCCCGAGATGCTACGTGGCGAAGCGGCACCGACCGCCGACGGTAAACTGATGATCAAGAGCGGTCGCTCACAGAAGCAATTAAATGTTCGCCCCGATGTTTTTCTGTTTCGTGAGTTCGGTGACAAATTGTATTCGGTTCGCGAGGCAACGCTGGTTGGCGGTGAGCAAGTTCGCTACCAGCTCGACGCTCTCGGCGCCGTAAAATATCTTGAGATCTCACCGACAACTTTGCCGACGACCGCCGAGCGAATGTCGCCATGGACGTATTGGAACAAAACCGTCTCGGCATCTGCGGTGCAGACGCGACTTTCGCGCTATGTTCCCGGCATCGGCACGCTTTACGACGTGAAGATAAAGCGTCGCGGGTATTCGCGCCGTCCGGTCGAGCTTGAGATCATCGGCTCAAACGGCGTGAAGATTCTCAAAGGCGGCAAGATCCGCTCCGCTCTTCGTCTGCCTGAGCAACTTTTTGTAATGAATAAACGCTATGACGGCTCGCGCGTCGCAAGCTACACTTTTACGGGGCGCGGTTGGGGCCATGGCGTCGGGATGTGCCAATACGGCGCCTTTGGCCTCGCAAAACAAGGCGTGAAATACGACGAGATCATCAAACACTACTACACCGGTGTTGATCTGACGAAGGCGTATTAAGTTCCGTACGAATGCAGGTTGTTAACGGAAAGGAGCCTTGCCGACTAGAGTCCACTCCCTGTCCTGTTGAGCGAAGGCGTCCCCGGCTATACCGTTTCTTCGTAACGTTGATGCGAGGTCAAATGCAGCTTTCTGATCAACTGGTCCTCCGGCGACGACTGCGAAGTTATTGCTGATTTTTGTTTTGAATAACTGGACTTCGATATTTAGGCCAATCCTTCGAAGTTGCTCGTTTCTTTCATTCGCCCTCGTCTCTGCTGCCCTCTGATCGTTTGCCGGCAACGAGTCCAAGACAGCAAACCACATAACCGTTGTCGACGGTGCTGAAGCAACTGTGGCTTCCTGCAGTCGTGTTTTCGTCTCCTGTGGAACGGCTTCGTTGCCGCGCGATATCCTTTCCGCCATTTCAGCGAGCGCAGTACGGCCATGTTTTTCAGACAGATAAATGGCCGCTGCCTCAACCATCCGCAATGACGAGTGAAAATCCTTATCTTCTCGCTTTGAAAGAGTGACGAGATGTGGGGCGACAATGGACATCACCTGAACTTCCGTAGCATCCGTCGCTCGCTTCGCGTCGGCCTCCTTCTGATTCCTCGTAAATTCACTCTGTTTGTTGCTCAACTGCCACTGACCAAAACCGATCAATCCGGTGACGATTACACCGAGCGCCGCGATCGTGATCTCAAATGTCCTCGAATGGTCTGCCATACATACTCCTTTTCCTAAGAATCTTAATATCTTACCGCCGTCGCTCACATCAAAACCTGCCGATGAAGCTCGCGAACTTTTTCGTCACAAGGTCGAATCTCTGTTAAGCTTGGCGCAACTCATTTACACAACGCTTCTTTGAGGTGGCGTCGTTTTTCAAGGTGCGGCAGATCCGAGTGATGCACGTTCGAAACCAACGGAAGCGAGCAGGTTGCAACGTTCTTGCTTTCGCCGAAAAACGGATGATCTCTGCGTTTTTCCATTTACGTTTTCGTCATCTAACGCTGGTAACCGAAAGCTCGCGGACAGCGTCCGTGGCTCCCGCGCCCGGTTCGAGTTGAATTTCACCGCTCGCAGCTTTCTGATCTGCGTTGGTCTCACGAATCTCTACCGTTTTAACCACCCAATACGCTGCAAACGCATATACGCCGCAGGCCTCTGCAAAAAAGATGTACGAGCTGCGGGCATCGAAAATTAAAGCCATTACTAATGCGACCGCGGGTGAGATCACCATCGCCCAACCGAGAATTTTGTAAAGCCGCCGGTAGTACGCGCGCCTCTCTTCTCTGACCAGTGGCAGCGTGGCGGACGCGCAGAAAATACACACGTACGCGATGCACAAAAAAAAGCAGACCGCGAAAAATACATGCAGAGCAAGACTAGGCTTAACGTTAGGAAACAGCGCAACCAGAACGGCACAAACGCCGGCGATGTTCAACGCAACGTTCTCGGCGGGACGATAGCCCTTGTACGCAACCAACATCACGCTGATCGCAAAGAGCACGCCCACAAACCAATTACGCATCGCGCCGTGGTAGTAATCGCTCATTGAACCCAGTAGCTCAAAACGGCCACTGGATATATAACCGCCGATCCACAAAACCCAAGGAAAACTCAGTGCGATAACGAACAGCACAACACGCAGTGTCTGATACGTAGCAAGGATGTGCTCGCTCAAATCGATGGGCTCGCCCGACTTGAAGATGTTCATTTGTGCGCCTCGTTAACTCAGTCGACCTCGATCTCGAGGCTCACCGAGTAATTTCCCTGCGTGCCCGGACCGGCAAGTGTCACTTCCGACTGCGGCGGATTTGTAAGCGTCAGGCTCTTGGCAAATATCGAGCGCGCCGCGCCGTCTTCTTTGCCGATCAACTTACTGATGAGGCCTTTTTCGAGATCTTTGACATTTTTGCCCGTAGCCTTTTCAACCGCTGCCTTAACCATCATAAGTGTCGGAGGCAAGGCCGGATTTAATAGAGTCAGAGCATCGGCCGGTATCAACGTCGCAAGTTTTGAAACCGTCACTTCCCAGCCGACTTTGATATCGATGTCGAAGATCTCAACCTCGATCCGATCAAATGTTTTGATATCGAGATCGTCAAACGTGATTTCACGCTTCGAGATGTCGAGCTTATCCGTATCGACCTTGGGCAACGTGTCGTGGCGAACATAACCGTCTTTGTTTTTATTATCCTTCTCGCACTCCCAGTAATCGCGCTTACCTAACCCGGGCAACACCTCGCGCGCATAAGTCGTCTTGTCATTCGAATCTTTGTATCTGAGACTAACGATCGGGCGAAACTTACAATATTTGTCCTCAAGCTTGTCAGGAAAAGTCAGGTCCGTGATCGTGATGTTTACTGTTTTGCTCATAATGTCTCCGCTTGTTAATAAATAGCACGAGGCCCCCCGCAAGATTCGTCGACCACTTGCTCAGCGGCTCTCTTTGACGATTCCTTCCGCGATGCGTTCGCTCAGGGCGGCGATGGTTTTTGAAGGATTGTGGCCCACGGGCATGGGCATGATCGAACCGTCTGCCACGTAAAGGTTTCGATAACCAAAGGTCTCGCCCAGGTGGTTCACAACTCCATCAGCGGCCGACGAGCCGATCGGGCAGCCTCCAAGTGGGTGCGGCGTGATAGCAGCGTCGGGTAACTGAATGATGAAGTTCCCGCCCGTCTTCTCGGCAAGCTTGCGATGCACTTCCTGTATGTTGTCCAGGACTTTCCTCGCTCCTTTCCGATCCCAGTTCAGCCGCAGCACCCAATCGCCGAACCAGCCGAAGAACCATTTTTCCACTCGAAATTTCCCAATCGGCTCGTCGCGTCCCTGGGCGAACCAGGGCATCAGCGTTTCGAACGGCTGCTGATTGAGTCCTTTGTAAAGCTCGCGTATGGCATCACCGAACCGTTGCGCATCGCCCTGCGGATTTTTGAGGGTCTCTTTGTATTCAAACAACAGGTCGGGAACGCCACCATCTTCGATCATAATCTTGCTGCCTTTGTAGGCATGATCGCCGAAGAAGCGGATAGCGGCCGTGATCGTCGGCCCGCGCGAGGGATACACCTTTCGTCCCGCGTGAAAGGCCGGACTAAGATAGTTGGCATTCGTACACCATTTGCCACCGAGCATCTTTCCAAGATTCGGCAGCGACTTGTGCTGTTTTTGACAACGCAGCAGGAGTTCGGTTGAACCGATCGAGCCGCCCGAAACAACAACTACGCGCCCGGTTACCGAACCGCGCTTGAGCGTTCCGTTCTCAATTCGATCGTAGTGGACGCGATAACCACC
Organism: Pyrinomonadaceae bacterium; assembly: GCA_046154245.1. Classification (GTDB taxonomy): domain Bacteria; phylum Acidobacteriota; class Blastocatellia; order Pyrinomonadales; family Pyrinomonadaceae; genus OLB17. The sequence goes on from JBJXFZ010000088.1 coordinate 37,499, forward strand.
CGCTATCGGTTCGATGTTCCGAACCACGTGCAACGGGCGAACTTCTGCTCCTTTCTTCTCCGCGCGGGGGATGTAATTCAAGGCGAGCGTGTTGCGCGCCTCGACCGGGCAACCGAGTTCACACTGCCCGAGGTGCACACAGAACCCCTGGTTCAAGCCATCGGCGTTGGGCGTCATCACGCTGTCCTCTGGTCGGGGTTCGTTTGCGGCGTCATAGGCATAGTTCGGATCAAATTTGATGGCGAGGTCAACCTCGTCATACTGCGCCGCGAAACCGGCGAGTTGCGCCGCTTCTTTGAGGAGTTTGGTGCGATTGGAAAACTGGTTCGCCGGAATCTTACGCGGCGTCAATACGTCGCTTACTTTCTTATAGTAGGGCGCCAGCACCGCGAGAGTAATCTCAGGCGGCCACCCGGCCATGAAGAAATCTTCGTGGGCATCGATAACAACATTTGCAAAATGAAGTGAGCCGCCCCCGACTCCGGCGCCGGCAACGGTGCCGATGTTGCCGTGCTGGCGGATGTCGAGCCAGCCATTGGATCTTGCGGGATTAGCTTCATTCCAAAGCCAGTCGCTTCGGGTGATGCTGGGATACTGTTCGCGCACCCAACGGCGGCCGCGTTCGAGAACAAGGGTGCGGTAACCACCCTCAGCAAGTCGCAGCGCTGACACCGCGCCACCGAAGCCGCTTCCGATTATCACTGCGTCAAAGTCTGTAGCCATGATTCGCCTCCACTTAGTTGAACGTTGTTTGATTTCACCTATTCCCCCGTTTCCCTATTAATTACCCGGGGTAATGGCGTAAAATTTCTGCCTTCTGACTACCAGCGCGGATAAGTTTTGCCGTTGATCTTGTATTCGAGTACATAGTCGACGGCTAAAACGGGCGTCATCGAATTTTTTGGAAACCACGCGGGCAGCCATGACCAACGCCGGCCTTGCGCTTGGCGGTATTCGTCGTAGGTGTCCGTGTCCATCCACTTTGTCAGCCAGTACGTGCTCTGGGGGCCGCCGGTAAACATGACGGTGTTGTTTACTGGGTTAATAAACGTCATCTCGAGCTCGTATGGTTCAGCGACGGGCCACCAAAAGTTATCGCCCGCGATCTTGCTGATGCCGTGCAGAAAATCCCACATCGGCTGTGGATACTCTTCGGGCTTTTCGGTCGGAAAGCCGCGTCCCTCGACGCGTTCGTAGATACCGACCTCGGCGCCGATGCCGCCCGGAAAATCGTCGCGGCCGAGAAACTGCTGACACCAGCCTTTCCATAACTGGATGACGATCGGCTTGCCGTCGATGACGTCCTCGACGACCTCCGTCGCGTAATCGGGCCACGCAACCTGCTTAAAGCATGGCAGCGGCGCACACATCTCCTTCCACCACGGCGACGTCTCGTTGTAACGGTATCCGTTAGCGTCCGTGTAAACAACCGTTGGGCTCGGCATATGTTTCTCCTCCTGAATTTGGTGTGAATTGATAATATGCTCGTCGCGGCCAAATATCAAGCACAAACCGAAAAGCAACGGCGCAGAAGACACGGGCTCAGCCTGAACAGCATTTCACTATCCAACGCAAAGGTGGCGACGGCGGCCGTGACACGGCCAAGATGCTGCAGTTTAAAATCAATCCGGGTTTGTTAGTCGTTAACGATTGAGATGACGTCGGCGAAACCGCCAGTACGCGTTATTGTCAAAGACACCGCGTAACTGTCTCTTATTCATCGGCCAGAAGCGACTCCAGAATTTCGGGCGTTAAGCCGCTGGCTTGGACATTGCGACTCCTGACTACCGAGAGTAACCGAACGCTTCCGCTAGCACTCCAAGAGCATACGGAGCAGCTGCCGGCGCACTGACGTCCCCTGACCGTTCCCGAAGCCGAGTATATCCTGCCTGAGGGAAAGCGGAACCTGAATACCGCAGCCGGTGGCGGTAGTGCGGACGCTCATCCCGCCAACGTGTACGAAGCGGGCCTGGTGGCACGGGCGGGGATTGCCTTCGGCGTCCAGGTCGATGACCCAGAGCATATAGAAGCCGGGCGGGGCGATGGACGGGTCGGGTGGGGCCACGACCGACAAACTGTCGTCGCCTGAGACGGCGAACTCAAGATCGACATAGCGTTGGTCGCCGTCGAAGGCGTGGGTGACGGTCCCACACCGCATGAGAGCCACCCGCCGGATGGCGCCCGCGCCCGCGACGCCGACTGAAAAGGTCGACCTGTAGGTTATGGCCGCCGGGCTCTCCTCGATCCTTGGGCGCGCAACCTGGCCCATGTAGGGCGGTCGGTAGATCTCGATACGGAGCTCCCGTGCTGTCCCGTCGCCGTTGGAGCCTGCGGTCCAGACAGACCCGTCGGGCATGAGCAGGGCCGACGAGTGGTAGTGGCGCCGGACGCCCGCTCGCTCGACATGCGTCCAAGTGCCGGTGCCGGGCAGGTAGGTGGAGCTATCCCAGTCGATCCCCGGGTCATAGACCTCGCCTTCCCGCACGCAACCAGCCTGGCTTACCTCCTCGCTCCCTGGCGTCGAAGTGCCCCCGGTCACGAACACGTGTCCCGTCGGCAGGATCACCGCTACCAAGAACCATCTCGCCGGGGAGCCCTCCAGGGACCTCGCCCCCGTCGGACTCCAGCCGTCCACGAGGTTGGTGCGCTCGGGCTGGGCTCCGCCGCAGACCATCACCCGGGCTTGGTACTCGTCCCCTCGCATTAGGGGCAGGAGGACCGAGGTCGTTCCGCTAAGGTTGCATTCTTCCGGGTCGATGGCACCGCCACCCTTGTGGTAGACGCTGTCGGTCTGCGGCCCGAAGGCCTCGCCTTCAAAGGCGTCGGCGTGGGCGTCGAAGAAGCGGTTGAGGCCGTTCGAGACGGTGGAAAAGAAGACGTCGCCCCCGGGCACGAGGTGGAGCCGGGGGTACCCATCGACAGAGAAGAAGGGGCTTTCGGTCTCGGTGCTCAAGAGTGTCCATGTGTCGGTTGCCGCCGAGTAGCGTTCAGGAAGGTGGTTGTTGTGGCGCCCCTCGAAGTCTTCCCTCCGGTCAGGGTGGCCACCGACGGCCAGGACCCGACCGTCGTGTAGGGTAACCAGCGTCGGATACCACCGCCCCCCCGAATTGAGGCTGCCGTTGGGATCGAGGTTTAGGTCGTCGGTGGGCGACCACACCGAACGCCTGAAGTCGAAGACCCAAGAACCCCTCTCCCCGCCGCCCTGCATCCCGCAGTGGGCATGCTGCTCCTCGGGCGGACCTCCCTCCTCCTCGTCCAAGTTGGGCAGCATCCCGCCCGCAACCAGCAAGCGGCCGTCGGGGAGCCAGGCGTGGCCACCGCAGAAGATGTTGGTCCAGTTCGGCTGGTCCCCTACGGGTGTGAACTCCGGTAGGTCCGTGATCTGGGCCGTATGGGTGTCATAGAGGTGTGTGTCGTCGACATCGTAGCCCCCGAAGTACAAGAGTTTGCCGTTCGGGAAGAGGGCGGCGTGGACGGCCATATCCTTGGAATTAGCGACCACGACCCAGGGACACTCGGCCTGCATCTGAATGAGCCGTGTCTTTAGGGATCCGGACGATTCTGCGCCCACCCCGAAGTCGTTGATGAGAGAGAGTGGCGTGACCAAGTTGCAAGCCCGTGCTGCCAACCGTGTACTTAGCTGCATGATGGCTATCTCCTATATTCGAGGGCTATCTCCTATATTATCGTGCGTTCATGTGGCACGGGCGGCGCTGCCAACCGCGTGCTGAGGCACGTGCTCCCCTCCACCTCGGCGCCGTCGGTGTCGTGACGGAGTCGCCAAACCCCGGGGCGGCGCCGGGCGACCTTCACTGCAGCGCGATCAAGATAGGGACAAAGCCGGTACCGGAGCGGAGCTCGCCAAGTGCCTTTCCGATAACCGCGCCGAACGCATTAGCCGGATCGCCGACTTTCATGGCGTGCCCGGGTGTCGCCGAGGTCGTTAGCAAATCCCCTATGTTGACTGCGCCGTAACCTGCATCCACTTTGCAAAATGTTCGTCCGACGAGGGCAATGGGTAGTGCATTGGTAACATCTCCCTTTCGGCCCAATATGATTCCGGGCCGACAGGTCTCGGCTCCTGCGACGACGCCCGCAACACGCCGGTCGTAGGCGGTACGACTTACGCTAAGCCGTGAGTTCTCACCAATCACCATGACCGTGCCAGGGTCGACGCATTCGACCTCGTCAATCTCGAAATCCTCCGCACAATCGGCATTCTGTAGGATGATGTCGCCGGCGGAGCCATTCAAATGAATCGTTGCTTCCCCTAGCGTCGTGTTGTCACCGCCGGATGCAAATAACACCAAGTCCCCGTCCGCACCATTGCCGCCAAGCCAGATATTGCCGCCACCAGCGTCCAGTCGGATGCGATCCGTTCCGTCAATAGCCCTTAGAAACAGATCGCCGTCCGTCCCTTGACCGCCAGCGGAGATGTTCCCACGATCGCCATCCAGGTGGATGGTCGCCTGCTCCAGCGTGGCATTGTCGCCGCTAGGCGCAAACAAGACTATGTCACCGTCCGCGCCGTTGCCACCAAGCCACATGTTTCCTCCGCCAGCGTCCAGTCGGATGCGATCCGTTCCGTCAGTAGCTCTTAGAACCAGATCTCCATCCGAACCATCACCACCGGCGAATATGTTCCCACTATCATTGTTGATCGAAATAGCCATATCGTTTCCTCCTTTTCTACGCGTTCGAGAGGTTCTGGTCGCCTAACCTCGGCGTTCACCGAGCAGCGGCAAGCAGTTTGCCAATTTCAAAACAGCGTCCCAGCGCCGCTTCGGTGCAACCGTTTGTTATCCACGCCGACGCCATGATTCGTTCCATCGCATTCCACCACGGCGACGCCTCGTTGTATCAGTATCCGTTAGCGTCCGTGCAAACAACCGTTGGGCTCGGCATAAATTTTCCTCCTGAATTTGGTGTGCCGTCGATAATATGCCAAGTGTCGCCTATTATCAAGCCGAAACCGTTACTAGATGTCTAAAGCTAAGACCGCGATATCTACAGTGGTTGGTCGTTTACGCACAGGGGCCACCGGTCGATAAAGCCGAGCCCGCAAATACTCAGAAGGTCGGGACGAGCAGCCCTCGACTGGTAAGCCCGACCAACCTATCCAAATTCCTGAGAAAGGCGTCACTTAGAGTACCCGTAATCGCCATAGTATTTCACAATTAGAATAAGCTGTCTCCCGAGCCGTGCGGACGCCCCAGAAAGCTACCTCGCTATCCCCAAAGCGCGTAGATGATTACTAGCGCGATCAGGATCACCAGCGCGATGACTAGCCCGACTATGCAACCCCGCGTGAACGGGTTTTTCGGATCGAGCAGGTCGCCCGTGACCGAGCTGCCAGCGCCGTCAATTACATCTTCCCCATTGTCGTCCACCCATGGCAGTTGCGGGATCGCACCATCCGGCGTTGGAGGGATTTGCCACGGATTGCCTCCCAGGCCCTGCACTTTTTCTGAAAGTTGCGCGATGTAATAAGTCATCGTGGGATACCAGCGGCTGTTGCGTGGCATATGGGCCAGTCGCCAGCTCATCAGCGAGAACAAACGCTGCTGATAAAGCAACATGTCGCGCTTAGTGGAAACCGGGATACCGAGGGTAAACGCTCCGACCGTTTCACGCCACATCCGCGCGTCGGCATGGGCCTCGGCAACCTTTTTGGGATCGGGATGCTGGATGACCAGTGCGAAATCGCCATCGACATCAAAAACCGACAGATCTGTGACAAGCACGCGGTTCTCGCCGAGATCGAACACGCCTCTTTTGACCGTTGCTCCCGTTGCCGCTCCCTCGCCAAGATCCGTAAGCAAACGTCCGGCCTCGGCGAACGTGATCTGCTCGACCTTGGGTTGCGGGAATTTGATGTTACGGCCGCGATTGGTGATTTGCCGCACCGACACGTCGAAACGCTGCCCCTTTTTGATGCCTAGCGGGAGCTCGACCGTCAGCACCCCGGTCTGCCGAAAGATGGTTTTGGGGATGGGGATATAGCGCATCCCACCGCCAGGTATCTCGATGGTATGCGCGTCGATGCTGCGAATTTCGTGGCGCGGATAGAAACGGTCGGCAAGGCCGACCACTTCCTCGGCATTCCATCCGGGGATATGGAGGCGGGCATAGCTGCCGACGGGAATGTCGGGTGACCAATCGAGCAGCAATTCGTCGGGCGGCAAATTGTCCGATATCGGTCGCGGCGTTGCCTCGATCTCAAAGGTGTGGAAGGCGGCACGAGACGCCGTCATCCCGGGATTGGCGACCTCGCTGATCGCAATGTTGCGCTGCGCCAGCTTGTCCGATGTCGAGGGTCTTGCACTATTAGGGATTGGCGTTCCGGCAAATTCGATTTGTGCGACCAGGCACTGATGCTCACCCGCCAGCAACGTGCGCAGCGACTGGTTTCCGCCACCGCCGCCCGGCGTCGATGGCAGATAGTTAACCGCTAGGTTGGTATCGAGCAGGACACCGAAAAACTCTTCGCTATCGGTAGCATCGATGCTCCGGACATTTTTGTTGTCATCTTGCAGATTGCGGTCGGCGTTGCGATCCTCGGAAAAGCAGGGGAAGGACAGCCATTGCCCGCCCGACTCTCCGGGCAGGGCTATCGGTGAGCCCCCGCCGGTCTTGGGGTAGCCGTCTCCGATGCCGCCATTGTAGGTGAGCGCGGCGGTGGTCTGCGATGTGAAGATACGGAAAAACACGCGTACGTTGTTGGCCGAAAGCATCGTTCCGTTGCGCCTGACCCGCGCGATGGCGAAGTTGTAGACGTTAGCACCGCTCATTGTCGTTGTTGGCATCGAGCTGAGCGCCGATGCCCCCTGACCGCTAGGTATTGCCTCAAACTGCGTTACGGTGATGTTGTCCTTCAGATCATTGATCATGGTAAAAGCATCGGCGCGACTTGCACCTGCTGGCAAGGTTGCTCCCGGAGGTAGCCCTGCGGCGAGCGGGGCACCCGCGATGACCCGGAAAACCTTCAAATCGGAGCTTAGCCAATGCGTGGTGTTGCCGCCATCAAGATCGAGCATGAACGGATTGGCGGATGTGACCAGTTGGAAAAAAGCTGAGTCGGTCAGCGCGGCGGGCGCTGCTGGCGTGGAGAGCGTGGCATTGATCGTGACCACTTGATCGCCAAATGCACTGTTGGCGAAATCTACATCGTAGATAAAGGTAAAGCGCTGTAGCCGCTCCGGCATCGCCGGATCATCGCTGGACACAGCGACGGGCGTGATCGTGATAAACGCCGCCCCTGCCGCCGTTACCACTGGTGCCCAAGCCGGATCGAACGGACCGGTTGTTACAGGGCCGCCCGGAAAATCGCTTGGTCTCAGTCCATCGACGGTCACCCGGATAGCTGCGCCGAAATGCGGATTGCCGGTTACCTCGTCCTGCCCGAAAGTGCTGCGTTCCAAATTGAGTGTGATGACAGGGCGCGGGCGCGCCAGCCAGTTGGTGATATTGACGAAGACCGCTTTGATGTTGTCGAATACAGCTACATTGGCGTTGAACCCCACGCCCTTTGCGGCATCAGCCCCGGCTCGGTTCTGTGGTGTCCCCGGAACGATATCGATATCGCCGGTCAGGTTGATGTCGACATAGTGATGGAAAGTGGAACCGGTCACCACGCGCCCGACACCAGTTGCCCGGCCATCATAGACGCTCAGTATCTCGACCGTATCCGGATCGGAAAGCGCCGTGCCTTCGACGAGCGCCCCGGAGACGGCATCGCGCGATGCAAATGGTTCGGTGCTGCCTGTGGCAATAATTTCCGGGCGTTCGGGCGGCATATCGATGACAGGGAATTCGACAAAACCCTCGCCGTTGAACGTCAGCGTTTGTCCATAATCATAACCCCCGACATCGCCGAGGCATTTTCCTTCGTGCATATGATCGGGGAACACGGTGATGTCGCTGCCGTTCCTGCGCAGGATCGGGTGCGTGGGCGTTGTTGTCGGAGCGATGGTTTGCGGAACCGAGTCAGACTGATTTTCGAACCAGACATGGTTTGTCGCCCCATCGGGATTGCTTGCCGCATTATATTGCCCTGCCGGATTGCGCCTTGTGGTGTCTGCCCGCGCTCCGGTGCTGCGCGGATTGTTGCGCGGTAGTCCAGCCGGTATCTGCGGAAAGCTGTCGCCTTCGCCAAACCAGGCGCGCATCGCCCGTACCCGCGGGATGAGTCCGCACATGTCCGCGCCGATGCTGTCATGATCGCCTGTGGCGAAAACGCCGCCGCCTACATCCATGTAACGTGAAATCGCTTGGAGCTGCAGCTCGTCGAGCGCGTTGGCCCCGCTTGCAGTCGAATTTGGAAGCTGTACATTGCGACCCTGCAGGCCAATCAACCAGATCGCATCGAACTCCAGCAGGGTGCGCCCGGGTGGTGGGGCGTCGAAGCGGAATGAGGTCCAGCCCGCGGTTGCAGTGCTGTCGAGTTGGCGATGCGCTTTTGTCACCGCCATCCCGGCGCCTTCAAGCGCGCCAACCAGTGTCTCATAAGTGAAATCGGGTGTACCGGCTGGGGTTGCGCCGGTGGCGAATCGATATCCGCCGTCAAGGACGATCAAAACGTTGGTAGCCATAAACAACCTCCTAGAGCGATAGATTTATCGTGAGCCTTTACAGATTATCCCGAATAGTTCTGCAGAATACTCGAAAAAGAGTACTTTTCACAACCATTTCACGATAATACGTTGAAATGTAGTATCAGGAATATTCTGGGACTAGTGCAACCATTATAGAGTAACCAAGGGAATATGCAAGAAAAGCCGAGAGGTGTCGGCCCAGCGGTACTTTTGGCCAGATGGCCGCACCTGCGAGATCGGCGGCGGTCGGACTTGGGTCGCAGACGGCGAAGACCTGAACAAGATTTTGATCTGTTAAAGGCAGGTCAAGAGTATCTTGAGACATATTTATCCCTGAGCCTCCTTCTATTTAATGCGTTGATGCGCGATGGCTTGGAAGACACAGACCATTACATGTTGGCCGATTGCGGCGAAGTCGGTTCCCTCGCCGGTGGACACGGCCATGCCGACACGCTGTTGATCTTCGTTGCGGGTCACCGCAAGCTAAGCCGCCGGCCGTAGTAGGGCGATAGCGCGGCAATATCTTTTTGCCACGCTGTCGCCGAAACGAAGTAGGTTTCGTTTGTCCGAATTATTAGGCGTCACTCACTTGCCCGCAACGCCCTTAGCAACAGCTTTTTCGGCCGCTTCGCTGATTTGCTTCTTCAATCCCGCGTCAGTGATCCCCGCAGCGAGATCCAGAATTGCCAAGCCTATGAGCGCCTGATTCGTTGGTCGACGTCCCCAGTCCGGGTCTTCCCAGTGACCGTTGAAGTAGTTAGTGACATGCAGAACAAAATCTAAACGCGACTTAAACTTGATAGGGGCCATAATAACTCTCCTTTTTTTTTAGTTCGATTTAGTGAAACGCTCTATGCCATCCGGTTGAAAAGTGATTACGTGTGTCATGCATAGGAGCACCTGCTTTCAACAATCGAGTTCGACATTTCCTCCCACCTTATGAATGAGCGGAATAGCCAGGCTGCCGAATTGACGTATCTGGTACATTATACGGAAAACTCTCCGCATAACAAGCTTACATGCTTCCAAAGGGAATTATTAATAGAGCTGACGCAACTGATATTTCAAACAAATCAAAATTGCCATATCAGGTAAGAGCGGTAGCGAGGGCGAGGCATCTCAGTAACCGACTGAAGATTACGTATCACGACTTTATCAAACGCTATATTTGTTTCATCACAAGCGGCACGCGCGAATCCTGTCGGTAATCGCCACCCTGTCAATTTGTGATCAGCTTAAGCAAAGAAGCGCCCAAATTACGGTCAGGCCGCTCTAAGTCGACGAACACGCCGTCCCAAAACAACAAGATCTTCTGTTTCGATAACTGAAGAAAGAAAGTCTGTGGCACGTGAGATCGGTCGGGGTCGCACTTCATCAGGATGGCATCGAGGCTTGACGCTTCAACTCCTAGAGTCTTGAGCGGGCTTCCGACCCGTTTTGTGAATTCTGCGTCGCTGATCTTTTTCAATTCAAAGCTCGGTCTCGCGCAGCTCTTACCCGCAAGTTGTACGTTGTCAAAGCTAAAGGATAGTGAAGCCCCAATGAGTTTTTTCAGATCGGGCGGGTCATCTATCGCGGCTGATTTGCCGTCCGCGAAGTGGTAGGTTTTGACTTTCCATGAACCAAACGGCGGCAAGCTCTTCGCTCGTTCGTAGAGTGTGCTCGCGGTGACGCCTCTGATCGGCTTCCACTTAGCCGATGACGAGGAAGTAATGAGCTTTCCGCTCGAATCAAGAAAGTCGGTTTCCGCTATTCTATACTCGTCAGAGTTAGAATTGAACTCAATCGTCTCAATACGGGTTTTGTATTTTTGTCCGGACTTTTCGTCAATGGGCTCAGACTTTGATAGAGTCGTTTTGAATTTGGCGGCAAGATTGCGATTCGCTTCGAGTTTTAGACTCTCAACACTCACGTCAATATTAAACCCGGCACCCGTGATCACTCTTTGCCAGGTATTGTTCTCATCTTGAGCGAGCGTTACCGCAGCACAAGGACCAAGCAAGATGATCAAAAAGACAGTGGGTTTGATCAGCATGCGCAATAACATACCATATAATCTCAGATCAGAAATGAAATTCTCACGCAATCAGGTTGTCGGAGCCGTCATCGTGCTGATTTTGATCATTGCCTTCACGCTTGTGCGGATGTGGACAGCCTCCCGGTGAACCTCCGATCACTCATTTCACTTTCCGGCAGAGACAAAATCCGCGTCAAGAACGTTATCGACGATGTTTAAAACCCGCGGGTTGTTATCAAACTGGTAGCTCTTGCTTGCGGCTTGCAGAATATAGCTTCCGACGGCGACGTTTTCAAACTGATAATATCCGAACGTCGACGTGCGGGCCATTTGAACATTACCGTCCATATCAGTCATTGAGACGATCACCCGAGAAAGCCCTTGGCCTGCCGCATCTGTCACGCGACCGCTCACAGACACGTTTGCGGCCGTAGGCGTGAGCAAATTAACTCGCAGTAGAAGAGTGTTATTACTAGGATCGGTTTCGCTTAATTTATCGACCTGAAAGTGGTAGGTTGTGCCCGCCGTAACAAGGAACCTGGAACAACTGCTGTTTAGCGATTCACCTACCGGACGGTTAACGAGGCAGTTTGATGTAATAGTGTTCGCCAGCCAATTATCACTCTCCGCCTTTCTGATCAAGGTCGCAAGCGTCGATCCAGTATAAACTGCGACCGTTGTATCGATCACGTAGGGTGTTATGTAGAGCGGAGCAATTGCATTTGGGTTTGTTCCCGCCGTATCTACTTGAACGATCCCACTAACCAGCGGTGTCCAGTGATACCAAGCTGTTTGCAAAGGATTTTGCGCCGTCGTATAAAATGTGTGGGCCACCGGTTCCGCTGCTTCTCCGGTCATTCCTATCAGACTGTCCTGAATTGTATAGTTGTTTAGCGATCCTGGCACAGTGCAAACATTTACGAAGTTATCGCACACAGGTTGGGCGCAAGTTGTTTGAGCGTGGAAGCCGATGGTCAAAAGGAGAAAAACATTGATGGCGAATAAACGCGAAATTTTTGTCCTAAACATTTTTTTTGTCCTCAACTAAGTTTTGATCTCAGAAATTGCTTTCTGATCATGTGTGAGTTTTGAGGACAAAACGTAACGCGGTATCGTGGGAGATTTTAGAGCAGGTCGATGTTGAGCCGCCTCATGACTTCGCTGATAGGGTTTGCAACGCCGTAATTACTGACTGTTTTGAGGATTTTGGGTTGCGAGCCGTCGGCGTCGGACTTTAGTTCAACCTCGCCATTCGCACCCGCAAAGATCAGCCCGCTGGCATTGTTATCAGTATCGACGACCAGCGAACCGCTATCGCCCTTGTCGACAAACTTTTCGTAAGTTGCTCTGTCGGGCTCGATGAGAAACTGATTTTTGAAGAACGACGACTGGCCGGTCCGATCGTAACGCACCCAAATATCGAGATAGATCGAGAACACCGAACCGCTGGTAAAACCCGTCGTGCGGCCGAACTTGCGAGCGCCCTCGCCGACCTCGACGTCCGCCTTATCGACAAAGCCGCGAACTTCGCCGATCATCGGCAAGAGCGGTTTGTGAATTTCCTGCTTCCACAATTTCGCGATCGCGGCATCGACAAAGTTTGCTTGCGTGGTATCGTTCTCAAGCCGCGGGTGAGCGAAGTTTGTAAGCTCGGCAACCGGGCGATTTGAACCGGGTTCGCCCGGGCTCGGCTGCATTATCATGTCGTGTTCGTCAACCGCAGCTCGCCTGAGATCGGCAAAGACGTGCGAATTGCTGAGCAGATAGACGTCCGACTTTCGCCCAAACAAATTCCGCTTCCGACAAAAATAACCGATGGTGCCGCACTCGCCGTCGAGATTTGAGTTCGCCCCGCTAATGCCGCCCATGATCACGTCCTGCTTTTCGCGAATCAGCTTTCGGTACTCGTCCGACGACATCGAATAGTGACTCTCGCTAGCCAAAAAACTCGCCTGCGGCATCGCGATCAAAACAAGCGGCACGCCTTTGTGATCGGCAGGCAGATCGTTCCCCGACTGCCCCTCAAACATCTGGGGCGTATCGTTGACAAAAACCTGTATGCAAGGCTCACCGCTCGCGAGTTTGCCGACGCCGACGGCGTGAATCTTCTTCGACGCGCCGCGCCGCAGCCAAATAGCGCTCAGTTCGTCTTTCGCCTTGACGACGCGCTTAAGCCGCGCATCGTTGTTTTGTCGACGCTCACGACGTTTCGCGTTCCGCCGCCGCAGTCTCTCGACGACATGCCAGACGACCCATGCCAGCACCAAAACCGCCACGACCGACGTGATCGCCCAGTTGTACGAGACAACGGTTTTCGAGATGACCTGCGTTGTCTTGCCTTCCTGCAAAAGAGACAAAATCAACGACATAGTTTTCCTATACGAGGTCGTCTATCGATACGATATCGCCGCCGCCACCGATCGGGTGACAAAAATCTGTCCGCGTAACCGCGCCGCCGGCAGTCCCGCCTTGCTTGACCGGATTTAACTCGATCGCGACGCCACTTGGAGCGCTGATGTATTTATAGTAATCAGGCATGTCGCTCATCGCTGAGTCCTCGGCATAGTTCATGTTGCTGATGTCTATGCGGAACGGCAGCCCGGCGACCTGACGCAGGGCGTGTGATTCCTCTCGTTCGCCGATCTTGATCGAAAAGTTAACTTCTTCGGACTCTAATTTTACACCGATCGTTTCCGCGACATTGCCAAACGTCTCACGTGCTCGTTCACCCCCAGCGGGATCTTTCTCAACCTTTTCAAAGAACAAATTCGTGTCGAGTTTATGCACATAGAACAAACCATTTTCGATAAAAAGTTTTGAGATAGGGTAGCGATCGGCCGATCGCGCCGCCGCGATTCCCTCGCCGTGCAGCCTGTCCATCTGGACGATCCAGCGAAAATCGTTCACGTCGTCAGACTCTAAACGATTGAATTCGCCAGCGGCCTGATAAATCTCGTAACCTTTTGTTGCGGCATCGCCAGACGTTGTAATTGCGATTTCGATACCGTCTTTTGGCAACGCCGTGTAGCTCACGATATCTTCGTAAACGACTATGTCCTTATCAAGGCCATCCTTAAAACGTGGCTGCTGGACCTTGATCGACAGTTCGTGTTTGTCGTCACGAATGATCGCGATCTCGCCACGCTTTTTCTGTTCGTTAAAAACGATAATGCCCAGTCCTGTAAATCTGACCAGTGCCGTTGCTGTGCTTTCAATAATTGACATTTTTCCCTTCTCCTAAAAATTTAATTTCTGAACACTTCACTCTCATGTGAGCTGCGCGGACAAAACGTAACGACAGCAAATTTATCGACAAGTCCAACTCGCACCTCTTGTGCATGAAAAACCTTTGCTCAGCGGGATTTGCGACCTGCGTCCGTTGCGGTTTATCAAGATTGCCTGATACGGATGTCCGATCGTCGCGGATCTACAGTCGGGGGAAACACTGACGTTAAATTCGTTCAATGCCACACTGACCATCACCGCTTGTCTTTCCTGATTCATGTACTGCTTACTCAAACTTGGTTGCGTTGCCTTTATCTGCTCAAAAAAATAGCTTCCATAATTGCGTCTGATGGCGGCGGCCTCATTCGTCGTGTTACAAACAGGTGGCGCGATCGTGATAGTTGGCCGAGGAGTAGGCGTAGGTGTTTGCGTCCGCGTTCGCGTCGGCGTCGGTGTCGGCGAACTAGTTGGCGTCGGCTCGACAGTAGGTTCCGGCGAAATTGACAGAGACGGCTCAGGTGACGCTTCGGGTGAGCTTGCCGGTGACGGCGTGACATTCTCCGCGACTTCGCTTTCCGGTTCGCTCAAGTAAATCCAACTGTTCAAGGTGATTACGCTGACGACCATGATCACCATAACGGTCGTGATCAGAATCGAAACGATTTTTTTCAGCTGCCGAATACGCGTCTCGCTCGTCACGCGCCGTTGAGTTTCACGAATAAAACTCGTTCCCTCGTTCCAGACCTGATCCGACGGACTTACATCGACGAGCGGAACTCCGTCGCGCAAACAAAACCGAAGTTGCGCGTCGTCGTAAAAGCTGCGGCATTTTGGGCAATATCTCATCTCAGTAATTTGTCAGTCCGCCGGTCGCGGAAAATGCCGACCAATAGTACGGCGAGCTAAAATCTGCACTGCGGATCATTTCGAGCTGCGCCTTACGCAATGCCGCCACGCTGGATAATTTGTCGACTCGTCTTTTTTTATGAAATGCGATCATCAACTCCTTTGTTGCTTCGCTGTCGACCTTCCAACCGCTTGCGACTACGATCGGAGTTCCCATCGCCAGGAGAGTGCGCGCGATGCCGATCGAGCCTTCGCTATTGTTAAACTGTTCGAACGACGTTTCACATGCAGACATCACGACGAGTTTTGAGAGAGGTAGCTTTTTGTCTGCGAGTTCGAAGGCGCGCAACTCGCCCTCCGCAAGCAGCATCTTTGAGTTCTGGGGTGAGCGAGGGTTGGCAACAAAATGCCCGGCAAAATGAACTACGCCCGCGGTTTCAAGACCTGACAAAAATGCCTGCTTGTTGGCGGCCCGGTCAAGAAGTGTGGTCTTACGATCGTAAACCTCCGAGATCTCTTTCGCTTCGATCTCTGCATCGGGTAGATCTCGTAAACCCGGATTCTCCGCTCGGTCAAACCTCGGGTTGCCAATGCTCAGCAGGTTTTCGTTCAGCTTCTCTCTCAACTTTGCATTCTCCGTTGAGATCACAAACACTGACACGCTGGGGCTATGGACCAGCTGAAAGTCCTCAATTAGGTACCTGTCCGCGGGCGAGATCAATGCCCCAAACGGCACTTGGTGTAGCGATTTGTCAGGCACAAAGCAGAGAATTTTGTCCGCATCCAGGTTGGTCGGCAGCAGTATCGAATATAGTTGTTGCGCTAACCGGCGGGCCTCATCGCCATCTGCTCGCCCGACAACGTATTGTCGGTAGCTGCCAACCAGACTGTTAAGCTGTTCCGCGGTAATGCTCTTGACACTTGTTTCAAAGCCCGTTTTTGTGACAAGTGAAATCGCGAGCATATCCTCGAGCATTTGATACGCGACGACCTGAACATTTGCGGGCAGACGTTTCTGAATTTCCGTGATGCCAAGCGGTTCCGAGACGGCGACGAAATCTTCCTCGATCTCGGCAATCGATTTTTCGGACTCTACGAATTCAAGCAGCGAGCGAGAGCGCGATGTCTCGCCGAGTTCAAACGCTCTCTCGCTGTCGCCGGCTGCAAGCAAATTCGCGACTGCGGCATCGAAAACAACATGTTCATTGTCAAAAAATGCCTGACGAGACTCGTCCTCTCGGATCCTCCTACGATATTCCTCCGAGATATTCAGGACTGTTTCGAGCTCAACTTCAAATTCATCATGTCGATCTAAAACTCGTAAACATAACAACTTGCCCTTGTGCAGATCGTAAAGGCCGTAGGTGACCTCGCGAAGGGACCGGAAGTATTCAAAGGCTTTTTGATAATCAACGAGAGCCTCGTCGCAACGTCCCGCCTCGCGAAGAACGTCTGCCCTGACCAGAAAACTTTCAGCTGTGACCTTAGAATTCTGCGGACTTTGTTCCCGGCGAATAGCGATCTCATTCGAGCGACTTGCGGTCGTAAATGCGGCGTCGAACTGCCTCGCAGTTCGAAAAGCGTTCACAAGATGCTGTAATGACTCGTTGACGCCCGGCGTGTCCGCAAATATCCTGGTGCCAAGCCAAACACCCTCGTGAGCAAAGTCGATCGATGAGGTGGTGCTGTTCATCTCTCCAAGTAGCTCGCTTGTAGTATTGAGGTTTCGCCAAGTCTGCGACGGACTTTCATAGTACAAATCGTTGCCACCGCCGGCCACACCGCTGTATTCCATCGCTTTGTGCGTTTCACCAAGATCTCGATACGCATCCGCAAGAGTGTCAGCGCTGTGTCGGGTCTCAAACTCGTTTCCAGTCTCGCGACTGAGCGAATAGGCGGCCTTAAGGTTTGCTATCGACCGTGACTTTTCTTTCTGCCTTCCATAACCGATCCCGATCCAATAATTCAGATTTGCTTCGATCGTTTTGAACTGCCGTGATCTCGCATCCGCGAGCAGCAAGCTCATACGACGCACGCTTTCGTCGAGCTTGGCGTCATAGATCAACATCTGTGCCGCCCAGAGACGCGCCAGCCTAGCCTCGATATCATTGCCAGCCAGAGCAAACTGCTCGGCGCTCGCCTCAAATTTTGTTACGGCCGCCGCGGCTTCGCCTCTGATCAATTTGTAACCATCAGCCCACAGATCTTTTGCTTTTAGTTGTTTTTCTACTCCCGGATCGTCAACATTTGCGTAATGATCCGCCAGCTCGGCGTAAAAAAAATCGGCGTGTTTTTCTTTTTCAAGATTGCCGATGTAGTTCATTGCGTCGAGTGATTCTTTTGCGGTTAGAGCGTCACGGGCCTTTCGCGCATCGAGATAGCGTCGCGTCAATTGCTCGAATGGTGAAACGCCGTTTAGCATTCCCTTTGTACTATTGTGAATCTTCTCGGCAAATTGCCAGTCCCGGTTGCGATACGCCAGCAAGAAATCGTCGAGCACTTGTTCTTTCGTCTTCGTCGCCCCGATCTCCATTTGTTTTAACTTCTCGAGATTCTTGCGAGCCTCGTCGGACCATTTCGATGACGGATCTTTCTGCAGATACAAATTCCATGATTCCGTCGCCTGATTTCGCAAACCCATCTCCTGCATAACCAGCGAGCGGTTGAATAAAGCCTCGAGCGCTTCGGCATTTAGTTTTAGAGCTGCCGAGAAAGCTTCGTTCGCACGACTGAGATTCAGCAGCTTGTCGTCCTTGCTCTGTTTTGCAAGCTCAAAATACGCCGTGCCGAGATCGTTCTGAAAAGCCGCGTTCTTGTCATCGAGCTTGACGGCCTTTTCGAGATTCTCGATCGCATCTTTGTAATTCTGCTGCGTCAAGTAAAACACGCCGAGCTTGTGAAAATTAGCAGCGTTAGGATTTTCAACGGCGGCCTGTAAGAATCGCGTTTTCTCTAGCTCAAGTTTGTTTTTGTTCGCATCATCTGCGGCACCGCGCGTCACGGTGAGCGGTGCGTATTCGAAACCCGCGATTCGCGGCTCGACCGGCCGCTCCTTCTTGTAAATGTCTTTTAGATTTGCGAGTTCGTCCGGTGAAGACCGAAATAAAAATAGCGAACCGACCAGCACCGCGATGACCAGCAACGCAAATCCTCCGGCATACATTGGTTGAGAGAAAAACGCCTTTAGCGAATCAAACAGCGATGGCGTTGACCCTTTTTCAACTACCGTAAATTCCGCGGCCTTTTCCTTGAGTGAACTCGTCAAAGTGACCTTACCGCGGCGTGTTTTGTTGTTCTCAAGCGTTTTTACAAAATCCGCCTCGTCTGTCTCGGATAGGCGCCCAAAAACATGATCGTTTATCAGAGCGTCCTCTGTTATCTCAACAAGCTCGCAAAACTGGTCGTCCGAGAACAAAAGTTCCTCGTACTCGGCGAGACGCGCGTCGTCAGCGACCCGCCCGAGCAAATACTCGCGAATGTTGTCTTCAGTTTTGAGAGTCTCACTCATCGCTTGTGTGTAGCTACCCGATCATATGTGGCGTTTTTTGTAAATCCGTAACGCCGACGCGATCCGCATTCCGCACTCCAACTACGCCATGCACTCCTCGAGACAGAGCTGCAAACTCCTTTTTATCCTCACGATCCGCATCCGCAAGGCCACCGACGTCGTGCCCAATTTATCAGCCAGCTGTTTGTGAAGATTGATCTTAGCCTGCTTTTCTTCGGCGAAATATTCGAGGATCAACTTTCGATTTTCGTCCGGGAGCTCGCTGAGGCATTTGTCGAGATATCGATGAGTATCGTCGGGCTCGCCGTCCGGCTCGCGGGCCGCGACCGTCACGTCGTCGATATTCGCGTGATGCTTTTCTTTGCGAAGAGATTCGAGATAGACATTTTTTGCAAACCCATAAACGAACGCCGTCTTGTTCAGGACATCCTCTTCACCGATCTTCAGACAAACGCGGTTTATCGTCTCATCCGCTAAGTCCTCAGGAAATCGACAATTGCGATGCGCAAAATACGTGTGAAGGCGAAACCGCAGCCGCTCATACTCCTCGCCCGCAGCCGCTTCCTCAGGCGACAGCCAAGCGAGAAAGCGCGCAAACCTATCCCGGGTGAGTTCTTTTGTTTTGTGATCTCTCGCCAATTCTCTAAACCAAAATGCAGTTAGGAAGCAACGATAATGTAGCGTAGTTTTGCGATTGAGACAAGATATGTTCCGAAATTCAGTGCAAGACGTCCTGCAATGAGAGCTAAGATGTTGCGTGAAAAATGCCCCAACCTTAACAAAAAGCTTGGGGCTTCGACCTGCTGCTCGTTTATCGAGCAATTGTTTTGCATTTTATTGCGATTCTTCCGACTTCGGTCCTTGTCTGCGAGAACATGACGAGCACTGGCTAAACTCTGGCCGTTTTGCTCTCTCGTTGAATTTTTCGACTTCCTCTATCCCCGATAACGTCAGACTGCCCGTTAGATCGTATCCTGAAACGACTAGTCCAAGATCGACAACCTTGAACTGAAGACAATTTCGCCCTTCTTTTAGTCTCTTTAACAACTCCCTACCTTTTATTACGGTTGATGCAGGCGGAGACGGCAAGTTAAACCCGCCTGAGGTTAGCGATCCGCTCAGGATTGAATAGGGCGCAGGTGTGTTTAATGACGTAAAGGGGTTAGTTGGAATCGTTTGGCTTGTAATATTTGTCAGCGACTCGTTTAGATAAACCGCTCCGTAATCGTCTGCCCTGAAGGAAATGTCGAGTCTTGCGTTCTCCATGTTCTCCTTATTCGTTAGAGCGCCTTTTTTCACGCAGAAACATTTCTCAAAAACGTAGTCCCTGAAATGGGAACCGTTTGAGGTCGGAACCCCGTTTTTTACATATGAGATCCATTCGGTGTCAGAAAACGGATTTGCCCAAGCTGAGCCGTATTTCGGCATAATGCTTGACGATCTCGGCGTCGTATTTCCTGTCGTACTCGTATCGCGAACCAAAATCCAATATGCGTCTCTAGGGTCGCCGGCAGATGGGTAGCTGCCAGGTGCTGGGTATTTCGCATTTGCTGAATGGTCGAAACCGGTGTTCAATGTTAGTGTTTGCACGCCCGGCGTGTCCGCCAAACTCGTTGTCACCATACAGGTTAAAACCAATAACGTTAAGAATAAATTTCCTTTGTTTTTCATTTTCTTTTCTCCTTAAAATTCTGTCGTGTAAGCAAAGAACTTTCTGCTTCGGTTAGAGGTGTCGAATTCACGTGAAACGTAACGCGGAGATTAGTCATTTGTGGATAGCCCAAAGTTTAATCACCAATTTTGCTGTGCTACTCTGTGCTCTCTGTGGCTGAAAGCATAGATAAAACCCCGATCTTTGCGATCGCCGGGCCGACGGCGTCGGGCAAGACGGCGCTTGCGGTTGAGCTTGCGCCAAGAGTCGGCGGCGAGGTTGTCAATTTTGATTCGGTGCAGATATATAAGGGAATCGAAATCGCGACGGCAAAACCAACGACAGAAGAAATGCGCGGCGTGCCGCACCATCTGATCAATTACGTCGATCCACATGTGAATTACACGGCCGGCGATTGGGCGCGTGATGCAACGGAGAAGATCACGGATATCGAGTCGCGCGGAAAGCGAGTGATACTCGTCGGCGGAACGGGTTTTTACCTGCGCACCCTGCGACAGCCGCTGTTCGACAGCCCGAAAACCGACGAAAGGCTACGCGAGCGTCTTCGTGAGATACAAACACGGCACGGCGCCGAGCATCTCCACGCGATGCTGCAGCGTGTAGACAAGGACGCTGCGACGAAACTCGAACCGCGTGATTACGTGCGCGTGATACGCGCGCTCGAGGTTTACTTTCAGACCGGCGAGCAGATCTCAAAGCAGCAGCCTGCCCGAGCCGAACCGCCCAAATTTGCGTCGAGGATCAGACTTTTCGTTCTCAATCCGCCGCGCGACGAACTTTACGAGAAGATAAACGCTCGCACAGAGCTGCATTTTGCAAACGGTCTCGTTGAGGAGGTAAAGACACTGCGTTCGCGCGGCGTCCGCGACGACACCAACGCGCTTGGCGCTCACGCCTATCGGCGTGTTTGCGAGTATCTTCGCGGCGAGCGAAGCCTCGAGTCCGCGATCGACCGATCTAAGCAAGACGTACGTAACTACGCAAAACGACAACTTACGTGGTTTCGCAGCGAGCGTGACGCCGTCTGGCTCGATGGTTTTGGCGACCAAATCGCTACCCAAAACACGCTCTGGCAAGCCGTAGCAGAAGCCCGCACGAAGTAAGGGCCCTTACAGCGGTGAGCTAGTTCCGGGCATTTTGTTCACGATCAGATTAACGAGCGCCCTTACTTCGTGCGGGCTTCTGCAAAAAACCGGGCTTCTGCATTAAGACCTCTAATTTGCTATAATTGGCGGCAAATAACTTTAGGAGAGCTAGGAGAAGTGATGGACAAACAAGCCGCGCAAAATATCCAGGACGCATTTTTGAATTCGGCACGACGCGAACGCCTCAATGTCGTTATACATCTGCTGCAAGGCGCGACCGCCGCGGGGCGCATAAAGAGCTTTGACAAATTTTCGGTGCTCCTTGATGTCGGTGGAGCCGAGGTCCTGATCTTCAAACACGCGATCTCAACTATCACTCAGGAACGTAAGCCCCTGACTCCTACGCAATCAGCTTGAGCGGTAAATTCATAACCTTTGAGGGGATCGACGGCAGCGGTAAATCGACACAGCTCAGAATGCTGGCCGGCGATTTGCGCTCTCGCGGCATAGACGTGATCACAACCCAGGAGCCGGGCGGCACGCCGCTCGGCAGACGGCTTCGCGAGGCTTTTCTCGAAACCGAAGAAACCGTCGCGCCGATGGCCGAGCTTCTCGCATTTGCCGCCGATCGAGCACAGCACGTCGAGTTTTTGATAAAGCCCGCAATCGCGGAAGGGCGCGTTGTGATCTCGGACCGTTACGCCGACGCAACATTTGCGTATCAAGGAGCCGGTCGAGGCTTTGCAGAAAAAGAAGTGAATCAGGTGATCGAACTTGCTACCGGCGGTTTAAAACCTCACCTCACACTTTTTTTTGACATCACTGTGGAGGAGGCAATTCGGCGCATGTCCGTTCGCGATGAAAATCACACAAAAAAGAACCGCATGGACGAGGAAACGGCCGACTTCTACCAGCGGGTTCGTGAGTGCTATCTCGGTATCGCAAAACGCGAGCCGGGCCGGTTTCGCGTAATAGACGCCGCGCGCCCGATCGAAGACATTCATGCGGAAGTGAACAATATCGTGACCGAGTTGATCAAGTAATCGTGTTCGTAGTCCGCACGTCGGTTGAAGGGCGACGATTGTGACTATTCTCGTTGTACCGAACTATTATGCTGTCGAAACTCGTCGGAAATCCGACCGCAAAACAAACGCTGAAACGGCTTATCACAAACGATCGTTTGCCCAATTCCGTTTTGTTTACGGGTCCGGAAGGAGTGGGCAAGCGACAGTTTGCACTTGAGATAGCGCGAACCGTTCTATGCCCCGCTCAACCCGACAACAACGAGGCTTGCGGTGTCTGCGCCAATTGCAGGCGGATCGGGGAAACGAATATTCCGGCGGTCAACGATAAGAATAAAGACGATTTTAAGACCGTATTCTTTACAAACCACCGCGATGTCGCGTCGGTCGTGCCGTATAAGAACTTTATTCTAGTCGACGCTATCCGCGATCTTGAAAAGGAGGCAAACTTTCGCCCCTTTGAGGCAAAGGCGAGATTCTTCATCATCGATAATGCCGAGAAAATGAATGACAATGCCGCGAACGCACTTCTCAAAACTCTCGAAGAGCCGCCGGCGACCAGCTACATTTTTCTTATCACGTCACGTCCGGACAGTTTGCTGCCGACCATTCGCTCGCGGTGTCAGTCTCTGAGGTTTGCACCGGTTGCTGCCGGCGACATCGAACAATATCTGATAACAGAGCGAGCATACTCGCATCATGAGGCCGTACTGGCTGCACGCGTTGCGCGTGGAAGTATCGGGCGCGCCGTCACGGTCGATGTTGCCGCTTTTCGCACCGCCCGCAACCGAATGCTCGAAGTTTTGAGTCACGCGCTCGAAGCCGGCGACCGGGCATCGCTGCTAAAAATTTCGGAGGAGTTAAACGATGCAAAGCACAAAGAGAGCTTCAGCGAAAACCTCGACATCCTTTCGTCGCTCATCCACGACGTATGGACGCTTGGTACGAGCAACGACAGTACACGCATCGTCAATACGGATATCGAGGACGAACTCTCGGGTCTGGCTAACAATTCTCCCGTCACGAGACTTGCTGAATGGTTGAAACTCATAGAGACAATGCGCGAAACTTTTGTCGTCAACATTAACCGTAAGGTCGCAACCGACGCGATGTTCATGACAATGGCCGGAGTATAATATGCAGATAGAACAGGAGCTTATTGGACAAAACGGGACGTCCATGGGACGTATCGCGGCCGCAGCGGGTGCGTTGACCATCGCGGGCGGCTCCGCGGCCGTTTGGTATTTCGATCCGGCAAAGGCAAATTTCTTCCCGGCGTGTCTGCTGCTTTCGGTCACGGGTTTTGCGTGCCCGGGCTGCGGATTGACGCGCGGGTTTCATGAACTGTTCCACGGCCGCTTTATTCCGGCGCTGGATTTTAATTTGTTAATTCCCGTGTGGGCGTTTATTTTTGGCTATTTGTGGATCTCGCTGCTGATGCTCGCCGTTCGCGGACGGGGGTTACCGATGTGGATGAAGCATCCAAAGTTCTTGTGGGCGTCCATGGTTGTGCTCTTAACTTTTGGCGTACTTCGAAACATTCCCGTCTGGCCGCTTACAATTTTATTTCCTTAAGAAATTAGCCACCGAGACCACAGAGAACACGGAGGCTGATCTAACCCATCACTGTGGTCTCTCATGAATCTCCCAGTTGCTTTCCAAGAAAGTGTTTAAGTTCGATCACCAAGTGT
>JBJXFZ010000112.1:0-24956 GCA_046154245.1 Pyrinomonadaceae bacterium
GATATTTTCATATAGATCACCTCACGAAAAAAAGACCTTGGTGAGTTACTTCCAAGGCCTTTGATGCAAAGAGTTTAATTGAGGTTTAGTTCAAACTGAACATCTCACCCGGTTTGACCGTTATTTCACCGCCCTCGACATCGACGATAAACTTGATCGCCGTCTTCCAGTCGTTTGTGATCGGCAGTTTTACTTTTTGGTCGATGTGACGTTTTAGAAAGCGGGCTCCATACGCGGGCGAGAAACCTTTTTCGGTGAGCAGGTTAAGAGCGGCCTCCGAAATTTCAACTGACTTGCCCTGACGCTCCATGTTGCGCTGGACGTTGGCGAGATAGAGTTTTGCGATCTCGCGAACTTCGTCCATTGTCAGCGGCGAGAATACGATGATCTCGTCGATGCGGTTGCGAAACTCGGGCGAGAAACGCGTCTCGGCGGCCTTCATCACTTCGTTTTTGATCTGCTTTACTTCCCCGAGCGTTTTCTGGCCAAAGCCGAGCGGTTTTTCGTAACGCTTAAAGCTCTCGCTGCCGAGATTCGACGTCATGATGACGATCGCGTCTGAGAGATACACTTTTTTACCGCGTCCGTCAGTGATCCAGCCTTCGTCAAAGGCCTGAAGGAAAATGTTCATCAGATACGGATTCGCCTTTTCGACTTCGTCGAGCAGTAGAACGGTGTACGGATTGTCCCGCAGTTGCTCGGTCAAGATACCGCCGCGCTCACTGCCGACGATCCCACGCGGCATACCGATGAGTTTTTCGATCCCGACGGTTCCTTCGCCGTACTCGCTCATGTCGATGCGGATCATTTTCGCCTCGTCACCGAACATAAACTCGGCAACGGCTTTTGCAAGCTCAGTCTTTCCAACGCCCGTCGGCCCGAGGAAAAGCAGGACGCCATCAGGCGCGTAATGATTATCCTTGAGCGGGCCCTTATTAAGACGCAGCCTTTCGGCGACAGCGGTGACAGCTTCCTTCTGTCCGACCACACGTTTTCCGAGGTCGCTTTCCATTGCGGAAAAACGATCTGACGTGTCGCGATAGATCATATCCTTGGGGATACGCGATTCTTGCGAGATGACATCGATGATGTGCTCTGGCCGGACGACGAGTTTGTCGGGTTCGTTGATCTCGACCTTTACTGACGCAGTGTCGAGCCAGCCGATCGCTTTGTCGGGCAGGTGAAGATTGCGGATATATTTTGGCGACATCTCAAGCGCGGTGTTGATCGCTTCGTCAGAGATCGTGACCGAGTAGTTTTTTTCAAGCCGAGACTTGAGGCCCATCAAAATCAGCTTTGTTTCGTCAATCGTCGGCTCATCAACCTTAACGAGGCGGAATCTACGGGCCAGCGCTTCATCCTCGCTGATGTACTCTTTGAACTCGGTCATCGTTGTCGCGCCGATGATACGCAGCTCGCCGCGCGCTAGCGACGACTTAAACATATTCGCCGCATCCGACGTCGTGCCCATCGCGGCACCCGCGCCGATGATAGTGTGAGCCTCGTCGATAAATAGAATGATGTGGTCCTTTTCCTTGACCTCGTCGATGATGCCCTTGATACGTTCCTCAAACATTCCCCGCAGCATCGTGCCGGCAACGAGGCCGCCCATCTGCAACTGCACAATGTGCGCTCCGCGCAAACGGGCCGGAACTTTTTCCGGCTCTAGCTCGATGAGACGAGCGAGGCCCTCGACAACCGCCGTTTTGCCGACACCGGGTTCGCCGACGAGCATCGGCGAATTCGAGCGTTCGCGGTGCGAGAGTATCTCGATCATCTGCAAAATTTCTTTTTCGCGGCCGATGGTCGGCGGGATCTTGTCCTGGCGCGCGAGCTTATTCATCGAGACGCCAAAGTGGCGCAAAAAGCTCGGCAGCTCGTACTTTTGGCGAACGCGCTCCTCTTCTTTTTCGCGCTTCTTAATGCGCGTGCGCGCAGTTTGCGCAACCTCATCGGACGGCACTCCCAGATTTTGTAGAACTTCGTTTAGTACACTGCGCTCGTCGTTTGAGAGCACGTAAAAAATATCGCCGCTGTCGATGACACGACGTCCTTGCGAACGTGCTCGATCCATGGCGCGTTTGAACAGCTCAGTCGTCTCCGGCGCGATGCGATATCCGGTGCCGCTGTGCTGACGGCCATTCTCCATTCGCTTTTCGATTAGCAGCTTTACCGAACGCGGGTCGACCGACAGGTCGCGCATCGTCGATGCAAAAAGATCTTCTTCCTCAAAGGCAATGGCGTGGAGTATGTGCTCGATCGAGACATAGTTTTGTTCGCGTTTCTTAGACTCGCCCAATGCAGTCTCCAGAATGCGCTGTCCGCTTTCGCTGAATTTATCCTTGTATGCGTCGATGTCTGCCATAAAAACCCTAAAACCTCAGGTCAGATTGCCGGCGTGTGAGAGAGGTTGTTCCGAAACTCATCATAGCATTTTGGCGTGAGAGCCGGAAAGCGAATTTATGCTCGAGGTGGCTACTGAAGCGCCGAATCGGCCATTTCGCGGCCAACTTGCACTCTGGCGGGTCTCAGAAGTTTGTCGCCAAACTTGTAACCTCTTGAATATTCGGCCGTTATCCTACCCACATCGGCCTCGTCAACCGGTTTCATATCGACAGCTTCGTGCAGTTCAGGATCAAAGGTGGCGCCGACCGACATTATCGGTTCAACACCGACGCTTATCAGTGCCTGCTCGAATGAGCGAGCGGTGCCGACGACACCGTCGCGAAGATGCGAAACATCCGGGTCCGTCTCACTCGCCTGAATTGCGAGATTCAAATTGTCGAGCACCGGGAGCAATGTCGTCAAAAAGTTGAACTGATCTTGCTTTGCCTTGTCGTCAAGCGTTTTTTTAAGCCGCTCGCGCATCTCGGCCGTTTCTTTTTCAAGGGCCCCTTTTGCTTCCTCAAACTTTGCCTGGACACCGATGAGCTTAGCCTCGGCTGCCTCGCGGCGTTCGATCTCGCCTTTTAGCTGTGCCTCAAGCGCGGTCTCAGTCGCTGATTTCACTGGTTCAACGGGATCTTCGTTCTCGCCAACAAACTCGCCATCGTCGTTAAATCGGCGTTTGTCTTTGAACGTTACAGGCGTTTCTTCATCTGGTTGCTTTTTTGTCACAAAAATCTTCTTCCTATGTGAAAAATTCAATCGTTAACTTAGATTCTAAGGTTCGTAACGGCGGAGGGCAAAGTATAAAAGCTATGAAATTGGATTTGACAAAAATAGAGGGCGGGGCTAATATATCTAAAATTTTTTTTATAGACTAATACTGTCCAGATAAAAATAACACTAACATAGGAGGAAACCCAATGAACACCATGTGTAAAGAAAAACATGTGAGTCATTTTTCAGCCAAAGGAGTAGCTGTTTCAGTTTTAATCTCGCTTTTGTTTCTTGGCTTACCAATTAACAGTCAAGCCCAGTCCTCACAACCCTTTACTGGTGAGCAAGTATTTCGCGGGGTCTTATTCGGCGAGGCACCTGTATCCCAGTTACTTCCAGAAGTATGGGGGAGCGATTCGGTCGCTGAGCAGTTAGACACGAAGGAGAAAGTAAAAGCTTGGGACGCAATGAAAGAAGGCGTTGTATCCCATATAAATACTAACCACCCAGATTTCATGGCGAGATTTGGAACCGAAATGCAGAGCGGAAGCCATAGTCGGATACAGGCGGCTATGGTCGAAGCCGGAGAAAAAACCCGTGAAGCCATGATTTCAATGGGAGTGATGAATCAAAACGGAGAATTTTCTTCAACATATTCAGGTGCGATGGCCTGTAGCGCCGTGGCCGTTTGTGTAGCGGCTGTCGCGGTTGCCGTTTGGAAATGGGTTGCTCTGGTTGATATTGCTGCTGTAGTGATGGTTGCGGCCGTCGCTTTAGCCGTATGGCGGTGGGGACCTCGCGGTAGAAGCGGCTTTAGCAGTTCAGAAACGGAAGGCGATCCTGCGTATGGAAGGTTGTTTCAGGAAACACTCGTTGACACGATAGCTGAGAAATTGGACGCTGCTAGTTAACAATCGGAATTTAACTAATGCAGAATGAAAGCAATATAAATCCGAGAATAATTACTCTCGTTTATATAGCCATTTGGGGGTTGTGGATCATAGTTTTTTGGTGGTCTGTTCGAGCCGCGTTGCCCTACAACCCTATCCGGCTTCCTTTTGGTGAAAGAATAGTTCAGCAACTTATACCACAAGGATGGAAGTTTTTTACAAGGAATCCAAGGGAAGAAGACTTAACAGTCGTCGCGCGTAACGGTGACAATGAATGGGTAGATGTTGTCAGAGGTCCAAA
Organism: Pyrinomonadaceae bacterium; assembly: GCA_046154245.1. Taxonomy (GTDB): domain Bacteria; phylum Acidobacteriota; class Blastocatellia; order Pyrinomonadales; family Pyrinomonadaceae; genus OLB17. The sequence goes on from JBJXFZ010000112.1 coordinate 4,294, forward strand.
CGGAAGTGTGCAGAATGTCTTTGGCCTTAAACGCGACAGCAGAGCGCAAGGAATAGAATTGGGACTGCTGACATCTGCCGTCCCAAAAGACCGTTGGGGTGAATGTAAACAGCAACCTTCGAGCTGTTTAAATGTCGAAACAACCCCGTCAATCGTTGCCGAGAACACCATGCCAAACCCGACTCTATGTGGTGATCTAGGATTTGTATTACAAGAACCGATTCCGTGGGCATGGAGCAGAGCAAGAAAACCTGTAATTATGCCCTCAAAAGTTCTGAAGATGAATGTTTTATGTTTTCATCCATAGATAAAGCGGGCAAAGTAATTGAACGGGAACTAGGTCGCTATCCTTGGACAAATGTATACGGTGTAGCTAGATCCCTTCTCGCATTAGGCACCTTACTCACCCTAGCCTTAAATCAAAATCAAATACTCTTTCGTCCAGCATCGGGAATCACAGACTTTCCAGTCTGTCAGGATTTAGGCGTAATAGGCATTTTCTGTCTGTTAAGGTCCAATTTAGAAATTGCGAGATGGGTCGCTATCGGAATTCTGTTCCTGGTTTTAATTGGTTGGCGTCCACGCTATACCGCGATATTGCACTGGTGGGTATCGTTTAGCCTTCAAACCTCGGCAATCACAGTAGACGGAGGCGACCAAGTTACGTCGGTCTTAACGTTACTGATTTTACCAATCGCTTTGCTCGATAATAGAAAATGGCACTGGAGCAATAAAGTCTCTGAACCTCGCGAATTTTCATTCAAAGACTCTATCAAGAGATTGATATCGATATCGACTTTTTATGTAATTAGATTTCAGGTTTGCATTATTTACTTTCATGCGGCAACTGCAAAACTAGCTGGCGAAGAGTGGCTAGATGGCACTATTCTCTATTATTGGTTTACGGATCCGATTATTGGTTTGCCAAATTGGCTTAAATTTCTCACTCCAATATTTACAACTCCTTTAGTTTCAATTATTACTTGGTTGTCGCTGATAACAGAGATCGTCCTCTTTATGGCCCTTTTTCTTCCAAGGGAAAAGTGGAAGTTTCCCCTGATCCTGGGAATTACCTTTCATATTCTGATAGCGTTGACAATGGGGCTCATAAGCTTCGGTTTAGCAATGACAGCCGCGCTAATACTTTACTTACGACCGTTTGACTGCGGATTCGTCTTCTTTGAACGCATGTTTTTATCAGCTGGGTCGTTTATTCAGTTGAAAACCTCATCAGAGGTTCGACAAGCATAGTTATGAAAAGTAATAGATTTTCGGTTTTGAATATCTTGTTAGAAATCATCGCAATTCTGGGATTAGTCATTCAGATCGGTGTTCTTGTTATTGCATGGAGACCCTTGCCAGAATACTTTCCAGTGCATTTTGATTTCTCTGGTCAAAACGATTTTGAAGGTAGTAAGCTTGATCTTCTAATGTTGTTAGGGCTTAGTGCCGTTTCGTATGTTGGATTGACTTCACTGAGCTTTTTTCCTGAAAAGTTCAATTATCCTTGGCCAATTCAACCAGAAGATAGTGAGAGACAATACTCGTTAGCGCGCGGCTTTGTCCAGTTAATCAAAGCGGAAAGTATTTGGATTTTCTGTCTCATACAGTATTCAATAATAGGAATAGGGATGGGAAACATGGAGAGACTCCCAAAAATATTTATCCCCAGTATTATTTTGGCTGTGTCAACAACAATCATTGGCTATTTCCTCTTAGCGACACGAAATAATCAAAGGGCTAAGTTCTAGTTGCCTCCGCCTTGTATTCGACTGAGGGCGTGAATATTATTTCGCGGTTCTCAGCCGAAACGCGCACGGTCTGGCCGCTTGCGACTTCGCCGCTCAGTAATTTTACCGCGAGCGGATTTTGTATCAGCGACTGAATCGCGCGTTTTAACGGCCGTGCTCCGTAAATGGGGTCGTAACCCTCGGCGACTAGCAGTTCCTTGGCCGAATCATCGAGTTCGAGCGTGATCCCGCGTTCGTGGAGCGACTTTCGCAGACGCTCGAGCTGAATGTCGATGATCGACGCGATCTGTTCGCGCCCAAGCTGCATGAATACGACAATGTCGTCGATGCGATTCAGAAACTCGGGTTTGAAATGATCGCGCAGCACCTGAAGCACATCGGTCTTTATATCGCGATCGGCAAGCGGATTCTCAGTGGCAGACTGTATCTCACGCGAGCCAAGATTCGACGTCATTATCAAAACCGTGTTCTTAAAATCTACGACGCGGCCCTTGCTGTCGGTCAGCCGGCCATCGTCCAAAATTTGCAGCAGCACGTTGAAAACGTCCGGGTGAGCCTTCTCGATCTCGTCAAAAAGCACGACCGAATACGGACGCCGACGCACGGCCTCGGTCAACTGGCCGCCCTCGTCATAGCCAACGTATCCCGGCGGTGCGCCGATCATACGGGCGACGGCGTGCTTCTCCATATACTCGGACATGTCGAGCCGGACAAGTGCTCGTTCGTCGTCAAATAGAAACTCAGCCAACGCTCGCGCCGTCTCGGTCTTGCCGACGCCGGTGGGTCCGAGAAAGATAAACGAGCCGACCGGACGGTTTGGATCCTGCAAGCCTGCGCGGGCGCGGCGTACAGCGTTTGCAACAGCTTCGAGAGCTTCGTCCTGACCGATCACGCGACGCGCAAGATTGCTCTCCATCTGAATGAGCTTCTGCATTTCACCCTCGAGCATTTTCGAGACGGGCACGCCCGTCCATTTCGCGACGACCTCAGCGACGTCCTCTTCGTCCACTTCTTCCTTCAGAAAAACACCGTCTTTCTGCAGATCGCTCAGACGCTGTTGCTCGGTCTCGAGGAGCTTTTCGATCTCCGGAATGCGTCCGTACTGAATTTCGGCAGCTTTTGTTAGATCGCCGGCCTGACGCGCTTGTTCGAGTTCGAGCTTAGCCTGCTCCAGTTGCTCTTTCGCCTCGCGCATCTTTTCGATCTCTTCTTTTTCGGATTGCCACTTGGCTTTCATCGCCGACGATTTTTCGTTCAGATCGGCAATGCGTTTCTCGATGTCGTCAAGGCGAGCCTTTGATTTTTCGTCAGTTTCGCGTGTCAGCGCCTGACGTTCTATCTCAAGCTGCAAGATCTCTCGCTCAAGAACGTCGATCTCCTGCGGCAAGCTGTCTATCTCAATGCGTATACGCGACGCGGCCTCGTCGATCAGATCGATCGCCTTGTCCGGCAAAAAGCGGTCGGTGATATAACGATGCGAAAGCGTAGCCGCCGCGACGATTGCCGCGTCCTTTATGCGAACGCCGTGGTGAACTTCGTATCGTTCCTTAAGCCCGCGCAAGATCGCGATCGTATCTTCGACGTTAGGCTCGCCGACATAAACTTGCTGGAAGCGGCGCTCGAGCGCCTTGTCCTTCTCGATGTATTTTTGATATTCGCCAAGCGTCGTTGCACCAACGGCTCGCAGCGTGCCGCGTGCAAGCGCGGGTTTTAGCATATTCGACGCGTCGATCGCGCCTTCGCTCGCACCGGCGCCGACAAGCGTATGCATCTCGTCGATGAAGAGGATGATCTGTCCCTCGGCTTTTTCGATCTCTTTTAGGACCGCCTTCAAACGGTCCTCAAACTCGCCGCGATACTTGGCACCGGCGAGCATCGAGCCGAGATCCAGGCTTACAAGTTTTTTGTTCTTAAGCGTTTCCGGGACGTCGCCTGAGACGATGCGCTGAGCGAGACCCTCGACGATCGCCGTTTTTCCGACGCCGGGCTCGCCAATAAGCACCGGATTATTCTTTGTGCGTCGCGACAAGATCTGTATCGCGCGGCGAATCTCGTCGTCACGGCCTATCACGGGATCGAGCTTGCCTTTGCGAGCGCGTTCGGTCAGATCTTGTGCGTACTTCTCTAAGGCTTGAAAATTCTCTTCCGCGTTCGGATCGGTAATACGCGAACCGCCGCGCATATCGGTAATTACCTTCTCGAGATCGTCGCGGCTGACGCCTGCGCCGCGCAAGATCCGGCCCGCGTCGCCCGTCTTTTCCGCGGCGATGACAAGCAGTAAGTGCTCGGTCGAGATGTACTCGTCCTGCATCTTCTCGGCCTCTTTCTGTGCATCCTGAAATGCGGTGTTTGTGCGTGAACTAAAATACTGCTGGCCGCCGGAAACCTTTGGAAACTTTGCGATCGCAGCTTCGATCTCGGTTTCGATTGTCTGTGCGTTCGCGCCGACCTTGCCGAGTATCGGACGCAAAACGCCTTCCTTTTGCTCAAGCATTGCGACGAGCAGATGTTCCGGCTCGACCTGCTGATTCTCATTTTTCTCAGCGACGCCGATCGCCTCTTGCACGGCTTCTTGGCCGCGGATCGTAAATCTGTCGAATCTCATACCTCTATCCTATTCCCAAACTGCTATTAGCGAAACGTGAGAAAAGTCGAACAGGATGGCCAGGATCGGATAATCCTGCTTACCCTGACCATCCTGTCTAAACTGCCTGGTAACTATTTGCCGGCCGTCTTGGCTGCCTCTATCGTCTTAGCGCCCGCGTTTCCACCGGTGACTTCGATCTTGCGTGCCTTTGTCTCCTCGCGTTTTGGCAAGCTGACTCGAAGCACGCCGTTTTCGAACTCCGCGTTTGCCCCCTCAGCCGTCACGGTCTGCGGCAACGTGAACGAGCGGGTAAACGAGCCATAGCCGCGTTCAACGCGATGATAGTTGTCGCCCTCGTCCTTCTTCTCAAATTTGCGTTCGCCCTTGAGCGTCAGCACATTGTTCTCGAAAGAGAGTTCGAAATCCTCACGTTTCATGCCCGGCAGTTCGGCTTCAAGAACCAGATTGTCCTTGTTCTCGAAAACGTCTACTTTCGGCAGCCATTCGCCGCCGAGGAAATCCTCGCGATCCGAGGTAACGCCGCTAAAAAGGCGATTTACCTCATTTTGAAGACTACGAATTTCACGAAATGGGTCATATCTCACTATGTTCATCATAAAATTACCTCCAAAATTGTATCTTGGGACCAATTACTTAGTCCACAAGCATAATAAAATCTGAGTGTATGATTGTCAAGCACTAAACTCCTCATGAATTCTGCCGTTTTTTAATTTTCCAGATGACAGTTGGCTGAGAGTCGGGTATATTAAATCAAGCAGTTTCCGTTATAAATTGATGTAAATGAATATCTTTCGAGAGATCTTATGGCCGCTCGTCGCTGTGGTCGCGGCCTTTATCGTCGGCGGCATCATCATTTTGCTCATCGGTGACAACCCGATAACGGCATACTCGCTGCTGCTCACAAACTCGTTTGGCTCCATTCGCGATATCGGCTGGACGCTGCACTATGCAACGCCCTTGATATTTACTGGCCTGGCGGTTGCGGTTGCGTTTCGCTGCGGTTTATTGAATATCGGTGCCGAAGGCCAGCTTTATGTTGCCGCGTTTGCGGCCGCGTGGGTCGGACTGAAGTTCGGCGGCGTCGCGACAAAGGTCGTTGGCGAGGGAACTGCTTTTGCCGATCTTCCGGCGGTTCTGTTGATTCCAATGTGCATGCTGGCGGCGATACTCGCCGGTGGCATCTGGGGCGCGATACCCGGCGTGCTAAGAGCAAAATTTGGCTCGCATGAGGTCATCAACACGATCATGTTGAACTTTATCGGCATCGCGCTTGTCGGTTATTTCACGCAGTATTGGTTCAAGATGCCGGGCGACCCGATCCAGCGCACCGCCGAGATCGGTCACGCAGCCGAGATCCCGAGGCTAAATCAATTTTTGACATTCATCCCGCATGACGTTCCGCTGAACGTCGCGTTTCTACTTGCCCTGCTGATGTGCGTAGCGGTTTTTGTTTTCTTGTGGAAAACGAAATGGGGCTATGAACTGCGTGCGGTTGGCGAAAATCCTTCGGCAGCCGAGTACGGCGGCATCTCGCCGAAAAAGCAGATAATTCTTGCGATGACGATCTCGGGCATGCTCGCCGGGATGGTTGGCATCGGCGAGGTTCAGGGCACGCGTCATCATTTCGAATCGGGCTTCTCGGCCGACTGGGGATTTTTGGGGATCGCGGTCGCGCTGCTCGGGCGCAATCATCCGCTTGGCGTTTTGATCGCCGCGATCTTTTTTGGCGTGCTGCTGCGCGGTGAGATCTTTGTTGATGCTTTCACGCGGTATGTTTCGAAGGATCTCGGCTGGGTTTTGCAGGCGATAATTATCTTGTTTGTCGCGTGTCTACAGGTTTATTCGCGACGGGGCAAGGCAAAGTAATGGAAGCAGCAATTATATTTTCATTGTTTTTTGCGACGCTGCGATCGGCGACGCCCCTCATTTTTGCGGCGCTCGGCGGTCTGTTTTCAGAGCGATCGGGCGTTATCAACATCGCTCTCGAGGGGCTGATGCTTTGCGGGGCTTTTACGGCGGCGGTTTTCACGCTTCAAACCGGGAGTCCGTATCTCGGTTTCCTTGCAGGCCTGATGGCCGGGGCGATTCTTGCCGCGATCTATGCTGTCGCCTGTATCAAGTTCGAGGCGGACCAGGTCGTTGTCGGCATGGCAATAAATTTCCTGATGATCGGCTTGCCGGCGCTTATCAGCGGCGTGATCTATGATTCGACGGGCTCGACACCGCAGATACCGATCGAGCAAAAGATGCCGATGCTAACGAACAACCTGTCGTGGGGGACGATCCTGGCGCTCGTGCTCGTGCCCGTCGTCTGGTATGTCGTTTACAAAACGCCGTTCGGTCTGAGGCTGCGCTCGGTCGGCGAGAATCCGGCGGCGGCGGATGCAGCGGGAGTGAACGTCATACGCTTGCGATACGTTGCGGTCATTATCTCGGGCATTTTGGCGGCAGCCGGTGGAGCTTATCTATCGACAGGACAATCATCGTTGTTTACAAAACAGATGACCGCCGGTCGCGGATTTATCGCACTGGCCGCCCTTATCCTGGCAAAATGGAAACCGGTTCCTGTCCTGCTTGCGTGTCTCTTTTTCGGTTTTACCGAGGCGGCCGTTGTTCAAATCCAAGGTGCGTCGTGGGCAAAGATCAATGGCGAGGATATACCGGTTCAGTTTATCGAGATGATCCCGTACGTGCTGACGATCATCGTGCTTGCGGGCTTTATCGGCCTGTCACGCGCGCCGAAAGCGCTCGGCATTCCATACAGAAAAGAGAACTAGCTTCGACAACAAGATCTATGTCGTATGAGAAGGCTGCGGAGGCAGCCGCTTTTTTAAAAACTAAATTTTCGGGCGATGTAAAGACAGTCATCGTCCTCGGCAGTGGTCTGGGTGCGTTTGCCGACAGGCTGCAGAATGCAATTCGAATTCCCTATGGCGAGATCCCGGGATTTGTCCGCTCGACTGTCGAGGGACACGCCGGGCAGCTTGTGATCGGTGAGATCGGCGGCGTTACGGTGATGGTTCAGCAAGGGCGATTTCATTACTACGAAGGCTACGACATGGAGCAGGTCACGCTGCCCGTGCGCACGTTTGGCTTGATGGGTGTAAAAAATCTAATTCTCACAAACGCCGCCGGCAGTTTGAACTCTGACATGCTGCCCGGCAGCCTCATGCTTATCACCGATCACCTCAATTGCATGGGCGTGAATCCGCTACGAGGCGCGAACGACACGCGATTCGGCCCGCGCTTTCCCGACATGACCGAGGTTTACGATCGCGAGTTTCACCGGATCGCCGACGAGGAAGCCGCTGCGATCTCAAAAGAGCGATTTGAAAGCGGCGTTGATAGCGAGCAGATCGATTTCCTGAATCGCGGTGTTTACTGCGCACTCTCGGGGCCGACGTATGAGACACCCGCTGAGATTCGTATGTACCGCCTCTTTGGCGCCGACGCGGTCGGAATGTCCACCGTCCCCGAGGCTACGGCTGCGCGTCACATGGGAATGCGCGTGCTCGCGATCTCGTGCATAACGAACTTAGCGGCGGGCATGAGCGACGAAAAGATAAATCACGACGAGGTGATGGAAACCGGCGCCCGAGTCGCAGAGGTTTTTGGAGAGTTGCTTAGGAGAATTGTCCGAAAGATAAATTAGAACAGGATAAGCAGGATAGACAGGATGTTGAGAGACTTTTCTTACGACTCGCCATCCTGCTAATCCTGTCCATCCTGTTAGAATCAAAATATGATCATCGGCATTTGCGGAGGAACGGGTTCGGGAAAAACGACTATTGCGCGTGCGATCGTCGACGCGGTCGGCGCTAAAAAGGTCGTGCTCATCGAGCAGGATTCGTATTATCGCAACCTTGCCGATATGCCGCTCGACGAGCGTCACCAGGCAAATTTCGATCACCCCGACTCGATCGACAGCGACATGCTCGTCAATCACATTCGTAGGCTAAAGCAGGGCCTGCAGGTCGAAATGCCGCTCTACGATTTTAAGTCTCATACACGAAGCGATCAGATCGAGATCATCGAGCCGAGGCCCGTCGTCATCGTCGAAGGCATTTTGATCTTTACAGAGACACGCGTGCTGGACATGCTCGATGTGCGCGTGTATGTCGATACGCCTGACGATATCAGATTTATACGTCGCCTTCAGCGTGATATAACAGAGCGCGGACGCACCGTCGAATCGGTTATCGGGCAATATTATCGAACCGTCAGGCCGATGCACTTTGAGTTTGTAGAGCCGTCGAAGCGACACGCCGACATCATCATTCCTGAAGGCGGTCAGACGCACGTGAGCATCGAATTCCTCTGCGGCCTCGTACGTGAGAAGCTCGCGGAAGAAAAAAAGGCGGCGAAATAATTTTGATGGAACACACTGATAAAGAATTGATCGAGGCGGCCCGAGACGTGCGTGAGAACGCATATGCGCCGTTCTCAGATTTTCGCGTCGGCGCGGCGCTCGAGACCGACGACGGTGAAATAATCTCGGGCTGCAATGTCGAATCAGCAAGTTACGGCCTTACAGTCTGCGCCGAACGCGTCGCGATCTGGAAAGCGATCTCGCAAGGACGACGCAAGATCGTAAAGATCGCCGTCGTTGCCGACACCGAGGAACTCACACCGCCATGCGGCGTCTGCCGACAGATCATTTGGGAGTTCGGCGGTGACATTCCCGTGGTTTTTGCAAACCTCAGCGGCAAGGCCGAAACCGTTCAAATGCGCGACCTTTTGCCAAGGGCTTTTGATACGAAGTTTTTGAAGTAAAATGAAGTTGACTCAGATATTTTTTGAGAATGAAAGAACGTACAGATATTCCCGAAATTCGATTGGACAAGACTAAGATACGAGTCGTGCCGATAGCTGAAAAGAAAGACGAAGAGATCGAGTATTGGAAGAATGCATCTCTTAAAGAGCGCTTTCAACAGGCAGAACGATTAAGGAGAATAGCCTATGGAGCTAGAGCTACCGCAAGACTTCAAAGAACTATTCGAATATTTAAACGAGCACAAGGTTGAATATATGTTGCTCGGCGGTTATGCCGTCATTGCGTACGGTTATATTCGCGCCACGAGCGATATAGACGTTGTCGTGTCGAGTGGTCAAGAGAATGCGAGACGATTGATGAAAGCTCTCGCGGAATTTGGTTTCCGAGAGACCGAATTGAGAGCTGATTTGTTTACCGAACCCGATAGTGTCGTTCGAATTGGCGTCGAACCGATGAAGATTGAAATACTTAACTATCTCAAGGGTGTAAATTTTGAGGAAGCCTATTCAAGACGCAGATCAGTGCAGGTAGAAGATATTAGCGTTGATCTTATTGCCTTGCCCGACTTGCTGGCTAACAAGAAAGCCGTCGGACGTCCGAAAGATCTAATAGATGCCGACGAATTAAACGAACGAAATAAATAATACAGAATGGTATGAAGAGTTTTATGATCGCCTCAAGATTTTTCCTCCTTCTTCTAATTACATTTTCAACTACCGGGATTGGCCAGTACATAACAAAACTCGGACTTCCAGATGCCCGCCGGGCTACTGCGCGGGAATTGCGAGATGCAAAGCGTCCACTCGACCTGCTCATCGTTAACGGAATGATTGTTACGATGAATCCAAAACACGAGATTATTCAAAACGGTAGTATTGGCATAAAGAATGGCGTGATCGAGGTCATGAGCGATATCCCGCTTAACGGTTTGCGGGCAAAACGCACGATCAATGCAGCCGGCAAAGTTATTATTCCCGGCCTCGTAAACACGCACACGCACGTGCCCATGACGTTGTTTCGAGGGATCTCGGACGATCTCGATCTCAACGACTGGCTGACGAAATTTATCTTTCCCGCCGAGGCGAAGAATGTCGACGAGGCGTTTGTACGCGCCGGCACGCGGCTCGGTCTTGCCGAGATGATACGCGGCGGCACGACGACGTACTGAGACATGTATTACTTTGAGGACGCGATCGCTGAGGAAACAAAGCGCGCGGGCGTTCGAGGCGTGCTCGGCGAGACGATCATTCAGTTTCCCGTCGCCGATAACAAAACGAGCGCCGATGGTATCGCATACGCCGAACGGTTCATTAAGAAATGGCAGGGCGATCCGTTGATCGTGCCGGCTGCCGCACCGCACGCGCCATACACGCTGCCGACCGCGGATCTCAAAAAGATAAAAGCGCAGTCCGATAGACTTAACTCGCCGGTCGTCATCCACGTCGCCGAAACAAAAAAAGAACGCGATGACATTCTCAAACAATACGGCAACACGCCGGTCAAGTACCTGGACGAGATCGGCTTTCTCTCAAACCGCACGATCGCCGCGCACAGCGTCTGGCTAACCGCGGATGAGATCGATATCTACAAACGCCGTGGCGTTGGCGCGGCGCATTGCCCGACCTCGAACATGAAACTCGCCTCGGGCGTCGCGCCGATCCCTGCGATGCTTCAGGCCGACATCGCCGTCGGCCTCGGTACCGACGGGCCCGCGTCGAACAACGATCTCAACATGTGGGAAGAGATGGACCTTGCCGCCAAACTGCACAAGCTCATCTCCAACGACCCCAAAACTTTGCCTGCCGAAGCCGCGTTCGAGATGGCGACGATCCGCGGTGCGCGCGCGCTGCATCTCGACAACATCATAGGCTCGCTCGAGGTCGGAAAACGCGCCGACATCGCGATAGTCGATTTCGATGGCCTGCATCAAACTCCTTTCTTCAACGTCTATTCGCACCTCGTTTACGCTACAAAAGCGTCCGATGTCCGCACCGTCATCATTGACGGCCGCGTTGTCATGCTCAACCGCCGTTTGCTCACGTTAAACGAAAATGTTATAAAAAGGACTGCTAACGCGTACCGCGATAAAATCATCAAAAGTTTGCGTAACTGATTTGGCGAGCTTGAAACGGCTCGATTTGATGATTTGTTGAAAGTTGCGCGGGCTTTTGTGTTCGGGTCGTTAGAGTGAGCCTTGCGGGGCGAGTTCGCTTGACCTTTACGGACAATTCAACTCACAAAAGGAGGAAAAGAATGCCGTTAAATGTCAGTAAGTTGTACTCTTCAGCTTTTGGTGTTTTATTTGTTTTTATAAGTTTGCTCACCGCCGCCGCCGAGGCGCAGACGGTTTCGCCATCGCCCACCACAGCCACAACCGCACCGGTACAAGGGCCGACGTCCGGAGATGTGATGCGCGGTCGCATCTCAAAGGCAAAAGCCTACATCGCTGTTCGCAACTACAACGCGGCGATCTACGAGCTCGAGAATATTCGCAAAGAGTCGGCCGACGCCGCTGTTCAATCGGTCACGAGCGTGCTGCTGATGAACAGCTATCTCGAACTCGGCGACTACAAACGTGCTCAGGATTTTCTAAATCAACTTTACGCTCAACAAAAAACTACAAAGCCGAACGCCGCAGCGAATTACTCAGCCGTCGCCGGTCAGATCATCAACGGAGCACGCCTTCGGGCCGAGCGTTATCGCTCGCTCGGTTTGAATGTCGCGGATCGCACGTTGCCGCTCGAGGCGCTAAACGATCTCGAGAAGATGCGCGAGACACTCGAGCTCGTCATTACTCAGTCAAAAGATATCAGCCAAACACCAGCGAGATCGGCGGATGCGATCGCATTGTTAGAAGAAGCAACCAGCTCGCGCACGATGCTCGCTCGTGACGATTACGACGCTCGTTTGTGGAAAGAGCAGATCGCCGACATGCGCGAACAGGTTGCCACAAACGGCAAGGTTGTGCTTAGCGCTGTGACCGAAACGCCGATGAGCGGCACGCCCGAGTTAGTAGCGACCAACAATGTGCCGCCGCCGATCGAAACAAAACCCACGGAGATAACCAACACCGAGCCCAAGCCTGTAGAGAAAAAGGTCGCCGAACCCATCGTCGCAAAGATCGACACGCCGATCGTCGTTCCGTCGGCACCGGTTAAAGCGGATCCCAAACCCGTTGCTGAAACGCCGAAAACCGACGTGGCAAAAAACACCTCGCCTGTCGACGCAGGTTCGCTCATCCCGTTTGCGACAAGACAGACTTCGCCCGTTTATCCGCCGGCCGCAAAGACGCTAAGAACCAAGGGCATAGTGCGTGTCGATGTGACGATCAACGAGACCGGCGACGTCGCCGAGGTCCAAAAAGCCAGCGGTCCACCGATGCTGCAGTCGGCGGCGAAAGACGCGATCCGTAAGTGGAAGTTCAAGCCCTTCGTTCGCGACGGCCAGCCGGTAAAGGCGATCGGCTACGTTAGTTTTAACTTCAATCTATAATTTTTAGCCGCAGAGGACACAGAGAACGCTGAGATCAATATTTCGGGTTATTTCTCCGTGCACTCTGTGTCTCTGTGGTGAATAATTGTCTTATGGCGTTCCGACCATTCATTTTGACCCTCGTGTTGGCGGTCGCAGCCTTTTCGCAAGTTCCGACAATTGAGCCAGGCGTTTCGCACGACCTGGCAAAATGGCGCGCCGCGCATTACGGCAACGTTCGTTACAAGCTGAACCTGACGCTCGAAAAGATGTCGCCCGTGCTCAAGGGCAGCATGGAAATACGGGTCAACGTATCGGCCGGAACGCAGGCGCCCTCGCCTACAAACGCCGGTTCCTCGGGCGTGACGGACATACCGATTATTCTCGACTGGCGGCGAATAAAAGGCCACGAAGAAAAATCGACGATCTCGAATGTAAGCCTTAACGGGGTTGTGTTGAGTGTATCGCCCTTGCTTACGCGCGGGCTTTCGCAACCTGGTGCTCAAGTCGGATCCGGAGGCGCAACATACCTCTTTTCTCAAGCTGGCGACAAAAGTGCACAAGCCCGCGCGTCAGCAAGGGCGATAGCCGATCGCGGCTACGAAGAATCCAACGAACACCTAATCTTCCGCGACGGCGTCGTCCTCGGCGAGAACGTCATCAAGCTCGATTTAACCTCGCCGATCCTGACCAGTGGCTCCGCGATCACGCGTTACATCGACAAAGAGGACGGCTCGGAATACGTCTATTCGCTCTTTGTACCCAGTGACGCGAGCACGGCGTTTCCGGTGTTTGACCAGCCGGATCTGAAGGCGAAGTTTAAGCTGTTCGTGAGTCTTAAAAAGCTGTCTTCCCGAAACGTTATCAGTAATACTCAAAAACTAGGTGAATTTTTTGGCAGAGACGGCGTTCATAGCGTCGAATTTGCAGAGACGCTGCCGATCAGCACATATCTGTTCAGCTTTGCTGCGGGGAATTTTGTCGAATACTTTGAAAAGGACTCCGGCGGCGAAAAGATATCTCGAACAACTTACTATGACAACGGCACCTCCACCGTGTACGAACCACGAAAAGACGTTTACCGAATATATGTTCGCCAGTCTCAGGAACAAAAATTTACGCCCCATTCCGAAGAAATCTTTCGGCTGAACCGCGAAGGCATCAAGTTTCTCGAAAAATACTTCGACTACAAATTTCCGTTTCCTAAGTACGATCTGGTCTTGATACCCGAGTTCCCGTTTGGCGGGATGGAGCACGCCGGAGCGACTTTTTTACGCGAATCGGCCATCATCTTTCCGCAGGAACCGACAAAGAGCGACCACATCTCGCGTGCAAACCTGATCTTTCACGAGGCGGCGCATCAGTGGTTTGGCGACACCGTGACGATGAAATGGTTCGACGACCTGTGGCTGAAAGAGGGCTTTGCGACATTTGCTGCTTACAAAGCACTGGAAAAAGTGATGCCCGAAGCGAACGCCTGGAAGGTCTTCTACGAACGTGTCAAACAAGCCGCCTACCAGACCGACTCGACACGTGGCACTACGCCGATCTACCAGCGGATAGATAATTTGTCGGCCGCAAAAAGTGCCTACGGCAATATCGTTTACAACAAAGCCCCGGCGTTCCTGCGGCAGGCAGAGTTCTATCTCGGAGAAGACGCATTCCAAAAAGCGGTCCGAGCGTTTTTGAAGAAGCACGAGTACGCGAATGCCGGTTGGGAAGATCTGGTGAACGAATTTGAAACGGCATCGAGAAAGGACTTAGACGACTGGGCGAATGTTTGGGTGAAACAACGAGGATTGCCGAAGTTCAGAATCGAATTGCGTGGCGGTAGCTCTCCAATGCCCCAAGGCCCACCCACTGTTCAAACAATGGGAGTGTCGTCAATCATTTACACACAACAAGATGTCTTGGGAACTCAGAATGTTTGGAAAATGCACTTCAAACTTCTATACGATCACTCCCTTAATAGATTTTTCCAGGAGATAACCGCGGAAGACAGAAATGTCACTCTGCCGATTAATACAGTCGGATTTGCGTTCATCGATCCTCGGCGGACATACATAGCGCCAACTCCTGTTTTCGTATTTTCCAATTTTGGAGATTACGGCTATGGGTTATTTCTGCTTGATTCGAAGTCGCGTGATCTCATAATTAGTCGACATTTGGCGAAGGGCGAAAGAGACGATTTTTTGCGCTCGATGATGTGGGGATCACTTTGGGACTCGGTTAGAGAAAATGAATTAAACCCAAAAGATTATGTAAAGCTGGTTATTGACGACATTAAGTCTGAAGAAGATGAAGGTACTATTCAGTCAATTTTGAGTAGAGTTTCGATCGCAGTGAACTACTATTTGAACGACACTCAGCGTGAACGAATCACACCGGATCTCGAAAAGATTCTCGAAGAGCGCATCGCCAATGCCAAAACCGTCGAGAGGCGCATCACATTCTACCGTGCTTATCTGAATTTGGCCTCGAGCGCAAAGGCTCAGAAAAATTTGAAGGACATTCTCGCGGGAAGTTCGAAATTCGCCCTTCCCGCACTTCGCACAAAGGACAAGTTCGACATCGTCACGCGGCTGGCGGTTTCGGGCGACCCGGACGCGCTCAAGTTACTCGCCGAGCTTGAAAAAACCGAGACGAGCGATGACGCAAAGCGATATGCATATGCGGCGCGGGCTGGCTTCGCTACGGCAGAGAACAAGGCAAAGTATTGGAACGATTTTGTGAACAATAAAGACATCAGCGAAAGCTGGATCGAGGCCGCATTTGGGCCGTGGAACTCGATCCGCCACAGCGAGCTGACTTTGCCGTATCTTCAAAAGGCCTTGCAGGAACTGCCAAACCACAAACGAAGTCGAAAGATATTCTTCGTCAACGGGTGGCTCGGTGCGTTCATCGGCGGCCAGCGCAGCGAAGAAGCGCTATCAATCGTCAACAAATTCCTCGCTGACAACCCGAGTCTTGACAACGACCTGCGGCTGAAGATCCTCGAAAATGTCGATCTTATCGAACGCGCGGTGCGGATTCGCCAAAAATTCAATTAAAGCAAAAACGCAGAGAGGCAACGACGCGAGGTAAAGCGAATCGATTTTCTTGCATCTCGGCGGCCTTTGCGACTTTGCGTTGAAACTTCCTCATAATCTTGACACAAAAGTAATGATTTGAGATGATTTGGCTTACGGGAATCGGCAAAATCATTGTCCGAGTTGAGTTTATGAAGATTTCGGCACAAGAAGAATATGGCCTGCGATGCCTCGTACAGCTCGCGACCTTGGCCGATGGCGAGTCGTTGACGCTGCCGCAGATCGCCCAGCGCGAGGGCATTTCGACGGCAAATGCAGGCAAGCTGATGTGGCTTTTGAACAAAGCGGGGTTTGTCAGCTCGACACGCGGAACCAAGGGAGGTTACGTGTTGTCTCGACCCGCGCGGGACATTCGCTTGAGCGAGATCATAAAGGTGCTGGGCGAAGAGGTGATCAACAAGCACTGCGACAGTTACACGGGCGTGCTCGATTCGTGCGTGCATAAGGGCGACTGCGGCATCCGCCCGGTGATCGTCGGCCTGCACGAGATCGTCGAGAACGCGCTCTCGCAGATAACATTGGCACAGCTTGTGGGCAGCGAGCGCTCGGTCGATGAAATGTTTCATTCGATACAGGGCATTCATCGAACCATTGAGCCACAAAGAATTTGAAAGGAGAATTTCAACGCAAAGACGCGAAGGTGCAAAGACGCAAAGTAATGAAAGAAATTAAAGCAGGAGCTTAGTCATACTTGTCTTCTTTGCGACTTAGCGTCTTGGCGACTTTGCGTTAAAAAAACCATGTCAACAGCAGCAGAATTACTTACAAATCGCGAATACAAATACGGCTTTGTCACGGACATTGAGTCGGACGTTATCCCGAAGGGGCTGAGCGAAGACACGGTGCGTCTGATCTCGTCGAAAAAGAACGAGCCCGAGTGGATGCTCGAGTTTCGGCTAAAGGCGTATCGCAACTGGCTGAAGATGACCGAGCCGGACAATTGGGCAAACTTTGATTATCCGCGGATCGATTTTCAAAACATCTCGTATTATTCGGCGCCAAAGCAAAAGCCGTCGAAAGCGAGCCTAGACGAGGTCGATCCGGAATTGCTGCGGACATTTGAGAAGCTCGGCATCCCGATCACCGAACAGAAAATGCTCGCGAACGTGGCGGTCGATGCGGTCTTCGACAGCGTGTCTGTCGCAACAACCTATAAGAAAAAGCTGCTCGAGGCCGGCGTGATATTCTGCTCGTTCACCGAGGCCGTGGCCAACTATCCCGAACTGATCCAGAAGTATCTCGGCTCTGTCGTTCCGGTTAACGACAACTACTACGCGGCGCTAAACTCTGCGGTTTTCTCGGACGGCTCGTTCGTTTTTATACCGAAAGGCGTGAGATGTCCGATGGAGCTTTCGACATATTTTCGCATCAACACGCAGGAATCAGGACAGTTCGAACGCACCCTAATCGTTGCAGAAGAAGGCGGTTATGTCGCCTATAACGAGGGCTGCACGGCGCCGCAGTTCGATACGAATCAGCTTCACGCCGCGGTCGTCGAGTTGGTTGCGCTCGATGACGCCGAGATCAAATACTCGACCGTGCAGAACTGGTACGCCGGCGACGAGACGGGCAAGGGCGGTATTTACAATTTCGTCACAAAGCGCGGCGCGTGTCGCGGTGTTAACTCAAAAATTTCGTGGACGCAGGTCGAGACCGGCAGCGCGATCACCTGGAAGTACCCGTCAGTCATCTTGCAGGGCGACAATTCGATCGGCGAATTTTACTCGGTCGCGCTGACGAACAACGCGCAGATCGCTGACACGGGCACAAAGATGATCCACCTCGGCAAAAATACAAAATCGACGATCATCTCAAAAGGAATCTCAGCGGGTAAGTCGAACAACTCTTACCGCGGACTTGTAAAGGTAATGCCAAAGGCAACGGGCGCGCGTAACTATACGCAGTGCGACTCGATGCTCATCGGCGGCCACAGCGAGGCGAACACGTTCCCGTACATCGAGGTGATGAACAACACAGCCAAGGTCGAGCACGAAGCGACAACATCGAAGATCAGCGAGGAGCAATTGTTTTATTTGCAACAGCGCGGCATCTCGCAGGAGGACGCAGTCTCGCTGATCATAAACGGATTCTGCAAAGAAGTTTTCCGCGAGCTGCCGATGGAATATGCGGTCGAGGCGACGAAGCTGTTGGGATTGAAACTTGAGGGAAGTGTTGGGTGACTTTAGCCACAGAGAACACAGAGGTGACCGAGAAACCTCAGTGTTCTCTGTGAACTCTGTGGCAAAAATATTGTGAGATCGATCCACCCGCAAAACCAACCGCAACCAAAAGGCCATTATTCACCGGGCATTGAGCACGACGGCTTGATCTATGTTTCTGGGCAGTTGCCGATGGATTTGGTTTCGCGCGAGCCGTTTGCCGGTGACATTGAGACGCAGACGGAACTAGCGCTGAGGAATGTTGAGGCGGTTCTGAAAGCAGCGGGCAGTGATTTAAGCAACGTTTTACAGATGACGATCTATGTTTCGGATATTGAGTTGTGGTCGAAGGTCAACGAAGTTTACGCTCGCGTGATGGGCGAGCATCGACCGGCGAGAGCGATCGTGCCGGTAAAGGATCTGCATTTTGATACGAAGATAGAGATACAGGCGATCGCGGCGACGGGAGAATAGCCACAGAGGGCACAGAGAATGAGATTTAGAATACTTGGCGTACTTTTCTTTGCGATGGCAATCGGTGCTAATGCACAGACGATTGCCAAGCGTGCTGTCGAATCTCCCGATGCGCCGAAGGCGATCGGGCCGTATTCGCAAGCGATCATTGCCAACGGTTTTGTTTACACGGCAGGTCAAATTGGAACTGACCCGAAGACCGGCACGTTAGTCGAGGGCGGCATCACGGAGCAAACCGAACAGGTGCTCAAGAATCTCGCGGCAGTTTTGAAGGCGGCGGGCAGCAGCCTCGACAGCGCGGTAAAGACGACGGTCTTTCTCGCCGATATGAACGATTTTGCGAAGATGAACGAGGTTTACGCAAAATTTTTTAAGAAACCATATCCGGCACGCTCGACCGTACAGGTCGCGCGTCTGCCGCGTGACGCGAAGATCGAGATCGAGGTTGTCGCTGTAACAAGATGATGAATGTCTTTCAGTTTTACGGCATTGATTGGCTCGCGACGGTTTGCGGTCTCGCCGGCGTGTTTTTGCTGGGAAGCAAAAATAAGTACGGGTTTCTGATATTTATGCTCGCAAGCGCGAGTTGGGTGACATTTGGTTTTCTGACCGGCAGTTACGCCGTGATCGTCGGCAGTTCGACATTTTTCTTTATGCATTTCCGCGGCTGGCTCAGGTGGCGGCGCGACGAAAAGGAGCGGATTGATACAGACATGTCCGCAGCACAGGAGTTTTAATGAAGCTTAAGATATTTCAGGTTGACGCATTTACAAAAGACCTTTTTGCAGGCAATCCGGCCGCGGTCGTGCCGCTCGACGCGTGGCTGCCGGATGACGTGATGCAAAGAATCGCTGCGGAGAATAACCTGGCCGAAACCGCGTTCTTTGTCAGGAACGGCGACACGTACGAGATCAAATGGTTTACGCCGACGGTTGAGATTGCGTTGTGCGGGCACGCGACGTTGGCGAGTGCGTATGTCGTGTTCAGGATCGTTGGCCACGACAGCGACAAGATTCAGTTTCACTCACACATTAGCGGCGATCTATTTGTCGAGCGAAAGGACGATCTGTTTGTGCTCGACTTTCCGTCGTATCCGCCGTCGAAGTTCGAGCTACCCGGTCTGGGCGAAATACTTGGCCGCGAGCCGCTCGAAATTACCGAGGCAGGCGGATATGTGGTCGCGCTTTTTGCAACCGAGGCAGATGTCGCCGCGATAACGCCAGACTTTCGGGCGATGAACGATTTAGATGCCCACGCCGTCGTTGTCACCGCAAAGGGCTCCAGTAGCGACTTCGTTTCACGCTTCTTCGGTCCGGCCGTCGGCGTTGACGAGGATCCGGTTACAGGCTCGTCACACTGCCGGCTGATTCCGTATTGGGCCGCAAAACTTGGTAAGACCAAACTGTTCGCGCGGCAGATATCGAAACGCGGTGGCGAAATTTATTGTGAGTTGATTGACGATCGCGTCAAGATGGGCGGCAACGCCGCGTTGTACATGAAGGGTGAGATCTATGTCGATGCCACAGGCGAAAAAAGCGTCGCGGCCTGACGCCGCGGACGTGCGACTCGCCGAGCGCGATGACGCGGCGGCGATCTCGCAGGTGATTCGCGAGGCATTTGGCCGCCTTCGCGAGCATTATACGGCGGAAGCATTTGAGGTTGTCGCGTCGACGCCGGATGAGATCCTTTCTCGATTTGACGAAGGTCCTCAATGGGTGGCTGAACTTGACGACGAAATTGTCGGAACGGTTTCGGTGACGGTCGAGGATAACGATCTTTATGTGCGAAGCATGGCAGTCGCACCCCATGCGCAAGGCCGCGGCATTGCACACAAGTTACTTGAGGCTATCGACGAATATGCCGCCGGCACCGAGCACAAGCGCATCTTTTTGTACACGACATACTTCACACCGGGTGCAAAAGAGCTTTATGAAAAGCACGGTTACGCGTGGGTTCGCGACACACTGGCAGAAGAATGGTACGGCGTGCCGGGCCTTGAGATGGATAAGGAAATAGATCGGCCACGGAGCAAACAGAGATAGCTAGAGCTTGCTCGGTGCACTCTGTGATCTCTGTGGCTGAAGAAAAATATGTTACTAGAAGTAAAAAACTTACATGCCGGTATCGACGGCAAAGAGATTTTAAAGGGGCTGAATCTGCAGGTTAAAACCGGTGAGGTTCACGCGATCATGGGGCCAAATGGTTCGGGCAAATCGACATTGTCGAAGGTGCTGGCCGGTCACCCTAGTTACGAAGTGATGTCGGGCGAGGTTTTGTATGAAGGCAAAAACCTGCTCGATTTGGACCCCGACGAGCGCGCGAGGGAAGGGTTGTTTA
>JBJXFZ010000129.1:0-3011 GCA_046154245.1 Pyrinomonadaceae bacterium
ATATTCATCTCCGTCGTAACCGTCAGCGAGATGCTCCACGGCCTTCATCGTGCGAACACGGTAATCCTCAGAGAGAGGAGGTCAAGATTCATTGACGTGCTTCTCGATTTGATGCCTATTCTCCCGATCGACCTTGAGATCGCGAGGGAGCACTCTCGAATCTGGGCCTTTCTCTCTATGCAGGGCAACATGATCGGGATGAACGACTCGTGGCTGGCCGCAACTTGCACGGCGAACGGACTGACAATAGCAACTTCCAATATTCGAGAGTTTGAACGCGTGCCCGATTTAAAGGTAAGTCGGTGGCCCTAGTGAGCTAAGAATTTAATGTTCGAATCCATACATTTTGAAGCTACAGGACGAAAGAAAACGGCTGCGTCCAGTGCCGATGTGATCGAGAAACTTTGCTCGATTGTCGGCCGTGACAAGGTCGTGATCGACCAGAACCGTGTGGAGCCTTACGGTGCTGATGCGGTGAAAGAGAAGTTTCCGCCAGAGGCCGTTGTTTTTCCCGAGTCTACGGAGCAGGTGGTCGAGATTCTAAAACTTGCGAACCGACATCGTTTTCCGGTCACCGCCCGCGGGGGTGGTGTGGGATACACGGGTGGGGCGGTTCCGGTAGATGGCGGAATCGTTGTCGGGACCGACCGGATGAATAAGATCATCGAAGTCAATGCCGATGATCTGTACGTGACGTGCCAGCCGGGACTTACTACCTATGCTGTTCAGCAGGCTGTGGCTGAGCAGGGTTTGATGTTCGCACCTGATCCGGCGTCGTATAAAGACTCGTTTATCGGTGGGAATATCGCAGAGAACGCGGGCGGCATGAGAACGCCAAAATATGGTGTGACGAAGCATCACGTTCTCGGTCTAGAGGTTGTTACGGCCACAGGTGAAGTTATTCGCACCGGCGGCAAAACGGTGAAGAACGTCGTCGGCTTTGACCTCACCGGCCTGATGTGCGGCAGCGAAGGAATGCTCGGCATCATCACAGAGGCAACTCTAAAATTGCTGCCGATTCCTGAAGCGACATCGACCGTGCGTGCGAACTTTCACTCGATGGAAGCTGCGTGCAAGGTGCTTACAAAATTCACGCCGCTTGGTCTGCTGCCGATGGCGATGGAGGTCATCGATAAGTTTTGCGTCGAAGCGGTCGAACAAAACTTTGCATTCGGGTTGTCGAAAGATGCGAACGCGATCCTACTCGTCGCCGTTGACGGCTCGCGTGAAGACGTTGAGCGACAAGCCGCTATCGTCGAACGCGTTATCAGCGAGAACGGCGGCTTCGATGTTGTTCGTGCTCGCAGCAAAGATGAAGAAGACAAACTTTGGGACGTCCGCCGAGCGATCTCGCCGTCGTTGATGAAGTACGGCACGTTGAAAATTAACGAGGACGTCGTCGTGCCGCGATCAAAGGTTCCCGAACTCGTCGCAAAGATCGAGGAGATCGGTAAACAACACAACACATTTGTCGCAAACTTTGGCCACGCCGGCGACGGCAACATTCATGTCAATTTCGTTGTTGACCGCGAAGACGCCGACGCAATAGCTCGTGCGCGCAAGTGCGTCGCAGAGACTTTTCAACTCTCCATTGACCTTGGCGGCACGATCTCGGGCGAGCACTGCATCGGCTACGTTAAAGCCCCGTATCTCAGTTACGCCATCGACCGCCCAACGCTCGAAATCATGAAAGCCATCAAAAAAGCCTTCGACCCGAACGGCATCCTCAATCCGGGGAAGATGTTTGTGTAAGCTGTATATGTTGTTTTGAATGGTAAAAGGAGCTATATGACGAAACTTGAATTTATTGCTCGACAATTTGGAAAGGCTCGGAATAAGGTATACGAGCACTACGTAGTTACTCGAATCTGGCACCTTCTTCAAGATTTGGACGTCAAATGTATTACTCAACAGCATGTGAATAAACCAGACGGGAAGAGATATCTGACTGATATGTATTTTCCGCAACTTGGGCTGCATATCGAGGTAGATGAAGCCCATCATGTAACTCAGCTCGATTTAGATCAAGTCAGACAAAAAGACATAATCGATGCCACAAAACATGAGTTTGAGCGCGTTAAGGTGAACTGCGGAATAGACGAAGTGAATAGACAAATCGATCTAATAGTCACTTTTATCAAAAACAAGATTGCGGATCAACGTGCTTCTGGGGCGTTCAAACGGTGGGATTTGGAGGCGGAACAAAATCCTCAAACTTACATTACGAAAGGCTACATCGACGCTACCGAAGATGTTGCGTTTCGAACTATTGCTGATGCGGCAAGTTGTTTTGGCCGCAAATATCGAGGTCTGCAAACCGCGTGGGTTGCACATCCAACCGAAAAAGGGAAACGCCTTTGGTTTCCGAAACTATACGAAAACGCTGAATGGAAGAACAGCATATCTCCAGACGAAGAAACCATTACTGAGGTGTGCATAATACCTGACCAAGGACGTAATCATGTTGATCAAATATTAAACGACCCCACAATCAGCCGATTGGTGTTCGCCCGTGTCAAAGGACCTTTAGGCGACGTGATGTATAGATTTAAGGGTGAATACAAAACCGATAAGAATGCTACGAATTATGAAACAGGAGCCGTTCATAAAAGAATAGAAACCAGAGTTAATACATATGCAATTATCGACTTGAACTCTTGAAAATGTTTGTTTAGCTCACCTTGTGTGACATAATTAGGCCGTTATGCAGGGAATTAGTTACGTCACAAACGAAGAAGGCAGACGGGTTGCGGTTCAGATCGATCTGAAAAAGCACGGAGAGCTTTGGGAAGATTTTCATGACGTTTTGACCGCCAAAAAACGCCGAGGCGAGCCGCGTGAGTCGCTGGCGTCGGTAAGAACGCGTCTTAAAAAGAAAGGCAAGCTGAATGTCTAGGTATTCAGTCACGTTTGCGCGTTCGGCGCGCAAAGAGCTCGAATCTTTGCCGGCCACAATCGTTCGGCGAATTTTTCCTAAAATCGAATCTCTCGCTATAAATCCTCGTCCATCC
>JBJXFZ010000130.1:0-2547 GCA_046154245.1 Pyrinomonadaceae bacterium
CTGGCGGTGGTTGTTCTGGGCGGCATTTTAACATCGACGATTCTTGACCAAGTTGTGACGCCAGCCGTTTTTTATAAGTTTGGTAAGCCATCGGCGGACCGCGTCATCGCCGAACGCGATGGGCGCGGGGAGCAAACGCTCCGCGACGTCGACGCCCCTCCGTTCGGGACACGAATACCGGCGTGGAAAGCGGAATAATGTTGGTCGATCTTCCAGATTAGTTTTAGAAGTTTAAAAGGAGGGCGATATGCAAGATCCTATGCAACATTCGATGTGGTTGCGGCTCGGCAGGAAAATTGGCTAAGGAAACAAAGCTCGTCAGTGATTCCAAAGGATTTATCAAGTTCAAGCTCGACAGATCAGGCACATGGTATGCGATATTTATTAATAGGGTTAAGATCTCCGACGCAAAACTAAATTACGAATCCAAATGGGCGACATTGACATTTGAAATTAAGAAATAAGAAATAGGAGAAATTGTTATGAAAAAAATAGCGACAACTTTAATTAGCTTTGCGTTGATCGCAACGCCGGTGTTCGCGCACGATCTTTTTCTCAAGCTAGACAGCTTTTTCGTCGCGGCGAATTCGAAGGTGACGATATACATTCTGAACGGGACATTCATGGCGAGCGAAGGTGCGGTGAATTTCGCACGGCTGCGCGACGCGAGCATCGTCGCCCCGGACGGAGCTCGGACTAAACCGGTCGAGGCGAACTTTACCAAAAACGAGACGACCTCTTTTCTCAACTTGGACATCAAAGACGCGGGCACATATGTAGCCGGTCTGTCGACGATGGAACGCGAGATCGATCTTGAGGGCAAAGACTTCAACGAGTATCTGTCGCACGACGGTATCCCGGACATTCTCGCCGAGAGAAAGGCGAAAAAGGAACTCGACAAGAAGGTGCGCGAGAGATATTCCAAACACGTTAAAACGATCTTTCAGGCCGGCGATGTCCGAACGGACAGTTTCAAAACGGTTCTCGGATATCCGGTAGAACTCGTCCCGCAGCAGAATCCGTATAAGTTGAAGTCCGGCGATACCATCGAGATACTCTGCCTGAAGGACGGAAAGCCGCTGGTGAATCAATTCGTTCAGTCCGGGCGCGAGGCGAATGGGAAAGTTGTGACCGGCCAGAATGTTCGCACCGATAAGAAGGGCATCGCGAAGTTCAAGCTTGATGGCGCTGGAAAATGGTATGTGCGGTTCATCAACATGATCCGCTTGGATGATCCCAAGCTTAACTACGAATCCCAGTGGGCGACGCTGACCTTCGGAGTAAGATAGATATTTAGCGTGAAAGCAAATAAGCACCAAGTCTCTGTTAAAGTTAATGGAGGCTTGAGGATGAGCGCTCAATTTGATTCCGGTTTAAGGCGATCTGCGTTTGTTACCTCAAATCGATATAGTGTTTTGCTATGTCACATCAGAAATCCGCGACAATCCTGATAGTTGACGATGATGCTTCGCTTCGTCGGGTTATCGAGTTCCAACTACAGGAATGTGGTTATACCGTTCTGACGGCTCAAAATGGCGAGGAAGGTCTCGATCTGATGATGACCAATCAGATCGACTGTCTGATAACCGACTGGCGGATGCCTGAGATGTCCGGTCTCGATCTGCTGCGGCGAACGAGCGCAGCAAACAGCGAAATTCCCGTTATCGTAATCACAGCATTCAGCGATGTTGAAACTGCCGTAGAGGCAATGCGTCACGGCGCATTCGATTTCATTACGAAGCCGTTTAACCGCGACATCATTTTGCTCACAGTTGAACGCGCGCTTAGATTCGGCAACGTTCTTTCGGAGAATCGACGCCTTCGTCGAGTCGTTCACGAGAGCTTTGAACTTGAGAATGTCATTGGCTCTTCTAAGAAAATGCGGGATGTGTTCGAGCTTGTTGAGCGAGTTGCAAAGACCGATGTGACTGTACTCATCGAAGGAGAATCGGGCACAGGTAAAGAACTTATAGCGAAGGGCATTCACTTTTCGGGCATCAGACGCGACGGCCCGTTCGTTGCGATCAATTGCGCAGCCATCCCGGAGACTTTGATCGAGGCGGAATTGTTTGGATACAAGAAAGGAGCGTTTACCGGCGCCACGGCGGAATCAAAGGGAAAGTTTGAAGAGGCAAATAGCGGTACGGTTTTTCTCGATGAGATAAGCTCGATGCCGCTAGCGTCGCAATCGCGACTGTTGCGAGTGCTGCAGGAGCAGGAAGTTACTCGGCTTGGGGAAAACACGTCGAGAAAGATCGACGTTCGAGTTATTGCCGCGACGCACGAGAATCTGCGAGAGCTTGTTGCAATGAACGAGTTTCGCGAAGATCTCTATTATCGTTTGGCGGTTGTCCCGATAAGGTTGCCTCGGCTTAGAGAGCGGCGTGATGACATACCTTTGTTGATCGAGCATTTTCTGAAAAAGACGGCGGAACGACATGGGGCGAAAGTTCCAAAACTTGACCGCGAAGCCTCAAAGGCACTCTTTGCTTACGCCTGGCCTGGAAATGTTCGTGAACTAGAAAACACAATAGAGAGAATGGTCGT
>JBJXFZ010000147.1:0-28589 GCA_046154245.1 Pyrinomonadaceae bacterium
GCAGCCGATTCCGGCAACGTCGCCAACCTTAAATTTTGTCACAGCATCGCCGACTTGCGACACGCGGCCGACGATCTCATGACCCGGCACCATGGGGTAGATCGACGGTATCATCGGCTCCCATTCGGCTCTCGCCTGATGAATGTCCGAGTGACAGATCCCCGCGTATGCGATGTCGATCAAGACGTCATTTGGACCGACGTCGCGCCGCTCGAATGTGAACGGTGCGAACTTGGCATTCGAGTCATGTGTTGCGTAACCCTTCGTTTGTATCATCTATTCTCCTATTTATCCTCCGATCAAGAGCCTTTCGTTTCCGCTCTTGATTTCGTAAACATAAAGTCCCCATCGTCCGCCCACTTCTTTCGTATATGCAAAGAGCTTTTCATCCGGCGATATGAAAGGATTTGTAACGATCTTTCCATCGGCAACCTTGCGAACCTCTGTTCCGTCGGCCTTCATTTTGTAAATATTTGGCGAGCCATCGCGTTGGGACATAAAATAAATTGTCCTGCCATTTTTTGACCATTGTGGCGCAGACTCTTCAAAATTGTTGTTGGTAAGATTCTTGAGATTCCTGCCGTCCTTATCCATGACAAAAATCTCGGTCGAACGTTTCATTGCGTTCATTTCATCTCTCGATAGGTCCCGATAATATTGTTTTGTGACAGTTGCTCGCTCAAAAACGATCTTCTTTCCATCGGGCGACCATTTCGGACTCGTGTAGCCATTCATTCCGTCCGTCAAACGAGTTCTGTTTGTTCCATCGACGCGAATAGTATAGATGTCGTGGGCAATACCAGGGCGTTCTTTTCGCGATTGAAAGACCACAAAGTCACCTTTCGGCGAAAAATCCGGAAGATAATTTAAGTCGGCATCGTTGGTCAATCTACGCGTGTCCGAACCATCCGCGTTCATTACGTACAATTGCATGTGTCCATCCCGCCCGGAATAGAATACGATCCTTTTTCCGTCGCGCGACCAACGCGGCTGTCCATCTTCTTCACCGGCCGTCAGCTTGCGAAGTTCGGAGCCATCCGCGCGGATCGTGTAAATGGCTGATCTGCCGTCTCTTGTCGACTCAAAGACAATTCTTTTGCCATCAGATGACCAATGTGGGTTGAAATAGTAGATCGGAGTTGGCCGTGATTGAGCGTGACCAGAGGCTGCCCAGGCTAAAACGAAGAAGGCGATAAGAAGAACGGATTTTGTCTTGACCATGAACACCTCCTCCTCAGTCAATCGTCGCGACCACCTTTAACTCGATCGCGATCGGTGTGGGCAGAGCACCGACTTCGACCGTTGTTCGACACGGGCGATTGTCAGCAAAATACTCTGCATAAACCCGATTGTAGGTCGTAAAATCGTCCTTCATATTTGTAAGAAAAACCGTCACATCGACTATTTCGCCCCAGGACGAACCGGCGTCCTCGAGAATGTAACGCACATTTTGAAACACCGAGCGGCACTGCGTCTCGATATCGTACGAAACGATCTCGCCCGCATCGTTAAGCTCGACGCCCGGGATCTTTTCAGACCCTCGCTCACGCGGCCCAACGCCTGAGAGAAACAGCAAGTTCCCAACGCGACGGGCATGAGGATATAAGCCGACCGGTTCCGGCGCCCTCGATGAATCGATGCGTTCGTCCTTCATAATTTAAGAACCTCGATTTTATCACGCCGCGTGATTCTAACTACTTCAGCGAAGTGAAAACTTGCGTGAAGAGTAAAAGATTTATCGCCGCCGACAAAATTTTCTCTTAAACGGAGTGAACTAGAAACTCGGGCGTAACGATCGTCGGAGCAAAGAATCCGGCGAGGCTATTGAAGTGTCTGAGTCTGACCTGGCGGCGGGCGTTTGCGAGATGACCAAAATTCCACGTAACGAGATAATCGATCCGGTGAAACGACGCGACGGCATAGTGGATTGCGTCGGCGATGAATTTGCGGTGAAAAACGCCGCGGTCGATGTAGGCCTCGGCGAGTATCGCGGCTTCGTCGGTGAGTTCGAGTTTGTCGAGCGGTTTTAGCAAATTGAGATAACCGGTGCGGTGTGGTTCGCGCATGCGTTCCAATTCGCGCTCGACAAGGATAGAACTAAACACGCTGTACTCGCACATCTCGTGCTCCCACCAGCGGATCGTCATGTCGCGGCGAAACGGCTCGTCGTTGTCGAGATACGCGCCGATGACCGAGGTTTCAAGATAGAGACTGAGTTTCATCGCGTGCGGTCAATCCTGTTCGGGCCGGATCGGGACAAAGATGACTTTTGAGTTCTTAAAGTCGAATGTCAGCCGATAGTTTTTTAGAAAATTGCCGCCGAGGATGCCGGCTTGCTCAAAACCGGACGCTTCGTTTATCAAACCGAGATCGAGAGCAACTGCCATAACGTCTTTGCGCGTGTGATTGCCAAACGACACCTTCGGAAGTTTATACGTTTGTTTGTCATCGGAGACGCCGGCCGAACCGATAACGGTAAGTTTGCCGGGTGCGGCAAACTGGCTGATCGTATCTATCCTGGCTACTTCGTCAGATATCACCGAAATACTCGCACCCGTGTCCACAATAAAATTGAGCGGGGACGAAACGCCTTCGAGTTGGACTTCGCCACTCAAAAAACCACTCGACGTGAGCCGTAATGGTAGCGACAGTTCGCCGCTATCGGCGGTAAATTGACGGACATCGGCGTCACGTCTCGTGAGCGACATCGTCGAGTTGCCGTAATCGACCGTTGTAAGAAATTTTGAAATGAGGGCGAGTCCAATATAACCGTCGACCTCGGCGCCGCCATGATGAAAATCCCGCAAATACACCGGTACATTCCTGATAGTGACGCCGCCAAGCGCGATCTCGCGCAACATGCCGTAAACGATCTCAAATTTACCGTCACCCCCGAGACCGCGAGCAAACCCGCCCTTTGCGACCTTGCCGATCTTAAGGCGTTTCGCAGTTTTATTGGACACAACTGAGATGCCCGATCCGGTATCGAGAACAAACCGAAGCACGTCAGGCCGACCGTTAACCTTTAACTTAATGACCGGCCGATTACCAACAAGCTCGAACGGGATCACGGAGCGTTCCGTACCCGAAAGACTGTAAAGCTTTTCTGCAAGAGTCAAATAACTTAAAAATTCGATCAGCCCCTTTATCCGCGCACGCCGGTCAGCGTCGGCATCCTCTGAGACCTGCAGAAATCGCTTGTAATTGTCAGCCGCCTCCTTATAACGCTCGGAACGCGCGCAGATCTGAGCCAACGCAAAAACATAATCGGGTTCGTTCGGCTGACGATAAACAGCCTCGCGCAGGTTCTCGAGGCTATCGTCGATCCGATTCTCGTAAAAATCGACCATACCGTAACCCGCCCACGCGAGGTGTTCCTTTTTGTTGTTGTTGATAGCTGTGTAGAAGAGGGCTTTCGCCTCCGCAAACCGCCCCGCAGCAAGTAGCGTCGTTCCAAATACCGCAAACGCACGCGTATTTTTTGGCTCGGCCTGCGCGATCGGTAGTAGGAGCTCGTATGCTTCGAGCAGGCGACGCTGTTTGGTAAGCACAAAGCCGAGCTCAACCTTTACATCAGAACGCGACGGATCCATCTGAACGGCCTTTCGCAAAAGCTCCTCAGCCTTTACAAAATCAGCGCGCCGAACATATCTTGCGGCCCTTTTTAGGTGATCTCTTATGTCGTCAGCGGCGGAGGCTTGAGTCGATGCGTAAGCAGTCAGATGAATTGCAGACAGGATGAAAGCTGTGAGTAAAGGGCGCGAGATAGCGCGCCGTTTGGATAAGAAGTTAGCACCTAAACTACCGTACCACATATGATAAATCCCCCTCCCCGCTGATGCGGAGAGTAAGATCATTTTAAGATGACGCCGGTCTTCATTGACCAAAGTACCAAGTCAAGTTCGTCAAAATCGACGCCGGTCATCTCAGTGAGTTCTTTCAACTTTTCTTCGACCGTTAGATACGCTGACCGCGTGTTTGGTGGCTTTGGGTCGTCGATTATTTTTAGCTCCGCCAGACAATTGAGCACGTGCTTATCGAGGATCGCATAGCCGCGAAAGCCGATGTTACGCAGGTAATGACTCGCTTCCTTATAGCCTAAACCCTTTATTCCTTTCTCTTTAACCAGCCAATCGCGCCTTGCCAGCCGACAATCAAAACTCTCCAGCTTGCTTCGCAGCCGCAGATCGCAGTGTTCACGAAGAAATTCACGCGAGGCAACCACATATCTCGCTCGCGCGTTCGGGTAACGATGGACCCCGCTAAGCGCGCTGGCAAGCTGCGCCTGGTCGCCGGTCAAGAGCATGGGTTTCACGGCCTCGAGCGCATTCAAGCCCATACGAGCCGAACAGCCGCCGGTAAAAAAACAGTAAACCATCTCGGCCCAGAGATGTTCGTCGCTGCCACGCGTGCCGATCTCTCGAAATTCAGCGAGCCGCTCGGCGATCTCTCTGCGGCGGCGGCGATGGTTTCGCCGTATGTTCTCGATCGTTATTGGTTCTCGAAGCTTTTTCACCGAAGTAATTCAATTCTGAACCTGTCGGCAATGTGTGTCAATGAGTTTTTAGTTACTGAGCGATGTGGACCGGGCGGCCTTCGAGGCGCTGGCGGCGGCGAGCGGAACGCCACGTTCGCAGACCTTCGAATGTAAGGCTGAGGATCGGACGCCGGTTGTCGAAAAGCAGTTTTACCCACGCCCACGTGCCCATCTGCGGGAAATAGATTCCGCGAAAGAAAAGCCGTGCGACGAGATGGCCAATTCGTACCTGAATCGGCGCTTCTCGGATCATCTCGATCGCCTCGCGATTGCGCTCCGGGCTGTAGGAGCGTGACCACGCGTCGAAAGTTTCCTGTTTCGCGTCGGCGATGGTCATCTTGAGCGGATTGTGAGCCATCACGAAGGGCGCAAAATCAAGCCAGTGTTTTGGACGGTCGAGGCGACCAGCCTTCTCAAGTCGGGTATAGAGTGGCGTCGAGGGGAACGGCGTAAGCTGCCCAAATACCGGCAAACCCGGAGCCCATGTCTCGATCTCGTCAACCGTGCGGTTGGCAACGCCCTTTGTGTCATTGTCCATGCCGAAGATAAACGAAGTGATCGCATAAATATTGCGTTTTCGTAGACCGTCGAGAACAGATTGATAACTCTCAGGCTTTGAGAAGTTCTTATTCACATCGGCCATGTTCGCGGGGTCGATCGATTCCATACCGATAAAAACCCATTTACCGCCTGCGTCTGCGATGAGATCGACAAGCTCTTCGTCGGCGAGCAGATTTGCGCTGATCTGGGCGACCCACGGCAAAGTTGCCCCCGCCGCGATCATGTCGCGAAGCAGCGATTTCAGACGTTTTTTATTGATGGCTAGATTGTCGTCGATAAAGAAAACGGCGATCTGCCCCTTTTCTTGTTTGGCCCTTGCTTTTAGCCTTAGCAGCTCTTCGACGACGCTCTCATTTGTGCGAAACCTGATCGAGTCGCCAAAAAAACCGGTAACGGTGCAAAACTCGCAGCCGTACGGACAACCGCGCCCCGTTTCGATCGGCACGACAAAAAATTTGCCCCAGCCCTCGCCAAATCGCGACATCGTGCCGCGCAAAAATTTTGGCACGAGCGAAAACTGTTCGAGATCGAGCGACTCCCACGGAATGTGCGGATACGGCTGTAAACTCGGCTTGAAATCGTTCCCCTTTTCGTCGAGCTTTGGCTGGTATGTGTCCTTGAGCGTACCGTTTGCCGCGTCCTCGACAATATCTGCCCAATAATCATCGGCCTCACCCAGTGCCACCGCGTCGGCGTGTCGCGGCCCGCCATCACGCCCCAGGGCTTCGTCGGGGCATTCGGTAACATGTGGCCCACCCATAACGACCTTAAATCCGGCCTCGCGCAAGCTGTCGGCGACAAGATAGGCTCGCGCCACCATTCGTGTCATCGCGCCGATGCCGACGAGCTCGATATTCTCATCCTTACAAAACTGAACGAGCTCGGGACGCGTCATCGCCTTTGCATTGCCATCAATGAGGATAACCTCATGCTCCTTCGGCGTCAGTGATTGCAACAGGAACATCCAAAGGTGCGGCATGAAGTTCCGCGTGATGCCGTTGTCGGGGTTGTATAGAAGAATCTTCATGGCATTCACGGGCGGCCGGTGACGAAAAAAGCGACAAGCAAAAGCGGTTGTGTTGGCGGTTATTTCTCCAGTCGAGGGTCGTTTTGATTATCTTCGCACCTTTTGCACGATTTGGCTACCCTTATTTCGATTATTTCAAAACCGCACGTCTGATGATCGGCAGGAGAAGGGCGTCGGGTAGTAAACGCCGTGCTATTAGAATAGCGCGCGAGTTGACCGGATAACGCATCTTCCACGAACCGTCGTTGACACAATCGTAGATCACCTGAGCAACGACCGAGCCGTCAGGGCCGGTCTCGCCCGCCTTTTGTAGATTCGGCATTGCGCGCGCGACGAAATTGTCATACGCCGTCAGCCCTTCCTTTTTCGAGATGCTCATCGAACGCTCGTAAAAGTCGGTCTTTATCGGGCCGGGTTCAATGATCTTTACCTTGATGTTAAAGTCCCGAACCTCGTATTGCAGCGCCTCGCTAAAGCCCTCGAGAGCCCACTTCGACGTGTGATAGATGCTATAAAGCGGGAATGTCACGCGGCCGCCCATAGACGCGACGTTGACGATCGTGCCGCGCTTTTGTTCGCGAAAGTAGGGCAGAATTTCGCGGCAGACGTTCATCACGCCGTAGACGTTCGTGTTTATCTGTCGCTCGATCTGCTCCTGCGTCGCCGCCTCGAAAGGCCCGACTACGGCGAAACCAGCGTTGTTGACGATCGCGTCGATGCGGCCGAATTTGTCGAGAGTCGCCGCGATAGCCGATCTGATCGACTCGACATCGGTGACATCGAGACGAAAACACTCGACATCGACGATCTGTTTCAATTCGGTCGCGGTCTCCGGCTTTCGCATCGTCGCCGCGACCTTCCAGTCCTTTGTCTGAAACAACTTTGCTGTGTGCAGCCCGATGCCGCTCGACGCACCGGTGATAAGGACGACTTTGTTCATGCCGATATTATAACCGCCGAGACGCCGAGATAGCCGATCAAGCAAAAGAAAAGATCGGCGTATCAGTGTTTACCGGTGTCCATCTGTGGTCAATTTACTCTGCGTCTTGCGCGTCTCGGCGGTGAAACATCGTTGTGATAACATTCGACTCATGAAGTTTCTTCATATCGCCGACGTTCACCTCGGCTGCACGCGGTACAACCTCCCGACGAGTCCCCGTGATTTTTTCGATGCTTGGAGCGATGTGCTGCGCAAGTTTGCGATCGACGAGCATGTGGATTTCGTGCTTATGTGCGGCGATTTTTTTCATAAGAGGAGCGTACCGCCCGAGACGATGGACTACGCTGTCGAAGGTTTGACGATGATGCGCGACTGCGGGATACCGGTAGTTACGATCGAGGGAAATCACGATCAGCATCACACCGACAGCGAATTTAGCTGGTTGCGCAGCCTGGCAAAATGGGGTTTCGTCAAACTGCTCGAACCAACGACTGTTGCGGGCGCGATGTCTTATCGACCGTGGGATGAAACAAAGAAAAAGGGCGGCTATATCGATATCGGCGGGGCGCGCATATTCGGCTCCGACTGGTATGGAGCGTCGGGCAACTGGGCGATTCCGATGCTCACCGACGCGATAAAAAGCAATCGCCGCGAAGGCGCGTTTCACATCCTGATGCTGCACACCGACGTCGAGGGTCACCAGGTCCATCCGATCCCGGCGCTTTCGCTCGACGCGCTTCGCGAGCTAAAATCCGCTGTTGAGTACGTCGCACTCGGTCACACGCATAAGCACTATGAGATAGACAACTGGGCTTTCAACCCGGGCTCGATCGAGGTCACCAACATTAGCGAATTCCGTGAGACGCGCGGGGCATTTATTGTCGACGTCGATGAGACGAATGCGGTCAGCGCTCGCCATGTCGACGAGTACTTACACCGGCCGTTTCAGCAGCTTGTCTTTGCCGTCACAAATTACGACGACACAAAAAAGGTGACAGCCGATCTGCTCGATCAAGTTCGGCGCGAGGCCCGCGTTGCCGAGGCCGGGAAGCCGCAGCCGATCATCGAGATCGGACTGCGCGGGCAGCTCGGCTTTCCAAATTCTGCGCTTGAGTTGCAAAAGATCCGGGACGAAGTGCTCACGATCACTAACGCTCTTCATGTGCGCATCAAAAATCACACCGTGCCTGCCGATTACCTCGATACAACCGAGACGCCTGACGGGAATCGGGACGCGCTTGAGCGAAATGTCATCGGAGACCTGGTCGCACGTGACAGCCGCTACAAACAAAGGCACGCCGACATTACAGAGGCCGTCGTCGGGGCAAAACGAATGGCGCTCGGCCACGAGCCGCCGGAGAAGATTGTCGAGTTTATCGCGCAAAAAGTAGAAGGGGGGAAGAGCAGAAAGGGAGAAGAGGCGAGACTATAGTCTTTCTCCCCGTCTCCTTTTCTCCTCTTCTCCCCCTTCTAGCATTTTATGTCGGAAGCATTACAAAAAGTTTTGGGTTTGAAACACTTGCCGCTCTTTCCGCTGCCGCTCGTTGCACTGCCGAATGAGTTTCTGCCGTTGCACATTTTTGAGGACCGTTACCGGCAGATGCTCAAAGATGTAGAGGGCGAACGCAACATCTTCGGCGTCACCTTCTTCGACCCGGAAACTTCTTTTATCGACAAACCTGCGCTCGAAACGATCGGGTGCGCGGTCGAGATCCGCCAATCCGAAACCCTCCCCGACGGTCGCTCGAACATTCTCACGCTCGGCCTCGTGCGTTATCGACTGCTCGAATATATCGATAGCGGCGAACCGTATTTACGAGGCGATGTCAATTTTTTTGAAGACGCTCCTGAAGATGCAAACGCCGTCAACCCGCTCGCCGACGACGTCTTTGACCTATTCGAACGAATGGCAAAAGCTGCGTTCAAGATGGGCGGCGGCCGCGGACGTCTGCCTGAAATTCAGCGGGCCGATCCCGAAAGCCTGTCATTCCTCATCACCGCCGCGTTCAACTTCGACAACGACAAGAAATACTCTCTCCTCAAACTTACATCGACAAGCGAACGCCTCGGGCAGCTAAAAGAGATCCTTGATCAAACTGTACTGCAGATGGAAGAAAGCGCTGACATACAAACTGTCTCGCGCACAAACGGGCACAGCAAAAAGAAGATAGATATCTAGAAAAAGTTCAAGAAATCAACTTGCCACAGTTAAACACAGATGACGCAAATCGAAGTAATCTTCATATCTGCGCCATCGGCGTTTATCTGCGGCTAATTTTTTTGACTTAGTTGCTAAGTGAATTGCGGAAGAAATCAATGATCCGCTGATCGTAACCCTCTGACTGTTCCATCGAGGCATTAATGATGTTGTAACCGGACGGGCTTAGGTCGAATTTGCTATCGATCCTGTTGCTTGACGCAAAACACTTTGCGAGACGCGTCGTGGAATCTTGAAAGCTCTGCTCATCAATGCCCGCAAGCAGCAGCACGTCGCGATTTTGGAGCTTTTTCGCGGTTTCGCAGGCGGGTTCGCGGCGATAGCAGCCGTCGTAGAAATAAACGTAAGTGCCGAGATTGGCGAGCCGTTTGGTGACAACGCTCGCAAACGGATATCGTCTGCCAACCGTTTCGCGAAGCACTTCATCCGAATCCTGCGGCACGGAGTCGAGCCCCAATGCTTTTATATCCTCATTCTTCGCTGCTTCGGTAAGAGCGGTGAGCGACCCAAGCTCGACGCCAAACACGCCGATGTTTTTACCGACTAGGGCGATCTGGTTTTCGTTGCGCAGGCTTCGCAAAAAAGCGACTGACGACGAAATGTCCTCGGCCTCGCAGCCGCCGAACGATGCATTTTGCACCGACGGATTTTCACCGTGAGCCCGCAGATCAGGCATGAGAACTGTGAAATTTGTAGATTCGTTAAGCTTTACGCCGAGATTGAGCACGTAAGATCGGTCGGCGTTGTATTTGTGCAGCAGAATGACAGCCGGTGCATTATCGATGCCGCGGAGTAGCCAGCCGCGTGACGAGCTGCCGTCCGGATTTGTCCACGTTTCGTCCGTGACCTGAGCGGCGCGTGTGCTGAGCTGACCGTACTTGCTTGGCGTAACGAGATATGTCGCCTGATAGGGCCGGGCGGCCGAATAAACGAGCCAAACCGAGCCGGAGACGACGGCTGCGGCGACGAGCAAAATAACGGGAAACAACAATCGTGAAAAACTCTTTACGAGGCGTGATGATTTAGCCATGGCGAAAAACTCTATAACTGAAATTGCCGGTATCGGCGTTGATTTGACGGATGAAAGCCCACGAGAAAGTGGCTTTCGGTTAGACAGTGTAAATGTTACCATAGGCGCTGGTTTCGTAGGAAGAGTTTTTTTACCGATGAAAAGTGTTGTTTTTTTTACGCTCGCCCTTATTTTATTGGCCTCGCAGAGCTTTTTCGCCCAGTATCAAAAGGTTTCGGCGCCACGCGAACCGGTTCAGGTCTTTCCACTCTCCGAGATTCGAGAGGGAATGCGCGGAACCGCAAGATCTGTCTTTCGCGGAACAAAGAGCGAGGAGTTTAACGTCGAGATCCTCGGCGTCATGCCAAACTGGATCGGGCCAAAACAAGACGTGATCATCGGACGCCTCAGCGGCGCCAACGCCGAACGGACGTTTGTATTTGCCGGCATGTCAGGTTCGCCGGTTTATATCGACGGTCGCCTGGTCGGTGCGATCTCTTATAGCTTCCCGTTTGCAAAAGAACCTATCTGCGGGATCACGCCATTCGAACAAATGACATCGCTCGTCGAGCAGGCGCCGGCGGTAAAGCTCGCTTCGGCTTCGCCAGGGACGTTTTCGTATTCGGAATTGCGTGCAGATTCGTGGCAGCCGAGTTTTGTTGTGAATTCGAATGACCGTCTTGCGAGCGGTTTTTCGACCGATTCGCGCCTCATGGCGGTCGCGGGACAAGCGTTAAAGCCGATCGCGACGCCGGTGACGTTTGCAGGTATATCGCAAAAAACGCTTGATGCTTTCTCGTCGTATTTTTTGAATATTGGAATACTGCCTGTCGCGGCCGCCGCCAGCAATGCTTCGATCTCGCCGCTCAAGCCTTACAACGAGAACACTCTGCTTGGCGGCGATTCGGTCGTCGTGCACTTAGCACGTGGCGACATTGATATTGCGGCCGCGGGCACCGTTACTTTGCGCGACGGTGTGAAGATCTACGCGTTCGGCCATCCGTTTTTTAGCCTCGGCGCGACTAGCCTGCCGATGTCCGAATCGCACGTTGTAACGGTTGTGCCAAACGCGAACAACTCATTCAAACTAGCTGTGCCGGATTCGCTTGTCGGCACGATGACCCAAGATCGTGCGACGGGTATTTACGGCAGCCTCGGCAACAGCCCGCGAATGCTGCCGATAAAAGTGAAATTTACAAACAGCCGCGGGCGCGTTCAGGAGATGAATTTCGAATCTGCATTCGACGAACTGCTGACGCCGCTGATCGTAACCGTTGGCGTAACGAACTCGATCGTTGCCCAGGAACGCGGGCTAGGCGACACGACCATCGAAGTAAAAGGCGAAATTACTGTCCGCGGCGAGCAATCGATAACCATTAACCGGCGCTTTGCGGGTAATCAGGCGGTTAACTTTGCGTCCAGCTCGGCGGCCGTGCCGCTCGCCGCGCTGCTCAGGTCAAATTTCGACGGCCTCGACATCACCGGCATCACGCTCAATATCAAAGCCGTCGACGGCAGCAAAACGGCCGTCCTCGACCGCCTGTCGGTAGATAAAACTCAGGTTCGCGCCGGTGAGACCGTCGAGATAACTGCATTCGAAAGAACAGAGTCAGGCAAGATCATCGAGCAGAAGATCCCGCTTAAGATACCGGCCGATACGAACGCGGGGCCAATGACTATTACGGTTGGCGATGGTAACGCGGTCCAGCAGAATTCCGCCGTTACACAGTTCACGCCGCGTTCTGCCGCAGAGCTTATCGCGACGATCAATCGCCTGAAACGCCCTGACCGCCTCTACGTGGTGCTTACGCGAACGACAACCGGCGCGGTCGTCGGCGCGAGCGAGATGCCAAATCTGCCGCCGTCAATGCTCGCGACCATGAACAGCGACCGCACAGCCGGCGGAGCAAAACCCACGATCCAGACAACGATCTTCGAAACCGAAGTTCCCTCGCTTGAATACATCGTGTCGGGCTCGCAGAGTTTAAGTATTGAAGTGATTAAATAGCGTTTTTTGAGTGGTTTTCAGTTTCGCCCTCGACCCAGAGTTCACCATCGGCATAGACCTCTTTTTTCCAGATCGGGACGGTGCGCTTGAGTTCCTTGATCAGCCATTCGCATGCCTCGAATGCAGCCCGTCTGTGCGGAGCCGCGACCGAGATCACAACGCTTGTCTCGCCGATCTCAAGCCTGCCCGTGCGATGAACGACACCGACGTTTGAGATCTCGAACTGCGTTTTTGCCTGATCGATCAGCTTATTCATTTCCTTTAGCGCCATCTCCTCGTAGGCCTCGTATTCGAGATAAAGGGTCTCGCGCGTCTCGCCGGTCGGCTTATCTTTTGTAAATTTTCTTGCGTAGCCGTCGAGCGTCACCGTCGCGCCGCATTCGGGCGGCACAACCCGTCGAGCAACGGAGTTGATTTCGATTGGCTTGGTTGTGAGTTCCCAGAAATCCATTTACTTACCCGCCTGAAACGGCGGTGAAGATCGCGATCTCGTCGCCGTCGCGGACCGGGTCATCGCTTGTCGCGTATTGGTGATTTATTGAGCAAAGCAGCTTGTGCGAAGTGAGTCGGGGATAGGTTTCGATGAGTTCGTCGATTATCGAACTTACGTTTGAGAAACCATTTTCGTTGATTACGATCTCGCGGTTGTCGGTCGCGGCCGCCGTTGCACCAAAAAATAGAATTCTAACGCTCATGAGGATTATTTCGTGCCGGCCTCAGCGCCGATCGCTCCCTCGATCGGACTGGACGCGGATGCATACAGGCGCTTTGGCATACGGCCCGCGAGGTATGCCAAACGACCTGCTTCGACGGCCAATTTCATGGCGGTCGCCATCCGCGCCGGATCGCGTGACTCGGCGATCGCGGTATTCATCAAAATCGCATCGGCACCGAGCTCCATCGCGATCGATGCATCGCTCGGAACGCCGACGCCGGCATCGACGATGATCGTCGCATCGGGCAACTGCTGGCGCATGATGCGCAAATTCGATGGGTTCTGTACGCCCATTCCCGAGCCGATCGGCGCCGCGAGCGGCATCACGGCCGGACAGCCGGCGTCGAGCAGTTTTTTTGCCATGATGAGATCGTCTGTAAAATACGGCAGTACGATAAAACCCTCTTTAACCAAAACGCGAGCGGCCTCGAGAGTTTGCTCGTTGTCGGGCAGCAGGGTCGTCTGATCACCTATGACCTCGAGTTTTATCCAGTCAGTTTCGAGAGCTTCGCGCGCCAAGCGTGCCGTACGAATCGCGTGCTCGGCATCGTAGCAGCCGGCAGTGTTCGGCAGTACCCGCATTTTCGGATCGAGGTGGTCGAGGAAAGATTCGCTCGTTCCATCGAGTGGGACGCGATTGACGGCAACCGTTACCATTTCGGCGCCCGATGCGGCATGAGCGGCCTTCATCTCGTCATAATTACGATATTTACCCGTGCCGATGATCAGCCGCGAAGAAAACTCAGTTCCAGCTAAAACAAACTTGTCCGTCATTCAAAAACAATTCTCACGCAAAGCCGTCTAGAAAACAATTCACCACAGAGACACTGAGATCACAAAGGACAGAAAAACCAATTCTCTGTGTTCTTTGTGCCTCTGTGGTGAATCTCTTATCCCCCACCGACAAAATGCACGACCTCGATCTTGTCATCGTCGCCTATGATCGTCTTCGGCCAATCAACACGGCGAACGACCTGATTATTTAACTCGATAGCCACGCGTTGTTTTGGCAAAGAAAAAAGTTCCAGCAGTTTGTCGAGATCGACGTCTGCAGGAACTTCCCTTCTCTCGCCGTTTATCGTTACCGAGATCACGACTTTATTTTAAGTGTTTGGCACCGGCAGCCAAAATCAACGCCCCACTTATCCGGGCGTGACGATCCGTCGAAGTTCGATCTCTTCGCCGTCGGCGATCGCCCGAACGAGCAAAGCGGCCCGCCCCGCGTTGAACTTTGGCAGTTGCAAGTGAACGTTTGCAAGGCCGTTCGCGTCCGAACGAGCGTGAAATATGACCGGGCGGAAACTCGAACCGATGACCTTCACCATGATCTGTGCGTCTGCTACGATCTTATTCGCCGTACCGCGACAGACCATCAGATTTACGGTACGACGATCTCCACCCTTGAATTTCGGGTCTCCAAGCAATTGAATGTCCAGCTTGTTGTGGGCGCGCCGCTGTTGACCCGACAGCTCACTAACGACGGCGACCGCCTCTGACGGGAGAATCTCGTGAAGAATTTCGTCGATGATCTCGACGCCGTCGATTATTGGTATGTCGTCAAACGGATCGGGCACGTCAGCCGGCACAAAGCCATTCGATTGAGCGACGTCGGTTTCGGCAACAACAGCAACCATTTCAGGCTGCGGTGTTGCAACCTTATTCGCCGCCATCTTCTTCAGATCCTCGATACGTCCGGCCTGGACGGCTGCGCAGATCAGCTTGTGCTGACGGGAAACCCTCGCGGCAAGAATGTCTTCGTCAAGGTCACCCGATGCCGCTAGATCGTCGTAGCTGACGCGCTTGCTGGCGAGGATCGTGCCCTTGTCGTAGACGAGCGACATTATGACGCGGGCGGGCGAGCCTTTGTCCTCTGTCTGCACGTGATACACCGTGCCGGCACATTCTACGTCTGTATTAAAACCTGAAATCACGAATTAAATTTTACCGAACGGGCGTGGGAATCTTGAAGTTCAGCAGTCAAAAACCGCTTTTACCAAGTTATCACACGCACTTTTCACGGGTCAACGAGTAAATTTTGCCAAAATGTGACAATAATCTGCGCAAAGAGGCGATTGCCTTGACACCCTAACAGGGGTGAATTACGATTAAATCTTGCAAAACATTACGTTTGCAACGCCTGAGAGTTTCTAGATCGATGTCGGATTTCAACGTTTTCGATTATGTGCCGATAGGCATAATGTTCCTCGTTGCGGCGGGCTTTGGTGTTAGCCAACTGCTGGTCACGACGCTTATCGGCCCGCGCAAACGCACCGCCGTTAAGCTCATGCCCTACGAATGCGGCAAGGACCCGATCGGCGGGGCTCGCGACCGATTCTCGATAAAGTTCTACACGGTCGCGGTTATCTTTTTGCTGTTCGATATAGAAGTTCTGTTCATCATCCCGTTTGCCGTCGCGTTCAAGAGCCTGATAGCCGCCGAGGCGAGCACAGGTGTTTATTACGGCACGATCGCGCTCATTGAAATACTCGTTTTTATCTCGACGTTGATCGTCGGATATATATATGTTTGGAAAAAAGGCATATTCGACTGGGGACTCCAAGCTCGTGCCGAGGCTCGCGAAGAGGCAAAATTAATGGCCAAGCAGCGCCGCGAGCTGCTGCTGAAGAAGGCCGCCTAAGTTATGGGTTTAGAAAACACATTATTCGAATCTCTACCCGATGTAGTGACCGTCAAACTCGACGCCGTCGTCAATTGGGCGCGAAAATCGAGCCTCTGGCCCGCGACATTTGGCTTGGCGTGCTGTGCGATCGAGATGATGAATACCGTTTCGGCGCGAAACGACCTGTCGAGATTCGGAGCCGAGACGTTTAGAGCGAGTCCGCGCCAGGCCGACGTGATGATCGTATCGGGTCGCGTTTCGCGAAAAATGGCGCCGGTTTTGCGTAGAATTTACGATCAAATGCCTGAGCCTAAATGGGTTATCTCGATGGGTGCATGTGCGACCTCGGGCGGAGTTTTTGATAATTACGCCATCGTACAGGGCGTTGACAAGGTCGTTCCCGTAGATATTTATGTCCCCGGCTGTCCGCCGCGACCCGAGATGCTCGTGCACGCGATCATGATGCTGCAGGACAAGATCATGAAGGAATCGGTTAAGGACCGCCGCGATACGTTCGAACCCGAATCGCGCGAGTCGCGCGTTCCCGGAACGCTGCCCGTTACCGAAGGCACGGCACTCGAACGCGAAACCGAGGTTGAGGTTGCGAGCGGCGAAACTTCGCGACCGTATTCGGTCCCTTCGCGGCACGAACGTCGACGTAGTTCGTAACTTAACGTGATCTTTTTAACAGGATGAACAGGATAAGCAGGATGAGAAACTGCTGACCAGCGGAAACAAATCCTGCAAATCCGGTGCATCCTGTTTGAATATCTGTATGACTGAAAAGCTCCACGCATATGTGGAAAGGTTAAAGACAAAGAACGCCTCGTGGGTGGCTAACGTTTCAGAAGGCCATGGCGAGGTTACGGTCGTCGTAGTGCGCGAGTCGATCGTCGATGTTTGCAGCTATCTAAAAACGGAGTGTGGTTTTGACATGCTTGCCGATCTCTGCGGCTGCGATCGCGGGCCTGAGGAAGATCCGCGTTTTGAGGTCAATTACCACCTTTTTGGGACAAAGCACCACGACCGGCTTCGTTTGAAGGTTCTGCTGAGCGAGGACGATGCTCATGTCGCGACGGTAACGACGCTCTGGAAAACGGCCGACTGGCACGAGCGCGAGACATACGATCTTGTCGGCGTCATATTCGACGGCCATCCGGACTTAAGGCGAATTTTGCTGCCATCGGATTTTGACGGCCACGCGCTTAGAAAAGATTATCCGCTGCGAGGCTACGAGCCTTACAGCTTGAACTAGAAAATAGTGAATCGTGAATCGTAAATAGAAAATCCCCTTATTCACGATTCACGCTTCACGATTCACTAACCATGGCCACTGCCGTAGAAAACCTAAATCCTCCCGGAGTGCTCGATCAGTCGCTTGAGTCCGAAATGACTTTATCGATGGGGCCGCAGCACCCGTCAACGCACGGCGTTCTGCGTCTCGACCTGCGGCTCGACGGCGAGCTTGTCGTCAGGGCGATCCCCGACATCGGTTATCTCCATACGGGGATGGAGAAGCTCTTCGAATACAAAAAATACCAGCAGGGCATCGTCATCACGGACCGGATGGATTACCTCAATCCGTTGGGGAACAATCTTGCGTATGTGATGGCGGCCGAAAAGCTCCTCGATCTCGAGATACCCGAACGTGCAAAGGTCATTCGCGTCCTGATGTGCGAACTTCAGCGTATCGCCTCGCACATGGTTTGGCTCGGGACAAGCGCTCTCGATCTGGGAGCGATGAGCATCTTTTTCTTTTGCTTCAAAGAGCGGGAAAAAATTCTGAACCTGATCGAGGCCGCCTCGGGTGGTCGCTTGACGCCGAGCTACTTCCGTATCGGTGGCCTGATGATGGACCTGCCCGCCGGCTTTGACCGTCGCG
Source organism: Pyrinomonadaceae bacterium (assembly GCA_046154245.1). GTDB lineage: Bacteria > Acidobacteriota > Blastocatellia > Pyrinomonadales > Pyrinomonadaceae > OLB17. The sequence goes on from JBJXFZ010000147.1 coordinate 17,518, forward strand.
TGCGGCAGTTCATGGACGATTTCCCCGATGCCCTCAATACGTTTGAGACGCTCGCAACCGGAAATACCATCTGGCAGAGCCGCACAAAGGGCGTCGGCGTTATCTCAGCGGACGAAGCGATAAATTGGGGTCTGACCGGCCCGAGCCTTCGCGGCAGCGGCGTCGATCTCGACATTCGTAAAGCAAATCCGTACACGGGTTACGAGACCTACGATTTCGATATTCCGACCGAGCAGGATGGCGACGTTTGGGCCAGGTTCCGCGTGCGTATGCGCGAGCTTTACGAGTCGCACAAGATCGTTCGCCAGGCGCTCGAGAGATTAAAGCCCGGCCCGATCAAGGCCGATGCGCCAAAGGTCGTGCTGCCCGACCGCGACGATATGCGTAAGCATATGGACTCGCTGATTCACCACTTTTTGATCGTCGCTGAGGGCTTTAACGTTCCCGAAGGCGAGGTTTATCACGCCATCGAGGCGTCAAAGGGCGAACTCGGCGTTTATATGAAATCGAACGGCGGCCCAAAACCCGAACGCGTACATTTTCGCGGGCCGAGCTTTGTAAATCTATCCGCCCTGCCCGTCATGGTCGAGGGCGAAATGATCGCCGACGTCGTCGCGATCATCGGAAGTTTGGATATTGTGCTTGGAGAAATTGATCGATAAGGAATGGCAACTCATACCGCAACAAGTTTTACCGACAAGATCATCGTCTCGGACGAGGTGGCGGAGTTTTCGCCCAGCGTAGTTGACGAGATGAAGACGCATGTCGCGAAATACCCTGCCGATCGCACGCGCTCGGCGTTGATACCGCTGTTGTTCGTCATCCAGCGCGAGCGCGGCTGGATCGATAACCCGGGCGTGAATTTCCTTGCGAAGTTCTTGAATCTCGAGGTCTCGGACGTTTGGGAGACGGCGACGTTCTACTCGATGTTCAATCTCAGGCACGTCGGCCGCCATCACATACAGATCTGCAAGACGCTGTCGTGCAAGATCATGGGCGAGCCCGATATCACGGGGCATATTTGCTCAAAGCTCGGTATCAAGCCCGGCGAGACGACCGACGACGGCAAATTCACCGTCACGATGGTCGAGTGCCTGGGAAGCTGCGGCACCGCACCGATGATGCAGATCGGGTTTGACTATCACGAGGATCTTACCGTGGAGAAAGTGGATAAGATCCTGGCGGAGTGTGAGTGACGGAACGCGGACGCCCTCATCCGCAATGAGTGTCGCTTCGGCACGAACGAACTGACTTGAGAATCCCGCCGGAGGAACCGGCGGCAGGCGGACGGGGGCGTCCGCGTTCCATATATGGAAATCAAAGCCATTGGCTGCGAGCCTTTATCATTAAAGCGGATCGGCGTAAAAGACGGCCATACGCTCAAGGTGTATCAGAAAACCGGCGGTTACAAATCGCTCGAGAAATCGCTTGCGATGACGCAGGACGCGATCATTCAGGAAGTGAAAGACTCGGCCCTGCGTGGACGCGGCGGTGCGGGTTTCCCCACGGGGATGAAATGGTCGTTCGTGCCGCGTGACGATCCGAAGCCGAAATACATCGTCTGCAATGCCGACGAGAGCGAGCCCGGCTCGTTCAAAGACCGCTACTTGATGGAGTTTGACCCGCACGCGGTGATCGAGGGAATGATCATCGCCGGGTTTGCTTTAGGTTCGAACACCGGCTACATCTACACGCGCGGCGAGTACAAATACCTGATCGACATCATGGACGCGGCGATCGACGAAGCTCGCAAGGCCGGCATCCTCGGCAAGAAGGTTCTTGGGTCGAAGTTCGAGTTCGATCTGCACACGCACACCGGCGCCGGCGCGTACATCTGCGGCGAAGAAACCGCGTTGCTATCCAGTCTCGAGGGCTTTCGCGGTCATCCGCGAATGAAGCCGCCGTTCCCGGCCGTCGAGGGCCTCTATGCCTGTCCGACGATCGTCAATAACGTCGAAACATTTACAAGCGTGCCGCAGATCATCGAGATGGGCGGCATCAAGTGGCGCGATCTCGGCACCGAAAAGTCCGGCGGCACAAAGCTCTGGTCGATCAGCGGCCATGTCAAAAAACCCGGCGTTTACGAACTCCCGATGGGCTATGCCGACATGGAAAAGTTCATCCATGAAGACTGCGGCGGCATGCTTCGACAGGACAAAAAGCTCAAAGCTGTAATTCCCGGCGGGTCGTCCGTTTACATAATGAACGCCGGCCAGATCCTCGGAAAAAACGTGACGCTCGATTACGAAGGTCTCGTCGCCGCGGGATCGATGCTCGGAACGGGCGGAATGATGGTGATGGACGAAACGGTCGACATCATGGAATCGACAAAGAACCTCACCGAGTTTTACAAACACGAATCGTGCGGTTGGTGCACGCCGTGTCGCGAGGGCACCGATTGGCTCGTCAAGATCTTTAACCGCATCTCGATCGGCGAAGGCCGTCCTGAAGATGCAAAACTCCTGCTCGACATCTGCGACAACATCGAGGGTAAGAGCTTTTGCCCGCTCGGCGATGCCGCCGCATGGCCGATACAATCGGCGATCAGGCAGTTTCCGGATGATTTTAAGAAATGGCTGTCGGGCAAAGCTAACGGCACGGTGCCGGCCCCAAATGTCACGAACTAAATGTTAAGGCGAGAACTCAATAACGCGGTCAAGTCAGCTCTTCGCTTCGGCGTGATGATCGCGTTGTGTTCGCTCGCCGCCCTGGCACAGGGCAAGAACCCCTTGATCCTTGTCCCCGGCCTTTCGGGCTCTGAGCTACGGCATTCTGAGACAAAAGAGCGCGTTTGGTTCAAGACGTTTAAGTCAAAGTCCGAAGATCTGCGACTGCCGTTGCAGGCTGATCCGACAAAGATGCGCGACAAACTGATCGCAACAGACGTGCTTCGCGAAGTTAAGCTCGGCATCTTCCCCGGCCTCGATATCTACGGCGGGTTTATCAAGGCAATGGATCTGCGCGGCGGCTACAAAGAAGAAAAATTTGACGCTCCGTCGGCCGAGGGATATCAGGATTCGCTTTATGTTTTTGCGTATGACTGGCGGCTCGATAATGTCGAAAACGCAAAACTGCTTATAAAACGGCTCGACGGCTTAAGAAAACATTTTAATAAGCCAAACCTGAAATTTGACGTCGTCGCTCACTCGATGGGCGGCATCATCTCGCGTTATGCCGCGATGTACGGCGATGCGGACGTGCTCAACGGCAACGGCAAACTGCAGCCGACATGGGCCGGCGAGCGTTATTTTGACAATATCATTTTGATCGGCACGCCCAATGAGGGTGCGGCGAATGCCTTAAATAGCCTGGTCAATGGGTTCTCGTTCGGCGGGCTGCGTATCGATCTGCCATTCGTCCAGGACACGTCAAAATATCTTGTGTTTAGCGTGCCGGCGTCATTTCAATTGCTACCGGCGCCTGGTTCGCTGCGCGTCTTCGACGATAAACTCGAACCGCTCGAGATCGACCTCTACGATACAAAAACCTGGAAGAAGTACGGTTGGGATGTGACGAATGACAAGGATTTCCCAAACGAGTTCAGCACGCCCGAGCGAAAGGCAGCGGATCACTATTTTGCCAACGCGCTCGGCAGGGCAAAGAGGCTTCATGAGGCCCTCGCCGCGGCAAACGGCAAATCGACCGGCGTCGATTTCTTTACTGTCGGCTGCGACTGCAAAAAAGATACGCCCGATGGCCTCGTCATTTATCGTGACGTAAAGACAGACAAGTGGAGAACCCTCTTTAGGGCAAAGGGTTTTACACGTAGCGACGGTTATAAATTCAGCGACGACGATCTGAAAAAGGTCATTCATTCGCCGGGCGACGGCATAGTTCCCGTTCGCTCGCTTGAGGCAAAAACGCAGTCGGCCCGCGCCGGAGTTGCGTCGATCTACGACGCTCAGGAAACAAAGTTGATATGTCAGGATCATAATAAACAATTTGCAAACGCAATGATCCAGGACTACGTGATAAAGGTTTTGGCGCGTCAGAGGACGGTGCCAGAACCGGTCGCGGATAATTAGATTGAAGTAGGAGAACTTAATGGGAAAAGGTGATAAGAGAACACGACGCGGCAAGATCTTTGCCGGCAGTTTTGGTAAAACCCGGCAAAAGCCAAAGACGGCGGCATTTGTGCCGGGGGAAAAAGCGGCAGTTGCGACCGCACCGGCCGTAAAAGAAAAACCGAAACCAAAGATCCGTAAAAAGGCTGCCGTCGTAGAAGAAACGGCTCCGGAGGTCGCGGCGCAAGTTGCACCGGAAGTCGTAACCGAGACTACCGAACCAGCAGTCGCAACTGATGTTGTAGCCGAAGAAACACCTGAAACGGAAGCCGCAACTGAAGACAAAGCTGAAGCCGCTGGCGGCGAAAAGAGCGAAGCTGCGGCCGAATAGATGAAGTTTGACGAGTCAAAGACCGGCGGTCATCATGCGCAACTTTTGCGACTTGTTGGGAAATGGTCGGGCATGACAAAGACGTGGTTCGAGCCGGATAAACTGGCCGACGAATCGCCGATGACCGGTACGATCCGCGAGATCCTCGGCGGGCGTTTTGTGATGCATGAGTATTCGGGCGCGCTTCAGGGAAAGCCCTTTGAGGGCGTCGCTATATACGGGTTTGACCTTGCAACAAACAAGTGGCAGACGGCTTGGGTCGATAGCTTTCATATGTCGACAGCGATGATGCTGAGCGAGGGTGACGCCGGTGATAAGTTTAATGCGAGCGGCAGTTATTTTGCAGGCGAAGATCATCCGCGTTGGGGCTGGCGAACCGAGATCGACCTGGTTGACGACGACGATATCGTGATCACGGCGTACAACGTAACGCCCGAAGGCGAAGAGGCAAAGGCGACCGAGACGCGATACGCGCGAAAACTTTGATGGCAGAAAAGATAAAAGTAACGATTAACGAGCAGGAATTTGAGGTCGATAAGGGCGCGCGCCTGATCGACGTGTGCCGCGAAAAGGGCTTTGGCATTCCGTCGTTTTGCTATTACCAGGACCTCGAAGTACAAGCTTCGTGCCGCATGTGTCTCGTGCGCATCGATAAGATGCCAAAGCTGCAGACCTCGTGCACGATCAATTGTACCGACGGCATGGTCGTCACTACGCAGAGCGAAGAGGTCGAAAAGGCTCAGCGTGCGATGGGCGAGTTTCTGCTCGCAAATCATCCGCTCGATTGCCCTGTTTGCGATCGCGGCGGCGAGTGCGAGTTGCAGGAAGTGATCTTCGATTGGGGCGATGTCGAGGAGCGATTCTCAGAACGGAAAAACGTGGCGCCCGAAAAATATCTTTCGCCGATCGTCGCAAACGACCCGCAGCGCTGCATCCTCTGCAAACGCTGCACGCGCGTCTGCAGCGAGTGGATGGGCGAGGACGCGATCGAGGCCGGCAATCGCGGGGCGAACACCGTTATCGGGACATACGGCGGCTGGCTCGGCTGTTCACAGTGCGGCAATTGTATCGAGGTTTGTCCGACCGGAACTCTGCTCGACGGCGTTTATCGCCACGAGACGCGACCGTGGGAACTCGAGCAAACCGTCAGTACCGACGTTTACTCATCCGACGGCATGCAGATCTCGATCGGCTCACGCGGCGGTAAAGTTCATCGAATCGTCGCTCGCGATCGTTACGTCAATGGCCTGAACGGCGAGTTTCTAGACGTCAAGGCACGCTTTGCACACGAGTTCATCGGCCACGCCGACCGTATCAAGACGCCGATGATCCGCTATTCAAAGGGCGGCAAACTGATCCCGACCACATGGGACGAGGCAGTTAGGTTTGCCGCTGACGGTCTCGCAAAAGCCGGCGCTGTCGGCGTCGTTGCAAGTCCGCGGCTCACGAACGAGAGCATCTTCACGTTGAAGAAATTCGCGACCGACGCGGCGAAGTCAGATAATTTTGCAGTTTCGGACGCTTTCGATCTCGCTTGCGTCTTCGATAATCTAAGCGCGCCGCTCGCAACGCACCGCGACATCCGTTACGCCGCGACGGTTCTGTTGATCGGCGGCGAACCCGAGGAAGAACAGACGTTTACGGCAAAGCAGATCCGCGCGGCAGTAAAAAACGGCGGGGCGCAATTTATCTGCCTAAACGACACTCCGATAAATCTCTCGCGTATTGCGACGCAGTTTGTTCACGCCGCTCCGGGCACGGTTGATGCGTTCGCACTTGCTCTGGCGGATTCAAAAAATGACAAGCTCGTGGCCGAGAAGATGGGCATCGACGCCGCTGAGATCGACGCTGCGAGAAAGACGATCCTCGAAACCAAGGGCGATGTAATTGTCATGTTCGGCGGCGATCTTTCAGCAGACGCACAAGCCATCATCGCGGCCGGTGTAGCAAGCCTTGGCGGTGACGGACGACGCGTGTTAGTTCACCCGCTGGCAAGATATAACAACTCGGTCGGCGCACTTGATATGACGGCGGGACGTAAAGCTGTGGCTGAGGTCGTGAAGAACTCAAAGGCGTTGCTCGTCGGCGGCAGTTTGCAGGATGCGAGCGTGCTCGCCGGAAAGGATTTTGTCGTCGTGCAGGAGTTGTTTTTGACCGAGACTTGCGACGCGGCGGATGTCATCTTTCCGGCCGCGAGCTTTGCCGAAGCTGACGGGACATTCACGAATAACGCGGGGAACGTCCAACGTGTACGCAAAGCTATCGAGCCGCTCAATCAGTCGAAGCCAGATTGGATGATCACGGCCTTGATCGCGCGCGAAATGGGAGCTGAGATCGCACCGGACTGGTCCGCGTCGGCAATTTTCAGATCGATCGCCGATGCGGTGCCGGCGTACGAAGGCCTGCGATATCCGGCGCTGAAAGACGAGTCGATCCCGGTTCAGGCCAAATATGAGATCAAGGCAAAGACCGATGTTTCGGCAATTGTTGAAACGCTAAAAGAGTCGGTCGAGAAAATGTCGCCAGCCGAGAAAAATAATGTAACGCCAAGGGTCGGCCATAAACTCCATCGTCTGACGACAATGACGTCAAAGACGGCGCAGTTTCACCTGCTCGCCGCGGGAAATCCGAAGCCTGAGAATTTGCTCGTCTCGCCGCTTGAGCAGTTTAATCTCGATGGCACGCCGCGTGAAGACGCAGTCGCGGTCGGAGCGGGTGACCGGAGCAACCCCGGCGGGCGGTAGATGTCGCTAATATGCGAACAATTATAATTACCATTATTTTGCTAGGCAGTTCCTGGGTTTCGATGGCGCAGGATGGTGGCAACATGAACTACTTGAAACCGGAAGACATTGACAAGTCATATATTGGGCGCCGTGTTTACATAGATTTTTACAGGAAATCAGGGTGGGACGACCGGCGGTACAGTCGGTACAGATGTGAGAACGTCAACGCAGACAAGGTTTCGCTTGAGATTAACAGCAAAAAAATCGAATTTATTGAACACCGATGTGACGATGGACTTAATAACTGGTTTTCAGAACAATACCTTGAAACCGCTGATAAGACAATTCGAATCCGAGAGTTTGAGGTAGTTGCGGTTGATAAAGAAAAAATTAAAGTACGGGGATATTTCAACATAGCGCCATTCGAGAAGGACTTCACAATTGAGAAATCTGATATTGCTCAACTTTTGGTAAAGGTCATAGATAACAAGTAGAAATGGAGTCACTTATCAAAACCGCATTTCCGTTTGTCGTCATCAGCGTCGGCATTCTGCTCGCGTTTCAGGGCGTGCTGATGATCGTCGCCTACACGGTGCTGGCCGAGCGAAAGGTTCTGGGCTGGATACAGGGCCGCATCGGACCAAATCGCGTTGGGCCGTGGGGTGTGCTGCAGCCGTTTGCCGACTTGCTCAAATTCATCTTTAAAGAAGATCTCGTCCCCGATAAATCGACAAAGTTTGTTTATTATCTCGCACCGATGGTGGCGCTCGTGTGTGCATTGATGCCGATCGTCGTTTACCCGTTCGGCCCGGCGATCACAACGGTTGACTGGAGCTTTTTGCCATACGGTTTGGGCGAAGGTGTAAAGGCGTTGCCGCTTACGATCGCGCAGATTGATGTCGGAGTGTTGTTTGTTTTGGGTATCACGTCGGTCGGCGTCTACGGCATCGCGCTCGCAGGTTGGTCCTCGAACAGCAAATACTCTCTGATGGGCGGGCTTCGCTCATCCGCCCAGATGATCTCGTACGAGCTTGCGATGGGCGCAAGTGTGATCGGCGTCGTTATGCTAGCCGGTACGCTTGATCTTAACGGGATAATTTACGCACAGCAGCAGTCGCCGTTTCGCTGGTTTATTATTCCGCAGTTCATCGGGTTTGTTGTGTTCCTGATCGCTGCGTTTGCCGAGACGAACCGCGTACCGTTCGATCTGCCCGAGGCCGAGACTGAGCTTGTCGCAGGATTCCACACGGAATACTCGGCGCTGAAATTTGCACTCTTCTTTATGGCTGAGTACGTGAATATGTTCACGGTCTCGGTTATGTGCACGGTGCTTTTCCTCGGCGGCTGGTACGTGCCGGGCTTGAGCCACGTGTTCGAGGTTGGCTCCGTGCCATACGCGCTTGTCAGCCACGCGGCGTTTATCGGCAAGATCTGCGCTTTCCTTTTCTTTTACATTTGGGTGCGCGGCACGCTGCCGAGATTTAGGTTTGATCAGTTGATGAATTTCGGCTGGAAGTTTTTGCTGCCCGTTGCATTGGGCAATGTGATCTTGACGATCATAGTGGTTTATTTCTTGAATAGATGAACGGTGAGTTAACCGCAGATGAAGCAGATAACGCAGAATAATTTGATTGATTTGATTCTTTCTATCTGCGTAATTTGCGTTATCTGCGGTTAAGTTCTCGTTAGTATTTATGGTCTCAACAGCACTATTTTTCGTATTCGCCGGGCTTGCGATCATGTGCGCGATCTCGATGGTCTATCATCGCAATCCGCTCTATAGCGCGATCTCGCTGGTAGGCGTGTTCATCTCGCTGTCGTGCATTTACGTAACGCTCGCGGCGCCGTTTATCGCGGCGGTGCAGATATTGATCTATGCCGGGGCGATAATGGTGCTCGTCGTTTTTGTGATCATGTTGTTGAATCTCGACGACGACACGGGGCGCAACCGGCTTGGCTATCTCTACGCACTTGGCGGCGGGCTCGGCGTGATCTTGCTTGCGCAGACGATGTTTATTTTTTACGCCGTGATGCGTGCTCCGCAGCAAGCCGTCGATGCCGACACGACCGCCGGGAAAACCTTGAGCATCGGTCAGGCGATGTACACGGAGTATCTGCTGCCGGTCGAGATCGTCGGAGTTTTGCTCCTTATGGCGATCATCGGCTCGGTGATATTGGCCCGAAGATTGGCGCAGCCGCAATTGGAGCTGGTCGTCGAGCACGAGCTCGAAGAGCGGCACGAGGAAGACTTAGAAGAACCGAGGATATCGATTTAGTTTATGGAGCCGAGTTTAGCCAGCTATCTGGCATTATCAGGAATCTTGTTCACAATCGGCTGCGTCGGCGTGATCTTTAAGCGCAACGCGATCGGCATGTTCATGTGCATCGAGCTGATGCTCAACGCAGTGAATCTGACGTTCGTCGCGTTTTCCAGGTACTACGCCGACACAACCGGACAGCTTTTTGTATTCATGGTAATGAGCGTCGCCGCCGCCGAGGCGGCCGTCGGTCTCGGCATCATCATCGCATTCTTCCGAAACAGCCGCTCGATCGACGTGGACGACGCGAGTATTTTAAAGAACTAGGGGACGAACGAACTTGTAGATGAAACGCAGGATCAACATCTTGATTGCTCTATTCACTTGTATCTTGATTGCAGGTGCGGTGATCTTCGGTCAAGTGTCGGTCAATTCGTCATTCAACAGTATTAGCAGGGATGAGATTGAGATGCTATTGGCTGACGTTGCAAAAACCAATCCAATGGCAATTAAGCGACTTGTCGAGGATCCGGAGAACCTGAGGAGGCAGATCAACGCGCTCAAGGAAATGTTGGCTTTTGCGAGTCAGGCAAAACGCGAGGGACTTGCCGACGAGCCCCAAAACAAACAGGAACTTGAAAATATTCGCATCGAAGTCACGGCAGTAATTTACGACCGTGAATTAAATAAAGATAAAGGTCCGATGCCGCCGTTCGGCTTCATTAGCGATCAACAAATAGCCACCTTCTGGGACGACAAAACTCGTGACAACGAGTTTGAGGATTTTCTAAATGCCAAAATCATGATTCTTCGGGCCGGCAATCCCGACATGAAAGATCGCGATATCAGCAAAGATGAAAAAGCGCAGGCGCGTGACATCTTCGCGAAAACAAAAATCTACGAAAACGAATTCGAGCAAAAAGCCAAGGCGGGCGAGCTTTCGCAGGAGTTTATCGATAAAATAATCTTGCAAGTAAAGCTCCAGCAAGCTTCTTTCCTCACGCGACTTTATGCAGATAAGGCCGCTCATAAAACAATTGCAACAGACGAAGAAATTGCGCAATTTATTGCGGAGCATCCTGAGTTTGACCTCTCCACCAAAAAAGCCACGGCACAGAAGGTACTAGATCGCGCCAAAGCCGGTGAAAACTTTGCGGCACTTGCGAACGAATTCTCAGATGATCCTGGTAATAGATCTTCAAAAGGCAGATTAAGAGGAGGCATCTACTTTAACGTTCCAAAAGGTCGAATGGTGTCGAAGTTCGAGAGTGCTGCCCTTGCTCTTAAACCGGGACAAGTAGCATCAGAATTAGTGGAAACGGACTTTGGATATCACATAATCAAACTCGAAAGGAAACGCATCACGAAATCGAAGCTAACCTACGATGTGCGTCATATTTTGATATCTACGGGTTACAAAGATCCGTCTGATGCGAATGCGCGTGAACTGCCGCTAGAGGATTACGTTCAAAACAAGCTCGAAGAGGAAAAGCAAAAACTGCTCGTGCAAAGACTCGTTGTCGAAAACAATATTACCGTGGCGGAAGATTTTTCGATTCCTGAGATAACTGAAAAACAAATAAACGATTTTATGGATAAGGCTCGTTTGGAACAGACTCCTAAAGTGAAGACTAAGCGAGCGAAGAAACGTCGTCAGGTTAAGAATGACTGAGAATAACCTTTTAAGTCTAAT
>JBJXFZ010000153.1:0-4527 GCA_046154245.1 Pyrinomonadaceae bacterium
ACCAACTTGCAAAAAACTGTCGTGCGGTCTGATTTCGCTTCCATATCGGTATCGGCGGCACCTGGAGAGCGCCAAGTTTCCACAAAACCTCGCTCCTTTTCATCGCAAGCGCCCATGCTACCGATGCTCCCCAATCATGTCCTATCACCGCTGCCTTTTCACGACCATGATGTTTTATCAGCCCCACAACGTCGCCGACAAGCTTGTCGATAACGTAATCTGAGGTGTTTACCGGTCTGTCTGAGAGGTTGTAGCCGCGAAGGTCCGGCGCAACAACAGTGTATTTATCGCTCAAACCAATAAGCTGGTGTCGCCATGAATACCAAAACTCCGGAAAACCGTGAAGCAATAGGACGAGTTTGTCGCCGCTGCCAGCTTTTGCATAGTGCAGTGTGACCTCGCCTACATCGGCGTACCCAAATGAGATTCTGTCGTCGATCATTTCGGTCCGAGATAAACTTCCTCTGAATCAGAAACATCGATATGCATCCTGAGAAGCGCGGTCGAGAAAGTTTTCCCCTGCGCGTCGGTCATCAGGCTTCGCGTGCCGCCGCCGCCGAGAGATTCATGGAGCAAAAAGTTGAGCGCGTTCAAATTTGGCAGCTCGAAACGCTCTACATCGCCCTTGACCATGTCGCCGAAATGTTCCTTAACGCGTTCCGCTGTCACTTCCCGCACCAGCACCGGATAGATCTCGGGTTTTAGCGCGATGAGGCCGATGTTTGCCGTGTCGCCTTTGTCACCGCTGCGAGCATGGGCGATCTTAACGAGCTGAACTTTCATAAATTGATTATAGATTCGAGATAAAGCTAGTGCCACTCGTTACCGGTCTTTCTTTGCGTTCTTCGCGGCTTTGCGTCAACGTTTCTTTTCACGCAGAGCCGCAAAGAACGCAAAGTTATCGCAACGTCTCCAAAGCTCTTTGAAACGCATCCTCTGCAACCTCGTCAATCAAACCGATTTGCAAGGCCCGCGTCGCATCAATTGGTGACGCGGTAAAGAACATCTCAAGAGCATTTGCGACACCGATCAGCCGCGGCAGACGCTGCGTGCCGCTCCAGCCGGTAATAATACCGAGCCCGGCGCCGGGATGCGCGAACTTTGCGTTTGGCGAAGCGACTCTGCGGTCGCACGCAACTGCAAGATCGAGCGCTCCTCCAAAACAGTAGCCGTTTACAGCAGCGATAGTTTTCATCGGCATGGCCGAGATCTTCGTCATCAAACGCTGGCCGCGTTCGGCAAATTCACGCGCCACGTTCGGCGTAAGGCCCGCGATTTCCCGCAGATCGGCGCCCGAGGCAAAAATGTCGCCCGTACCAGTGAAGATAACGGCTTTGAGATCGCCGCCGGCAGCAAATCCGTCGATCACATTGCTCAATCCTTCGACGACAGACACCGATAGCGGATTACGAATTTCAGGCCGTGTAAATCGTACGATCATCGTCCGGTCCGTAACATCGAGACTAAAGCCCTGCTGCATCGAGAACGATTTAACCACATAGATACATAGCTCACATAGAACGCAAAATCGTTTCCTGATATCTATGTGCACTATCTGTCTATGTGTTTATTTGCCTGTTAATATGTTGAATATGTTCAGCACACACAAAGCCCATCCGTGGCACGGCGTCGAGATAGGTGACGACGCTCCGCAGGAACTCAACGTCTTTATCGAGATCGTGCCCTCGGACACGGTCAAATATGAGGTCGATAAAGAGACCGGTTACTTAAAGATCGACCGTCCGCAACAGTATTCGAATGTCGTTCCGGCGAATTACGGTTTTGTTCCGCGGACTTTTTGCGGCGAGCGGATTGCAGATCTCGCTCGCAAATCGGGCAAGAATATCAGTAATGGCGATGGCGATCCGCTCGACATCTTGGTTCTGTCGGAGCATCACATTCCTCGCGGCGACATTTTGTTAAAGGCGAAACCGATCGGCGGTTTTTGCCTCATCGATCACGGCGAGGCTGACGACAAAATAATCGCCGTACTAAAGGGCGACAAGGTTTATGGCGAGTACAACGAGATAGCCGAGCTGCCTAAAGGCATACTCGAGCGGATCGAGCATTATTTCCTCACGTACAAATCTCTGCCCGACGCCGAGAACGTCTGCGAGATCGCATACAAATATGCCCGCGAAGATTCCCACAATGTAATCGAAACGGCGATGGAAGATTACGGTGACTTAGTTGCAAAAGCCCGCGCGTGAGCAAGGGCGATACACGGACGGCTGACATTTCGCGATCGTTTTGACCAACTGCAATGACTACGTTGAATTTTCCCGTGCGTACGCGCGGGCTTTTGCAACTAGAAAAATATCGCCCACGTTGCAAGATCGTCCGTGAAATTCTCAAACCTGTGCTCGACGCCGGCTGCAACAAAGAAGGCGTCACCTACCATAAAATCGAATCTCTCATCGCCGATGACGATCTCGCCGCTGCCGCTCGCAATAAAGTAAAACTCGTCTTCGTCGTGAAAGGTCTGGTAGTCACGCCCGCGAGGCGCAAAGAAGACGAGCCTTACGCCCGCCTTTTCAAAAGGCTCGATGTCCCAAACGCCTTCTTTCCATTTTTCGTCTGCGGGCAGCGGCAGCCTCGCCAGCATTTCATCGACGGTAAATTTCATACCGTCAGAATAATGCGCAAGCCCGCGTGTGAGCAAGGGCGGTAGACGATTGCTAGCGCTGAATGTTCCGCCCTTCCTGACGGTCGGGCTTTTGCAAATTTCTATAATGCCGCAAATTTTATCGCGATCGGCAGCAAATGCTTGGCGGACTTTTTGAGCGCGAATTTGCCCGCTGCGGGCGCGGCCTTCTGAAACACGAGTTTTGCCGCCGGTTTAACGGTGGTTTTGACCGCGACTTTTGTAACTACCCAGGTCAATTTGGCCGCAGATTTGACGACGATGACCGATGCTTTGCCCGTGTCTTTCAACACCGCGGTACCGGCGTTCTCGAGTTCCTGAGCGCTTGCCGCGACCGACGCAGCGAGCACGCACGCGCACGCAAAGAGCACTTGAAAGATAACTTTTTTCATTTGATGGAGTGGCGGACGCTCTTGTCCGCAGTGGTGAATCGCCGAGCAGCGACAATGCCAATTATAGAATGTTCGGCACGCTCGTGGGAAGCTTTTTATTCAACCGGTTTCATCTTTGTCCCAATGTAATCGACGAACGGCGGCGTCACGCCCTGCTGGCGAATGAGATATTGAATTTGTCCGACGTGATGAATCGAGTGATAGCAAAGTTGGATCGCGATGTCCTTGATCGCTGCGCCCATATGCACGCGCAATTCGCGGCCGTATGGCCCGTACCACGTAATCTGTTCGTGGAGTTCGTCTTCCGTTTTTGATTCGATAAACGTAAGCCAGCGGCTAAGGCACTCATCCCACCGAGCCTCTAAATCCTCAAATTGATATACAGGCTTCCACCAGTCAAGTTTTTCGTAACCGGGCGAGTTCTCGATACGCGCCAGCCATTTGTTCATCGAGTTGATCAGATGGCTGAAGAATTTAACGCACTCGACTTTGTCATCGAGCTTCTCGACCTTTTTGAGGACGAGTTTGTTTGCGTAATCGTTGTAATAAAAGGTGTCGATGATATATTGCCTTACGTCCATAACTAAAACTCAAGTCGCGCCCTAATTTGGCGGTGTTTCCTGAATCTTTGCGGTCTTTGCGTCTTTGCGGGAAATTATCTCCCGTAAAGCCGCAAAGCCCGCAAAGGAAACCAACGGTCATTTTGACAACTCCACACAATTAGAACACGACCGAAACTCGCATAAACAAGGGCCGCACAGATCGGCGGCCCGTATTAAATTACCAACCAAACATACAGCCGCCTTAGTTCAGCAAAAACTCCTTGACGAACATTATCGACGAATAGAATTGGTAATCGGCGTTGTTCTTTTTCGCAAAGCCGTGTCCCTCGTCGTTTGCCATCAGGTACCAAACCGGCGTGTTGTTCTTTTTGATCGCAGCGACGATCTGCTCGGCCTCGGTGTATGGCACACGCGGATCGTTTTTTCCCTGCACGACCATCATCGGTTTTGTGATCTTGTGCGCGTTGGTCAAGGGCGAGATCTTTGTAAGGAACTCGTTCATCTTCGCGTCGCGCTCGTCGCCGTATTCGACACGACGCAGGTCGCGGCGATAGCTTTCTGTATTTTTTAGGAACGTAACAAAGTTCGAGATGCCGACGATGTCGATGCTCGCACGGATCTTGTCGTTGTAGTTCGTTGCGACGGCGAGCGTCATATATCCGCCATAGCTGCCGCCTGTGACGAGGATGCGCGTCCGGTCGAGACCGGGCTGAGTTGCGATCCAGTCGATCAACGCGCCGATGTCTTTAACAGAATCTTCGCGCTTGTACCCATTATCGAGCGCCAGAAATGTTTTCCCGTAGCTCGACGAACCTCGCACATTCGGATAAATCACCGCCACGCCGAGATCGTTTATGAAATAACCGTTTCGTCCCTGCGGTCCGGGCGTCGATTGGCCTTCCGGTCCGCCGTGGATGTTGATAATGAC
>JBJXFZ010000003.1:0-7903 GCA_046154245.1 Pyrinomonadaceae bacterium
CGCACGGTCAGGCGAGCCTGACCGCACTGCGATAGGGCATAGCCCGAAATCTTGGAACACAACCCTGACCGCACTGCGATAGGGCATAGCCCCAAAATATTACGGCTCGGCCTCACATCTCATGACCGCATATTCACAACCTCAGCAAAAGATTTTACAAGTTTTCCCTCGGGCGTCGGGCACTTACTCAGTGCCCGGTTATCTCGCTAATGATGCGGCCCGGAAATTTATGAAAGCCCCGCGAGCGCAACTCTGGCGTCGGGTTGCCCTGGTCATCCGTCTTGCCCATTAACCAAAAAATCGTCGGAGCAAAACTCAAACTGTCATAAGGTTCATTGACGACAAACGAACGCCGAATGCCTGTATTTGCACCACCGGCGATCATTAGGGTCGCGTTTGTCGAGACGCGCAAGAACGAACCGTGATTACCGCCGGGATTAAAGCCGCGAACGTCAAAGTTCCAGTGATCGTTCGAAACGATGAGCAGATCGGCCTCCGTCATGCGGCGTTGCCGCTGTCGAAATCGACGAATGAGATCGTCGTCGGGTGTTGCGTCTTCGACCTGCGGCAAAGGATGGCGGTCAAGTTGTGTGGTCAGGCCGATGATCGCGTTGGAATAGGTCGTGTTGTGCACGCCGCGCAGCCATTCGACGTCGCCGTGCCAATCAGTAAGCCAAGTGCGTCGGTCTCCGGTGATATTGAGCCCGAGGTCCTCGAAATACCTTAGCGGAAACCCATCCGTCAGATCGCGCCGCTCGAAACTGAACTTCCCTCTTTCGTTCTGTCGTAGATTCGCGATCGGCAAATAACGATAGGACCTCGCCCCGTTTGTCTCGCGAGTGAGGATGAGAGCCTGTTTATCATCACCGTCATAAAGCCAGACAACCTCTTCAGTGGGTTTAAGTTCGTTTGCGAAATTGTTATCAAGATCAGCGGGGGAAATTCGCGCAGCAACAAAATCGACGGGCTGGTTTCCGACTCCGTTTTGAACGTTGTTGCGAACACGCTGCGTATGAAAGAGCTCAAAATAATTTACTCGCTGAAAAGTCTTTGCAAAATCGAGTTTGCCATTCGCGTCCGTTACGATCCCCTGCTCACCGAGGCCGACAACATAATTTTGCAGGTCGTAGATCGTATTCGCCTCGCCCATAGAATCCGGTGCGATCAGATCTTCGATATCGAACTGTCGCGACAACAGGTCGGCTCGTTTCAGCGCAAGCAGGTTTGAGAGCGATTGCAGATGTTCACGGTATTGAGTCTCGGCTTCGAGGGCGAGATTGACCTGCTCCTTGCGACGCCGGCTTTCCTCAGCTTCGCGACGAGACACCCCATTGCCCGATCGCATCGCGAGCGGCTCAAGGTCGCTAGCCTCCCGTACTCGCCAACGTGCGAGAGCAGACAGCTCTTCGCGGGTCTCACTTACTATCGTCTGCCATTGGACGCGGTGCTTTTCGATGATCGACATTACGGCGTCTGCGCTCGCGGCTCGCACGTCTGCGTTTATTGCCGAGCCGCGTTTTAGCTCCTGCAGCAAAATGTGTATGACGTTGAGGTCGGATTGTCGAAGGTGGATAGAGGAGCGCTCGTTACCGTCAAAATCGACAAGAGCCGTCGGATATTTGCTGTTCTGACCTTTCAGATAATACGATTCGTGCGACGACGTTCTAATAAGAGGAACGAGCGGATAAAATCCTTTGATCGAGTAATCGAGCAGCAAGCGACGCTTTGTTATCACGTGATGACCGCCGCCTGATCTTGCAGTCAACAGTTTCACCAGGTTAAACCCCTGTGAGTAAATTCGCTCGTCAGAATTAAAGCCGTGATCTGATACGAGGACGAGAGCGGTTTCGTCCGCGCGCTTTGACAGTGCGATCGACGACCATATGCGACCTATGGTGCGGTCGAGCTCACGCAGCGGCACGAGACGCGACTCGGCATCGTTGTTGTGATGCGACATGTGGTCGAACGACGTGTCGTAATAGTCGAAGTAATCTATATCGTCACGCTTTATCAGCTTGCCCTCGATATCACGTTCGAGCTGATTGACGGTCATCTTTCGGAAGTTAAAACCGATCGTCCATTCGTCGATCAGATCGCCGCGATCTCGCGGGATCATATTCACAAAACCGCTCGCAAACACCGCCCAGTCGTAGCCCCGCTGATAAAGCTGTTGAGCCGTATAACGTCTTTCTACATCAAAAGCATCGCAAAGCAGCGGGATCTTCAACTGATCCATCACCTCGGTCGCCGGCATATCGACTTTCTTATTTTTTCCGTAATCGACGTAAAAGGGGACAAAATTCAGATAGTCGTATGCGTGAAGAGTGAGCCGGTCGAATTCGACATTGCCCTTGATCTGTGCGCGATGCCCAGTGTCGAGTTGGCCCCAGGACGGACCTGATATGCTCATGCCGCGAGTATAAAAGTTCGGGACGCGTGTGCCGTTCTTGTAAAAGATCTCTTCGACCCACGGCAAAACGGACTTACCCGTCGCGGGGTCGCGCTTTTTTACGACGCCGTCGAGATAATAGCCCGGCAAACCGTCGATCTTGAGCACGACAACGCGCTTGACGCGCTGGGCGCGAGCGCCGGCGGCGAACGCCGTTGCCACGAACGCCAGCACAAGTACTGATCTTGTGAATGTTGAAGACATCAATGCTGACTAATTAGAAGATGCGATCACGGCGATCAACTCAGCATCTCGCTTAGAGATTCTCTGGCCCTCTTCGAGTGCAAGTTTTAGATACTTTGCGCAAATGTCGCGCCAGCGAGTAGGCATGTTCTCGTTTCTATAGATCGCGAGCAGCTCGCGCTTTGCCGCGCTGTTGTTTATTCGATACAACCCCGCAAGACACAGGGAGCGCAGATCGTCATCCGCGGTGATCGCAAATATCTTTGCGATCGATCTAGTTGTCTTCTCACCGGCGGCCGCGCCGTTCTGTGAGACAAAGGCTAAGGCCCGGCTCAATTTCTCTATATCACTATCGATCTCGGGACGCGAAGACGCAACAGATGTTTCGCGTATCACGCGTTCGAAAAATTCGAGCTGACGACGAGTGTCCATTTTCGCGACCATCTCAGGCGTATCGTTCTCGCGATGCGTGTAACGACCAAGCGACAGGAAATGGCCAAGAGTAAACCCTGCTTTCGCCAGCGGGCCGTGCCTGAGCCGGGTCATCTCTTCGCGTCGATCGTTCCGGATCTTTGCCGGCAGACCGTCGGGGTCACGAGCATAATCGAGCAGGTTCTGGTACTGCTTTCTCGCAATGCTCTCCTGTGCATCCGAGTCATTCTCGAGTGGGTTGAGCGAAACCGATTCGATGCGCGTGGTGAGTTCGTCGCGCAATTCCGGATCGAGCGATTCGTTTAAGGATAGCAGCACTTTTAGCTGGGCATACGAACGTAGCCTCGACGCCTGATTCAAGTCAATGCCGCGGCGACCGCTCACAAACTCGTAGACATATCTGCCAAGCTTGAAAGCCAAGCCTTTGAATGCAGTTACATTTACGATGTTGCCGGTCACATCGCTCAGGACCCGCTTTGAGATCTCACGTAATTTCGGGTTGTTGCTGCTGCGAAAGTCGATCAGTATCACAGGTATTTTGGGATGATCGAGGCCGTAAAGCGCGAGTGGAATGAGCGTTCGTTTCTTCACGCCCGGCTCGGTCTCGCTTGTTTCGCGATCTTGCCCGTCAAACCAACGCTCCTGGCTGTAACCCTTCCACGCACGTAATCTATCGTCACGCCATGGATTACTGATATTCAAAAACCTACCATCAAACTTTTTGCCTTTGTTTGCTGCTATGTCGTCGGTCGACACCCAGAGCAGCGCATGTCGCGACGAACCATCGGGCATCACGAGCGGCTCGAAAAACAGACCTTGACGTTCCGCCATTTGGCGCAGGAGTTCCCAGTTATGTCCGCGATAATCTCGAATCTTCACGAGCTCTTTATCGTAAACACGGCCGAGATTCTCGCTTTGCATGTGCCAGCCAAAGGTTTTATCGGTCAGAGCCAGTTTTGCCTGCATGTCCTTTAGTTCGGTCTCACTAAACAGGCTCTCGCCCTCGATGTTTTGATAAAGCGACAGCACGGTCATTGCGCTTGCGACCGCAACGCGTTGACGATCTCGGGCGTTTTGACGATATTGAAATGTCGGCGCCGTCGCGGCGAGGCCAAACTCGCCGAGAACGAGTTTCTTGAACAGCACCCAAAAAAGTTTCTTCCAGATTCTCTTATCCGACTTTTGCAGATCGATCACGGCCGGTGGCGGGTCACTCCCGACTTCGTTTTTATTCGTTGTCCTCGAATACAGAAAAGGAACAACGGCCGAGATCTTTTGTGTGAATGTCGAGCCCGTGTACGAGTGCAGCCACACATATCGCAAGCGATCATTCTCGGGCACATCGTCGCCGAGCGTGTCGCGCAAAACACTGATCATGGGCAGATCGCTGATCGGGCCTTGAATGTTCTCTGCCGCCCGCTGGCGAGCGAGCACCGTCACAATTTCGGCGCCGCCGGCGACCGCAATCTTTTCTACTCGAAAATCGCTCTCGGGCTCAGCCGTATTGCTTGTTGATGGGATATCGGCCGAGGTTGCGTTAACCGGCGAAGCCTCTTGAGCAAAGAACTGCAGTGGGCAGTAAAGAACGCACCACAAGAGCAAGATCGATGTAGCCTTAACACCCCTCATTTCCAGTACAATACGTGTATATTGGCAATTTAAAGGGCATTGCCTCGGCCACAAAAGAAGTCAACCTATCCGAACTTTTACGCTCCCTTTGATGACAAAGATCACGACTTAGGTTCGACGGCAAATCACCTGATCAATCTTCCCCGCACAATCGTCATCACCTCGACGGCGGCGACGCCGAGAAAACCGAGCAAGAATAGATGGATGAACCCGCCTTTTCCGATCAAAACGAGGGTGATCCAGGCGACGAGCAGAAGTCCTGCAACAATACGTAATAACAAAAATCTACGCTCCCATTTCAGACAAAAATAATAGCACGTCGCCGAATCTTGCGCATCGTTTTGACACTGCAAACCGCAATCGGATAATCTCAGAACTCGATTGGCAAACTCAAGCGAAAAATCTATTGGCGAGTTTCTTCCACCAACGACCGCCGGAATTTTCCCGGAAAGATTCTCCGATGAACTCACTTTCTTGCGCAGCAGCAGGATCACGGCGATCATTTTGATCGTTATGATCGCGATCGGTTTCGGGCTTCGCGTCAACGATCTCGGCGCCGAGAGTTTTGGCGAAGACGAGCTAAACAAACTGCAAACGGTTGAGGAATATCGCACAAACGGGTTGTCGGGCAAGAATGGTGAACATCCGTTCCTGATGAAAGGGCTGCAGACCGCGAGCGTTAGCATCGGTACGCGGATGGGATTCTCTGACGAGGCGTCGTTGCGTTTCCCGATAGCGCTATTTGGGTCATTTACCGCGCTGATCTTGTTTTTCTTGGTGCGCGAACTGTTCGGACGCAGTATCGCACTCGTCACGGCTGCCTTTTATGCCGTCGAACCCGTAGCGATCGGCTTTGACCGAATAGCAAAGGAAGACAGCCTGGTATTGTTCTTTTTCCTTCTGACAAATTTCCTTTGGATCCGCGGTCAAACGCTCGCTGAGGGCGGAATCCCGATGAATCGGGACTGGATGCGATACGCATACGCCGCAGGTGTCGCGTTTGCGGCACTGATGGCGTCAAAGTATTATCCCCATCTGCTCGCCGTAACCGCTGCCTATTACAACATTTACGAATATGTACCGGAGCGCAATTGGCGTATCGGCCGACCCCGATGGTTTCTATTCTGTGTCGTAATGGCGGTCGCGTTTGTAATATTCAATCCGACGATCTTACTTCCGGAAACGTGGGGCGAGATGCTCAAATTCTCCAGCGAAAACCGCATCGGCCACGACGGCTATGAGTTCATGGGGCAAATTTACTCGCACAAAGCGACCGCGTGGCTGAGCGGGATACCGTGGACGTTCTATTACGTTTTTGTCGCCGTAAAAACTTCGCTGCCCGTGCTCGGGCTTTTCATTATCGGTCTGCCGATGCTGTTTCTCAGACGAATGGGCGACGGAAGATTCTTTATCTTCTTCTGGGCGTTCATGTGGTTTGTGCCGTTTAGCGTACTCGGCGGCAAGTTTACGCGATACTTCACGCTCGCCGAACCCTTGATCTTGATCACCGCGGCTACCGGGTTTTATTTTTCGGTAAAGTGGCTGTCGTCAAAACTACGGCTCGCCGGGCCAAGTGCGGCCATCGTCCAAGCGATCTTATTCGTCAGCGTGATCGGCGTTTCGATACTTAACTCCGCGTCGAGCGGACCGCATTACCGCATGTTCACAAACACGATCGGCGGTGGAGCTGCGGAGGCAGGAAATTACTTTCCACATGACGAGTTTTATGACGCCGCAACGAATGATGTCCTAAGCTCCCTGTCTAAGATCGCAGCTAAGAATTCGACCGTTGCCTGCGAGACGCCAGGTTTATTTGAGCACTACGCAAAAACAGTTGGCCGCACCGATCTGAAATTCGTCTCACTATCAGATAAGTACAAAGTCGCGAGTCTCGTTAAGGATGATTTTGTCGTACTGGTAAAGGGACGGCGATACTTTAGCAATGATGCGTATCAACAGATGCTGGCGACTATCGAACCAACGACGGAGATCAAGGTCGCAAATGTGGGCGCCGCAGCGATCTATAAACTTGATACCCTGACGCTTGAAGAGCTAAAACAAATTGCTAGTCGTAATTGAGAGCCTCGACCGCATCGAGCCGCGCCGCACGTAAGCCCGGGTATAGCGCTCCGACGATGCCGCTCAAAATGCCGACGGCGATGATGGTGAATATAGTTTGTGCTTCGATCGCTACGGTCAGCGTTGTCCATCTCGATAAAACCAGCTTCAGCACCATCGTCGCTATGATGCCAAAAGCGACGCCGCCAAGACTGATCAACAACGCCTCTTGAACTATAGTCCACGCGATTCCCGACTTCGACATTCCCAGGCTTTTTAGCACTCCGATCTGGCGTGTTCGCTCTGTTACGGTCGTGTACATCGTGAGCAAAATAATAAGCGCGCTGATGAGACCGGCGACCCCGACGACGACATCGAGGAAGACATTGAGGGCCGGAAGCCCTTGCATATAAAGCTCTTCGAGTTCGCTCGTCAATATTATTTGATTCTCGGGAAAGGCCCTGTTCAGATTATCGCCGACGGCTCTCGGCGTGTAGCCATCTTTTATCTTTATGAGAAAACCCGAGACCTTGCCCTCGGAACCAAGCTGGGTCTGCATGACAGTGAGCGGGATCTTTATGCGGGCTCCGGCGCTCGGCTCGTATGTGCCGACGATCTCGAAATCGCGTTCGTAGATCTTAAACCTGTCGCCGATCTTTAGCTTATGTCGCTCGATCCACGCAGAGTCGGTCATCATCTCGTCAGTATTTTCGGTAAATGCTCGACCCTGTACGATCTGCAGTCCTGCAACGCGCGCATACCCGTCGTAATGAACGCCATCGATCAGTCGGCTGCCGGTTAAACCGCCCTCGGCGGGAACGCTGTTTTGGGCAACGGGTATCGCAGCGGCGACACCGTCAACTTTTTCAAGTTTGGCTGCTGTGTCTTCAGAAAGGCGCAATGCATCCGAGTTGCTCAGACTTACGCTGCCCGTCGGTCGAAACATAATCTCGGCGCCGACATTCGACTCGCGTGCGGCTCGTTCCCGCAAACTGCCGTTTGCCAACCCGACAGTAAAGACGATCAGCAAAATGCCGATGCCGATGCCGACGACGCTAACAACGGTGCGCGCCGGGCGATGAAGCATGTTTGAAAAAACGAGACTGTTCATCCTCAAAATGCGGAAGCCCGCGCGTGAGCAAGGGCGGTACA
>JBJXFZ010000004.1:0-29179 GCA_046154245.1 Pyrinomonadaceae bacterium
CTTACAAGGAGGAAGTTAGGGGTTCGAGTCCCTTCGTGCCCACCACTAGCGGGGTCGTAGTTCAGTTGGTTAGAACGCCAGCCTGTCACGTTGGAGGTCGCGGGTTCGAGCCCCGTCGGCCCCGCCATTTAACAATCGAAAAATAGAACTGAAAAAAAGCAAAAAGGGTAAGAGCGAACTGCTCGTACCCTTTTTTTGTTTAGTGCATGCTGGTTTTTCTTAACCTTTGCGAAGCTCGGTGAGCACTTGCTTTGCGACGGCTTTGAGCGTGTCGAAAACCCCCGAGCCGTTTGTTGCAACGGCTTCATAAACGGGCTCGCCTTTTTTCTGAAGCTCGCTGGTAAGTTCTTCTGCAGGGATCACGTTCGGCAGATCGCGCTTGTTGAGCTGCAGTACGTAGGGAATTTGGTTCAGGTCGTAGCCCTGCGTTTGCAGATTTTCTTCGAGGTTGTAGAGCGACTCAATATTCGCGTCCATTCTCTCTTCCTGGCTGTCGGCAACGAAAACAACGCCATCCACGCCTTTCAAAATGAGCTTGCGCGAAGCGTCGTAGTAAACCTGTCCAGGCACGGTGTAAAGGTGAAATCGCGTCTTAAAACCGCGAACTGTGCCGAGTTCGAGCGGCATAAAGTCAAAGAACAGTGTACGGTCGGTTTCGGTTGCGAGCGAGATAAGTTTGCCCTTCGCTTGCGGGGCAGTCGAATCGTAGATGTATTGCAGATTCGTCGTCTTGCCGCATAAGCCGGGTCCGTAATAAACGATCTTGCAATTGATCTCTCGCGATGCGTAATTGATAAAGGTCATAATTCGTAAACGAAAATTAGTTAAAGAGACTGTCGATATCCTCGTCTGTGATCTCGGCGAAGAATGTGTTGTTGTTCAGTTTGTAATTCGCCGACGAACTCACGGCTTCATCGAGAATAGCGGCGACCTCAAAGCTGCTGCGCTTAGTTCGCAGCTTAACGAGGCTTAAAGTCGAGCGCTCATTGAAAACGACAACAAGCAAGCTGCGTCCAATAACACTGATAAATATGCTCTCGCGCTCGCCCTCGTGAAAGACCGAGGGAAACACATCTTCGCCGATGAGCTTGGCCATCGAGCTAGTCGCCGCAACGTTGCCGGCAGCGAGTGTTGAAAAACTAGTTGTGTCCATGTCGCCGATTTCGCCGTGAAAGGCGATCGGCTGTCCGTCGCGATCAACTAAAAACACGACGCGGGCAGCGGATTCGACACAGAGCCGTTCGAGCGCGGCCTTAAGTCTATGGAACTGTTGTTCTTGTAAAATAAAAGGCGTTTCTGCCATTTGAAACTCTCGTGAGGGTTATCGACAAACGTTACGTCAGTCTTAATTGCTGAATTGTATAGGCTTTGCGGGCGAATTGCCAGAAAGCAGCCGCAAAATTAAATCTAGCACACGATGCGGAATATCCACAAGCTTTTTTTCCCCCGCGGATCCATCTTACAGTAGAGATTTACGAGCGATCTTTTCATTGCCCGCTATCGGGTACAAGTGATAAACTTAGCCGTCGGCTCGGTGCGCGCCCGATCGGCCAATTCCTTTCAAGATATGCCTGCACATAAGTTGTTCGATATCGAACACGTCGGACTGGATGAAACACCGCATTTCTAATGACAGTACAATCGGATTGAACTTCGTTGCGATGGGCGGCGGTAATGGTCTGTCGATGCTTTTGTCAGGGCTGAAGAGATTCGTTCACGCCGGCGCGACGGAACCGGTTTGGCTGGAAAATCTATCCGCGATCGTTGCCGTCACCGACGACGGCGGAAGTTCGGGCCGTCTTCGCGACGAGCTGCAAATGCTGCCGCCGGGCGATATTCGCAACTGCATGGTAGCCCTCAGCGAGGATTCGCAGCTTCTGTCAAATCTTTTCAGGCATCGTTTTCGCGGTGAGGGCGATCTGGGCGGACACAGTTTTGGGAACATTTTCCTTGCCGCAATGACCGAACTCACCGGCGATTTTGCCGAGGCCGTAAAATTATCGAGCGAGATAATCGCCAGTAAAGGTCACATCTACCCTGCGACAGTTTCCGACGTTCGGCTCGTCGCCAAGCTAACCGACGGCACGATCGTAAGCGGCGAGACCAACATCTCAAAAACGGGTACTAAGATCGAACGGCTCTATCTCGACCCGCCGGATTGTAAGCCGATGCCCGACGCGCTTAAAGCTATAGAGACGGCAGACGTGATCTCCATCGGTCCGGGGTCGCTATTCACAAGTTTGCTGCCGCCTGTGCTTGTTGCCGGCGTGTCGGACGCGATCGCTCAGTCAGGGGCGACAAAGATCTTTGTATGCAATCTCATGACGCAACCTGGCGAGACCGATGGGTTTTCAGCGCTGCATCATCTCGAGATCTTTCGTGAATACGCGCGGCAGATCGAATTCGATTATGTAATTGTGAACAGCAAGCCGATCACGCCCGCTCAGCAGGCTAAATACACAGGCGAGGGCGCCGATCAGATCGGCGTTCACGGTTCGATCACACCATCGACGATCGAGACCGCGGAGATCGTCTATGGTAACCTGTTGGACGACGGAGAGATGGTTCGGCATCATCCGGAAAAACTCGCTCAAGTTCTTTTGTTATGTGCTCTACAGCCGCGCGAGAAAATGATGGCGAGCAGCTAAGATCTATAGTGAAAACCGATCTCAACATCCTAGTTATGGCGGCCGGTCTCGGTACTCGTATGAAGTCGAATCTCGCAAAGGTCCTTCATCAACTTGATGGTCGTCCGCTCATCAATCACGTTGTCGAATGTGCGATGGAGCTCGACCCGCGCGAAGTTTGCGTCATTGTTGGTCATCAGGCTGACGATGTACAGGCCGCGGTTCTGAGTGAGTTCGAAACGTCGAAAGTTAGCTTCGCAATACAGGAAAAGCAACTCGGTACCGGTGACGCGGTTAACGCCGCGCGCTCGCGGTTCGAGAATGCAGACTCGACGCTTATCGTGCTCTCGGGCGATGTGCCGATGATATCGAGCGACACGTTGTCGGCATTGGTAAAAACGCACTCCGGTTCGGCTTGCACTGTGTTAAGCGTGCGGCTGAAAGATCCTACAGGCTATGGTCGCCTCGTTCGCGATGAGGACGGCGCGTTCAAGTCGATAGTCGAGGAAAAAGATGCGAGCGATGATGAAAAGCGCATCGACCTAATAAACTCCGGTATCTACTGCTTCGATGCAGGAAAGTTGTACCGGTCTCTTTCCGAGGTAAAAAACGACAACGCTCAGGGCGAGTATTATTTGACCGACGTGCCGCGAATCTTGCGTGAACAAGGCGAGAGGGTTGGGGCCTTTCTCTGCGATGAGCGTCGCGAGGTTGAAGGCGTCAACGACCGACGACAGCTTGCGGCGATGGAAAAGGCTATTCGCAAGCGTACCATTGAACGCTTAATGCTCGATAGCGGCGTGTCGTTTATCGACCCTAAGTCCGCCTACATTAGCTCACGTGCAAGCATTGGCCGCGACACGTTGATCCATCCGAACGTCACTGTCGAGGGCAGCAGCGTTATCGGCGATGGCTGCGAGATCCGCTCGGGAACTCGCATCAAGGAATCACGCATCGGCAATCGGGTTGAGATTCGTGATAACTGTCTGATCCGCGATTCTGAGATAGGTGACGAATGTACAGTGGGCCCGATGGCTCATCTTCGGGGTCACGCGGTCATGGCCGACACGTCGAAAGTTGGAAACTTTGTCGAGTTAAAGAAGACTAAACTCGGTCGCGGCTCGAAAGCAAGTCATTTAAGTTATCTCGGCGACGCCACCATCGGCGAGAACACGAACATCGGCGCCGGTACGATCACGTGTAACTTCGACGGCGAAAACAAGCATGAAACTCAGATCGGGGACAACGTGCGTATAGGCTCCGACACAATGCTCATCGCGCCGATAGCCGTCGGCGACGGAGCCGTGACCGGAGCAGGAAGTGTGGTGACCAAAGATGTGGAGCCCGGTGATCTGGTTGTCGGCGTGCCGGCGAAGAAGATCAAGGGCGAAGACACTAAGGCGTCGGATGCAAAATAATCTATGTGCGGAATTGTCGGATACGTTGGAAATAAACAAGTTGTGCCGTTGATCATAGACGGTTTGCGCAAGCTCGAGTATCGCGGTTATGACTCAGCGGGCATTGCGGTTGTCGATGACGATCATCATCTCGAATTGCGGCGTGCGGAAGGGAAGTTGCGCAACCTTGAAGAAGCGATCCGTTTGAATCCGCTCGATGGAAACTACGGCATCGGACACACGCGTTGGGCGACGCACGGCCGGCCGACTGAGGAGAATGCTCATCCGCACCGTGATCAGTCGGGTAAAGTCGTTGTCGTTCACAACGGCATTATCGAAAATTATCTGCAGTTGAAAGAACGTCTCTCTGCCGCAGGTCACGAGTTTCACACCGAGACCGATACCGAGGTCGTCGCGCACCTTCTCGGCCACTACAAGGACACGGAAAATTTGTCGCTTGAACTTGCCGTGCGCAAAACGGTCGCCGAGCTTCGCGGTATTTTTGCACTGTCGATAATATCGGTCGACGAGCCGGACACGATCATCGCCGTTCGCGAAGGCCCGCCGGTCGTCATCGGTCTTGGCGACGGGGAATTCTTTGTCGCGAGCGACATCCCGCCGATCCTGGCGCACACACGTGACGTGTTTTTCCTCGGCGACAAAGAGATCGCCGTTCTGACAAAGGACTCGGTCCGCGTCACGGATTTCGAAGGGAATGTCGTCGAGCCCGAGCAGCAGCGAATCACTTGGGACCCGATCCAGGCCGAGAAGGGCGGCTTTAAGCATTTCATGCTCAAGGAGATCTACGAACAGCCGCGCGCCGTTCGCGATACTGTGCAGGGGCGCGTCTCGCTCGACACCGGAAAGGTTTATCTTGATCCGATGAACATCTCGGAGGACGAATTTAGATCGCTCTCCTCGATCAAGATCGCCGCATGCGGCACGTCTTGGCACGCGGGTCTTGCGGGCAAATATATGATTGAGCAGCTTGCTCGTGTGCCGGTCGAGGTCGATTATGCGAGCGAGTTTCGCTATCGCGATCCGGTACTGAGCGAGACTGATCTTCTGATCGTCATCTCGCAGTCCGGCGAAACGGCGGACACGATCGCCGCGATGCGCGAGGCAAAGCTTGCGGGCTGCAAAGTCCTCGCAGTTTGTAATGTTCACGGCTCGATGATCACACGCGAGGCCGATGGCACGATCCTCACACACGCCGGACCGGAGATCGGCGTTGCATCGACAAAGGCTTTTACGGCTCAGATGATCGCGCTCTATCTGTTCGCGCTTTATCTTGGTGAGATCCGTGGCCAGATCAGCGAAGAAAAAGGTAAAAAACTCGCACAGGATCTCGCTGAGCTGCCCTTGAAGATCGAGCATCTGCTTAATGACGCGGATTCGATCGAGGAGTTGTCCAAAGAGTTTTTCCGCGTTCAGGACTTCCTCTATCTCGGTCGTGGTATCAACTTTCCGGTCGCGCTCGAGGGCGCGCTGAAGCTAAAGGAGATCAGCTACATTCACGCCGAGGGCTATCCTGCGGGCGAAATGAAACACGGCCCGAACGCGCTGATCGATGAAAAACTTCCGGTCGTCGTCGTTAACACACGCGAAGAGGGCAACGCCGGCAGCGAACTGCGTTACGAAAAAACTCACTCGAACATCGTCGAAGTGAAATCACGTGACGGGATTATTGTCAGCGTTCTGACCGAGGGCGATACCATGTCGAGCAAGGTTTCGAATCACGTGATCGAGATTCCAGAGACAAGCGACCTGCTCGGCCCGATCCTCTCGATCGTGCCGCTTCAGCTTCTGTCATATCACATCGCTGTCCGCCGCGGCTGCGACGTCGATCAGCCAAGAAATCTAGCAAAATCCGTGACGGTGGAATAGGCTTGTTCGTTTACCAAGCCCGTTTCTAAAGCAAGGGTGATACATTCAACGTGTCGCCATCGCCCGTGCTTTAGGCGCGCTCTTTTGCACTTTTTGCCGTGACTAGTATCTTAGAATTTATGAAAGCGATCATCGTTCGCGAATTTGGGCCACCCGAAGTGATGAAACTCGAGGAGGTTGAGACGCCTCAACCAACGGGCTCGCAAGTCCTCGTCAGGGTCCACGCTGCGGGCGTTAATCCGGTCGACACGTACCTGCGTACAGGCATTCACGCGCACGCGCCCAATCTGCCTTACACGCCGGGCAAAGACGGAGCCGGAGTCGTCGAAGCTGTCGGTGATAAGGTCACGATGTTCAAGGTCGGGACGCGTGTTTACACGGCGAACTCGATGAGCGGAACATACGCGGAATTTGCGCTTGTTGATGAGATAGATCTCGGCCTATTACCTGACAACATTTCGTTCGAAGAAGGTGCGGGCATCTGGACGCCGTATGCGACAGCGTATCGAGCGTTGTTTCAGAAAGCCGGAGCTGAGGCAGGCGAGACCGCTTTAGTTCACGGAGCGTCAGGCGGTGTCGGGATCGCAGCGGTTCAATGGGCAAAGAACGCTGGGCTAAGAGTAATCGGCACGGCGAGCAGCGACGATGGAAGAAAGCTTGTTCTTGATCAGGGTGCGGACGCGGTTTTTGACCACACCGACCAGGATCATCTCAGCGAAGTCCACGAATTTAACGGCGGCCGAGGTGTAGACGTCATCATCGAGATGCTTGCGAACGTAAATCTCGAACGCGATTTCGAGGCGCTCGCGATGTTCGGCCGCATTGTCGTCGTCGGCAGTCGCGGCCCGCTCGAGTTCACGCCGCGACAAGCGATGACAAAGGATGCGAGCATTTATGGGATGTCGCTCTTTAATTCGCCACAGCCGGCTCGCGATGAAATACACTCGGCTATTTTTGACGGTCTTACGAGCGGTTACCTACGGCCCGTTATCCGAGAAACGATGCCGCTGATCGACGCACCGATATCACACCATGAGGTCATCGAGAGCAAAGCTCTCGGCAAGATCGTGCTCATTCCGTAGCAAAGTTATGCTCCGACACCTTTGAATTCATCAAGAGCCTCGAACACCTGAAGCGCGTATTTCACGTTGCCAAAAGGCGCGGAGACCTGGACGCCCTGGATTACGTCGCGGACCGCTAAAAGACATTCTTTCGCGATGGCGATGCCTTCTTCTCGAGCCTCCTCTTTGCCTTTATCTGAGGCGATCCGCATGCGCTCGAGTATTTCCGGCGTAACTTCTACGCCCGGAACTTCGTTGTGCATAAACTCTGCATTGCGGTAAGAGATCAGCGGCCAGATGCCCGCGACGATCGGAATTCGAACGTGCTCGATCGAGGCGAGAAATCTTTTTAGCTGTGCCGTGTCGAAAACAGGCTGCGTGATCGCGTATTCAGCGCCGGCCTCGACCTTCCATTCAAACCGCTTTATCTCTTCCTCCATATTAACGGCGCCTGGATTTACGCCGACGCCGATCGAGAACGCGGTTGGTTTGCCGATGGGATTGTTTCCGAGGTCGAGGCCGTGATTTAGCTTGTTTGCCATGTTGGTGAGACCTATGGAGTCAATATCGAACACAGCCGTTGCGTCCGGGTACGGTCCCATTTTTGGCGGATCGCCGGTGATGATCAGCAGATTGTGCAGACCGAGGGCGGCTGCTCCAAGCAGGTCGCTCATCATTCCAAGCAAGTTGCGATCGCGACAGCAGTAATGCAGAACTGCCTCGATGCCGATCTCACGTTCGACGAGTACGGCGGTCGCCTGCGCGCTCATCCGTGTCTGGGCACGCGGACCGTCCGGAATGTTGACGCCATCGACGCCGGCGTCCTTCAAGAGGCGAATGCTGTCGAGCGTTTTTTCGGCGTCGCAGCCCTTTGGCGGTAGGACCTCGACCGAGGTGACAAATTCGCCACGAGCGATCTTTGCTGCCCAATTCGAACGCTCCTCGGTCGGAATTACGTGAACATCTTCCGGCGTTAGCTCCGCAACGGTTGTCGGCTGTTTAACGAAAGCTTTAGCGGCTTGCCGAGGGCTATCCGCGCGAGTTGCGCTGGCGATCATCTTGATATGCGTTGGCGTTGTGCCACAACAACCGCCGACAAACTTCGCTCCGGACTGCACAAAACGCCGAGAGAACTCGGCCATATACTCAGGCGATCCCATATAGAATTGACGGCCCTGTACATCGCGCGGCAATCCGGCGTTTGGCTGCGCAGAAAGCGGCTTGTCTGTGGCACCGCGCATAACTTCGAGCGCGTTGAGCACGTGCGTCGGGCCCATACCGCAGTTTAGGCCTATGACGTCGGCGCCGAGCGCGTCTAGCTTTCTTGTGAAGGCCTCTGGCGAGGTGCCAAACGTTGTCTTAAGGTCCGCCTGGATCGTCATCTGCGCGACGATCGGCAGGTCGCAAAGCTCTTTTACGGCCCTGATCGCCTGTTCGATCACTGACAGGTCCGAGAAAGTTTCGAGGATAAAGAGATCGACGCCGCCGTCGAGTAACGCGGCGACTTGCTCCTTGTACATCTCTTTCGCCTCGTCAAACGAGGTCGGGCCATACGGTTCGATACGCAAACCGGGCGGGCCGATTGCACCGGCGACAAACGCACGTTCGCCGGCCGCCTCCCGGGCAAGTCTAACGGCGGCTACATTTATATCGTGGAGTTTAGATTCGAGGCCATACGATTGTAGGTGGTGGCGTGTCGCGCCAAAGCTGTTCGTCTCGATGATGTCTGCACCGGCGTTAATGTATTCCTCGTGAACCTCGCGTACGAGATCCGGCGACGTGATATTCAGCTCGTCATAGCTGCGGTTAATATACACGCCCTTATCATAGAGCCTCGTTCCCATCGCGCCGTCAAAGACGTAAACGTGATCGGTATCGAGTAGATCGCGAAAGTTTCTCATAAACACAAAAGCCTCGCCAAACAGCGAGACCAATCAAGAAAGAGTTGTCTACCGAGCTGTTTAGCAGTTTATTTAACGTGGTCGCAAGTCGCAATAACTCACCACGATTGTTAGATAACATAATGTGCCACTGTCGCAATAGTGTCAAGCGGTAAACCAAACGCACACTATGGGTTCATCTTGCCGAAAAATGCGTATCTCGCTTTCGCTCCGTTTAATTCGAGCCGCCAATGGTGATAGTCGGCGTCGCTGTCACAGCCGTTTCCGCGGCCGAGGAAAACGAGGGAATAATTAGTCGAATTTGATCCCGCTGAGCGAAATATCCCTGAGCCGCGTTTAACCTTGCCCCGAAACGAGAGTTCTTTATAAAGACTGACGCCGAGGCCTGTGTCTTCGGAATCAAAGTGGTCTGCCGCGTACTTGATAAATGTTGCGGGCATCGGCAGAACAAGCGTTCCGGTGCGACCGCTGGCTGTTTTGACGTCAAATTTCCAGGTCTTGTTTGCAAACGATCCGACAATTTCGAGAGCTATCGATTTTCCGCCCTGTTCGTCTTTCTCCAGCAGGGAGATACCTCTTGTCCCGTCAAACCCCGCGACGGTCATATAAAACTCGGCGGCTTCGGCAAATTTCATGTTGTCGAATATGCCAAGAAAAAATGCGTTTGGCTTTGACGTTGACAGGCTGTAATGTCCACGTTCGACGCAGCACGCGCAGGCGAAGGCGGACGAGGATGCAAGAAAGAGGCAAATCACTGAAAACACTGCGATCAAGGTTTTTTTGACGAACATAAACGATCTTCTCCTGATTAGTGATAACGCTGGAAGCTAAACTTTTGCGGTTCTAGTTTCGTTGACATCGGCGGCAAAAATAGGTCGAGCGACCACCTTGTTTTAACCTAACGATAGGCGTTTTGCAATTCCGGCACGGTTCGCGCTCGCGGTCGTAAACAAACCAGCCGGAATTGTCGTTTGCGCTAAAGTAACTGCCTTCGATGTTGCGCGGGTCGATCTTTATCTTGTCCGAGTAGGAGATCGCCTCTTCGAGAACGGTTCGAATGCTGTCGTAAAGCCTTGATGCCGAGGTCCTTGTGAGCGTGTTCGCCCTCTTCGTCGGGCGAAGCCCTGCGGCGAACATCGCTTCAGAAGCGTAAATATTGCCTAGTCCGGTTACTTTTGTTTGATCGAGAAGGAATTCTTTCAAACTACGACGCGTTTTCTTAGCAACCGAGATCAGGTAATCGAGAGAGAAATCATCTGAAAACGGCTCGGGGGCGAGTTTCTTTAGCTCGTTCGCTTCAACTAGATCGGCGGTTCTTACGATCTTCATCAGGCCGAAATGCCGCTGGTCATCAAAAACCAACCGCCGATCGTTATCGAGATGAAAGATGGCGTGGGTATACTTCGGATTCTCATCTTCTGGTTCCAAAAGCGAGAATCGTCCGCTCATGCGAAGGTGGACGATTAGCGTTTTTCGGTTGTGGAAATCGATGAGTATGTGCTTTCCGCGTCGATGGACGAAGTTGATTCGCGCGTTGCCAAGGGCACTGGCAAACTTCGGCGGTGTCGTGTCGGGAGCGAGTCGTGGGCGTACTAGTTTCGCCCTAACGATCGTGCGGCCTTGCACGAGCGTATCCAGGGCGCGTGAAATTGTCTCAACCTCAGGTAATTCCGGCATATAGGGACGCGAACGATCGTGACCGTGTCGATCAAACTCTTGAGTAATCGGTAAGCGTGGTCTTGTCGCCCAAAACCGTACCCTCGCCGACGGTTACATTCCGTCCGATGTGGCAGCTTCGGGCTATCACGGAACCGCGAATCTCGGCGGCGCTTGACACCCTCGTATGCGGCCAGATAACCGAGTTCTCGATCACCGCTTTCTCTTCAATAAGTACCCCGGCGCCTATCACCGAGTTTGTGATCGTCGCCCCGGGTTTGATCGTGCAGTTTTCGCCGATGATCGAAACTTTGTCTATTTTAGCGTGAGTGGCCACGTCCGAGAGGTCGGCTTTCTGGATATCAAATCCCTTAATTTTTCCCTTCAGGAAGTCATGGTGAGCTCTTAAGTAGCTGGCTGGTGTGCCAATATCGAGCCAGTATTCGTCAGTCAGAACTTTGCCATAAAAGGGGAGTTTGCGAGCTAAGATCTCGGGGAAGACGTCGTACTCGAACGAGCGATTTGTATCCTTAGCGATTAAATCAAGAACTTGAGGTTCTAACACGTAAATACCTGCGTTAATGGTATTTATCTGTAATTTGGCCAACTCGCTTGGCTCGGGCTTTTCGAGAAAGCGCCGTATACTGTTCTCCTGATCCAACTCGACCAGCCCGTAGCGCGACGGGTCGTCAACCGGTACAAGCGTCAGGGTCGCGACCGCACATTTACCTCGATGGAACTCGATCAAGGTTGATAGGTCAAAGTCTGTGAGGATGTCACCGTTAAAAACAACTGTCGTGTCATTGAGATTCTCTGCAGCAAAGCGGTAAGCTCCACCCGTTCCCAATGGGTTTGGCTCGGTAATGTACCTTAGCGACACGCCGTACTCCGAACCGTCGCCTAAGATCTGCTCGATCTTATCCGGTTGGTAGCTGAGTGAAAGGGTTATGTCGGTGATCCCCGCCGCGCGCAAAATATCGATTTGGTATAGCAAAAATGGGCGGTTCATGACCGGAACAATCGGCTTTGGCGTATAAACCGTAAGGGGCCTGAGCCTAGTGCCTTTGCCGCCTGCGAGTATGAGTGCTTGCATTGAAGATAAATCCAGCTATTTTCAGCCGAAAGTAAGAGACTAAGAAAGCGCAACCAAAAAATCAAAGCGTGCGTCTAAATCCAGGCGTGTTAAAAACTTACAAACAAATGCCAAAAACATTGACACTGCCGTATGTCCATGATAAATTTACTCTTACGGGTTGCTCGGACAACCTGTTTATTTCCATCACAGCCGGTCTCGTTTCTCTCAGCAGGTCATATCTCTAATGGGTTTCGATAAAGTTAAAGCGATGCGCAATGCGGAGCGTTTTGTTGCGCAGGGCAATCTACGCTCGGCAATAGCGGAATACAAGTCCGTTGTCGATCATGATTGGCGCGATTTTGCGACGCTCAACATGCTTGGCGATCTTTATGTAAAAGAGTCGGACACGCGCGAAGCGGTCCGATGCTACATGAAGGTAGCCGATCATTACAACAAGCAAGGGTTTGCGCAAAAAGCGATCGCCGTTTATAACAAGATCACAAAGATCCAGCCAGACAATATGGAGGTTGCCGAGCGTCTTGCCGAACTACACAAAGGCAAGGGCGCGCTTGGCGAAGCCCGCTCGCATTACATGATGGTGGCCGAGCATCACCAGAAAGCGGGGCGACGGCTCGAGGCTCTCGCGATGTACAAACAGATCGCGCTGCTCGACCCGAACAACACCGACGTGTGCATGAATCTTGCGGATTCCTACGTCCGCGAGGGCCAGACTGAAGAGGCTGTCGAGGCGTATGCGGAAGCCGGTGAACGATTTATCCGTCAGGGAAATCACGAGGAAGCGATTCGTGCGTTAATGCGTGGCTTCGATATCAAGATGAACGATCTGCGCGTCTTGAACGGGCTCGTCAACGCCCAATCCGCCCTCGGCCGTGCGGGCAAGGCGGCCAAGCTGCTCGAGGATCTTCTCGAAGACGAACCGTACAACCGCGACATTCTCTATCTGTTGATCGAGTGCTGCGTAGGCTCTAACAACGCTGCTGGCGCCGAAAAAGCCGTTATAAAGCTGGTCGAGATCGAGCCTGCAAATTACCCGCGATTCCTTGACCTGATCCGCATTTACCTGAACAACAACGATGCCGAATCTGCTGCTCGAATCCTCTCGATATCGGCCGAATATCTGCTCGCCGGCGGTCAGGCCGAAGATTGTGGCAAGTGGATCGACGAGATCCTCGAACGCGATCCGAACCAGCTCACAGGATTACGACTTCTTGTTCGATATAACTCGTGGCTAAACGACGAAAACGGCAGCCGCCTCGCACTCGAGAGACTCTACACGGCCGCCGCCTCGAAAGAATCTGTCGAAGACGAGCGTTACGCGCTGGTAAGACTCGTTGAGATAAAGCCGGAGACGCGTTACCGAGACCGCCTCAACGAAATAAACGAGAAGTACGATTTTGCCGACGAACCTTCGAGCGACGATCTGAAAGCGGCCGAATTTAATGCTGACAACAGCGAGTCCTCAGATGACGTTGACGTCGACGATCGCCCCGGCGTCGTCGAGTCGGTGATCGTCGAGAACGCTGCCGGGACTGTCGAGAACACGAACGGTGACATTCACCGCACCGATTTTCCTGAGCTCACTGCGGCACAGCTCGATAAGTTTCAGAAGGATGTTGACAGCATAGAGTTCTACATCGAGAACGACTATCACGAGCTTGCTGAGAAAGCCATAGCCGAGGTCACAGCCGAATTCGGCGATCGGCCAGAGATAGTCGTCCTTCGCAAACGGATCGGTATCGAAGGGCCGTCAGATAACCCGGTTCCGGTTGCAACCGAACCCGAGACCGCAGAAACCTCGTCCAAGACGGCGTCGGGCGAGCCCGGACAAGAGCAGACGAACGGGTCCAGATCAAGCGCATTCGACATCGACGACATTCGCTCAGAGTTTGGTCTCGAGGGCGGCGAGGAAGAGAATTCAAGTGAGGGAGATTACGACACTCGCTACCAGATGGCGGTCGCTTATCAGGAGATGGGCCTCATGGAGGATGCGATCCGCGAATACCAGGACGCGATAAATCTGACGCAGCCGAACGACGGCACACGTCGCTTTTATTCATGTGCCACCTTACTCGGGCATTGCTTTTTGCAAAACTCGATGGCGGCGCAAGCTGTCACCTGGCTAGAGCGGGCGCTCGAGACAAACAACCTAAGCGACGCCGAAAATCACGGCCTATGGTACGAACTCGCGCTCGCCTACGAAGCGAATGGCGACGACGAGAACTCCTCAAAATACTTCGAAAAGATCTACACCGAAAACGTCGATTTTCGCGACGTAGCGAATCGCGTCAAAAATCTCGCCGTCACACACTGATTTGGCCGGGAAATTAACGAAGGGTATAATCTGACGGTATGGTCGAACGACTGACCGTCATATTTTTTATTATCCTGTGCCTGATGCTCGGGTTTTATTTGATCTTGTCACCGTGGGACGCGCTGTTTGGACCGTGGGCGGACAACTATCTACTCGCGTTTTTGACCGAGAAAACAGGAGCTCCCGTCGTACACCGCGTTGTGGCATCGACATGGTTTCGCGGCGGCGTGACCGCTCTCGGCGTCCTCAACTTGCTGATCGCTTTCTGGGAAATGGCTCATTTTAGCCAAGCCGTAAAGATGCTGGAAGGCGGTGACAGCGACAGATGACCTATACGCGTGGCCAGAACCGAGTCGCGGGTCGGGATGAGCCCAACCGGGGTTGGTTTAGAGCATACCGAAGCATTGATCTTTACCAAACCAATAAGCTACCTGATAACAACGGGTAAAATGACGAACGCGGATTTTGATCGCGGTTGCTCCCGCCTTGTCGCTGTTGTAGAGCGCGCCGTTGAGTCCGGTGTGTCGCTAATACAAATCAGAGAGAAGAGCTTATCGGCGCGTTTGTTGTTTAGGCTGACGTGTTCCGTTGTTGCGGCAACTCGCGGAACGTCAACGCGTGTGCTGGTCAACGACCGGGCGGACATTGCTTTTGGGGCCGGGGCCGACGGAGTTCACCTAACTGGTAACTCAATCTCTCCGGCCATTATTCGCCGCTCTTTCGGGCCCGGATTTTTGATTGGCGTTTCAACGCACAACGTTGACGATGTTGTGGAGGTTGCCGATGCGGGCGCGGACTTTGCGGTATTTGGTCCGGTCTTCGACACGCCGGGAAAGAGCGATGACCGAAAAGGCGTTGATGAACTTCAGAGAGCGTGTGTCACGGTTTCTCCATTTCCGGTCGTTGCGATCGGTGGCGTCGATGCGGGCAGTGTCGATGAGGTAATGGCTGCGGGGGCGAGCGGTGTTGCGGCGATCCGAGCTTTTGACGATGTGGACTCGATGCACCAACTACTAACAAAGCTGAAATGAGTTCTTCAGAAGCAAAACAACCGATCTGCCTGACGATCGCCGGCCTTGATCCGTCGGGCGGCGCGGGTATCGTTGCGGACATAAAGACTTTTTCGCGTTTCGGTTGTTTCGCCGCAGCGGCGTTGACGTCGGTGACGTTCCAGAACACGCAAGCCGTTTTTGGCAGCGTGCATCAGAGCGCAGAATCCGTTCGCCGACAGGTCGAGGCTGTCCTCGACGACTACGATGTTGCCGCCATAAAGACCGGTATGTTGCCGACACGAGAGATCATCGAGACCGTGGCGGAACTGATAAGGGAGCGGCAGCTCAAGAACATCGTCGTCGACCCCGTAGTACGTTCGACGTCCGGCTTTGACCTAATAGACGATGCCGCTCTTACGGCCCTGATCGAGAGGCTTTTTCCGCTGGCCGATATCGTCACGCCAAATCTTCCCGAAGCCGAACGGATCGCAAAAATGACGATCACAAATGGTGACCAAATTGCAAAGGCCGCCGCTGTCATGCGGTCATACGGTGCACGCAATGTGCTGATCAAAGGTGGGCACTTTGACGAAAAGGCCAAACGGTACGGCGAAAGGGTGGCGACGGATTTCCTGTTTGTAGGTGAAATCTTGACGACGTTTGAGGCAGAGTTTATCGAGACCACGGCAACACACGGAACGGGGTGTGCTCTTGCAGCAGCGGTAGCCGCGAATCTAGCCACCGGCAAAGATATTCGTCGTTGCGTAAAGCTGGCA
This sequence comes from Pyrinomonadaceae bacterium, assembly GCA_046154245.1. Classification (GTDB taxonomy): domain Bacteria; phylum Acidobacteriota; class Blastocatellia; order Pyrinomonadales; family Pyrinomonadaceae; genus OLB17. Next base: position 15,705 of record JBJXFZ010000004.1, read on the forward strand.
AAGGACTTTGTAACCGAAGCGATCCGAACCGCTCCGCACATTGGCCGCGGTCATTCGCCAATAAATATCTGATCAATTAGCTGGCTTCAGGATAGTCGGGGTGACGTAAGTGACGCCAAAGGTAATGCCCGTGCGGGGACTGAACTTTGTGAGACCGAAAGCGCCCGCGGCATCGAATCGCAATCCCGACGCACGAATCTGTGTGCCGATGCGAAACTGTCCGACGCTTTCCGTGCCGAGCGGTGCCGCGCCGCCGCGAGTATTCAGTCGCCCATTGACCTCACTAGCGATATTGACCTGATCCGTGAGCCGATAAATTCCGGCAAGGCCATATAGTAGAAGGTCGTTTTGGGTAAAGCGTTCGAGCGGAGCGGTCATTATCTGTAACCCGAGGTTCCCAAAAAGGTTGAGTTTGGGCGTGCGACCGACGAGCTTGCCAAACTTTTTTTGGAGCAGGACTTTAGTGAAAACGTTGATCTGATTAGTGCCGATGCCGCGCGCCTGGTCGGTATTTGGCATTTGATATCCAAATTTCAAACCAACAGCCGGTAGGAGACGCGTCTCGTTGCGCAGCTTGACCTTCGCTGAGACGGTGTAGTCGTCAAAGTCGTTTGTTGAGTTGCCGGTAACATTTAGCGGTATCGCGGCCGGGCCGCGTGAGTTGATCGCAACGTAATTTTGTATTGTGCCCTCGATCTGAAGTTCAACATTGGGCGCGAAGCCGGTTTTGATCCGAATGTCACCAACGCGGGTGAGTTCGCCGTTGATACCTGAGAGAGGGAATTTTGCGTTCTGAAAAAAGTCCACGCCGGCAGAGATCTCGAGCGATCCCGCCGGTGTGATGTCAACGTCGTCCGTCAGTAAAGGCCTTTGCTGGGCCGAAGCCGCGATATTTGCGGCAAGGAACACAGCCAGACCTATGACAAAACGATTCATAACGGCAATTCTGTCATTATTTAGCGGTTTTGTAAATCATTCATGGGCAGTCATTTGCGAATGGGCCGCCAAACTTGCCACAATGTTCGTAGGCGGGCAATGATCGCGAGAAGATTCTTTATCAGCGGCGAAGTTCAGGGGGTTGGATTTCGCTATTTCGCGCAACGCTCGTCGGCACGGCATCAGGTTCGCGGTTTTGTTAGGAATCTTGCCGACGGTCGTGTCGAAGTTCTGGCCGAAGGAGTTGCAGCGGCGGTGGAGGCCTTTAAACTAGATCTTGCTGCGGGTCCCGCGTATTCGCGGGTCAGCGGCGTTGAGGAGATCGTGACCGATCCAAGCGGACAGTATTCGACCTTTAGAATAGAAAGATAAACATGGATAACTTAAAAAAACTCATTCGCGAAGTGCCCGATTTTCCAAAGCCGGGGATAAACTTTTACGACATAACGACCTTGCTGCTCGACGCGGAGGGGCACGAGCAGACGATCGATGCCCTGACCGAACAATGCCGCGGCATGGACGTAGATGTGGTCATCGGTATCGAGTCACGCGGGTTTATTTTTGCATCGCCGCTTGCTTATCAGCTCGGCGCCGGGTTCATTCCGGTGCGAAAGCCGAATAAACTACCCGCCGAGAAGGTTTCGATGTCTTACGATCTCGAATATGGCACCGACACGCTTGAAATGCACAAGGATGCCGTCGGCCACGGTCATAAAGTGTTGATCGTCGACGATCTGCTCGCGACCGGCGGTACGGCCCGAGCCGTCGTCGATCTTGTCGAAAGCGTGGGCGGTGAGGTTGCCGGGCTGCTCTTCGTCGTCGAGTTGGACTTCTTGAACGGTCGCAGCAAGTTCGAGGGTTATAACGTAAAGTCGCTTATTCGTTACGACAGTTAGCTTTTGACAATCCGAGAAGGGCATTCCAAAATCCAAAATTGATTGGTCCCGTAGCTCAGTTGGATAGAGCGTTCGCCTCCTAAGTGAAAGGCCGGTGGTTCGAATCCACCCGGGATCACCATTTTATGGAAGAAGAGGCCAAATAGCCGTTTTTATTAAGAGAACGGAAGAAAAAAGTAAAGAGCACAGTGGCAAACATTTTTAGCCGCGAATGCTTGTGAGAGGCCTGTTTTACAGCCTTTATCTCGTTTTTGGACCGCATTGCTTAGCGAGGGCAATGCGGTTTTTTGTTGTAACCACGAATCACGCGAATGCCGGTATTCAGCAGCGGCTCATTACTGTAATTTCGTGCTATTCGTGGCTAATTCTCTTATGATTGTACTTAATGTTAAAGGTCCTGACAGCTGCGGAAATGCGTGAGGTCGACCGCCTGACGACCGAGCGATACGGCATTCCATCGATCATTTTGATGGAGAACGCCGCCCACGCCGTCGCAGGCGTCATCACCGAAAAGCTCGGCGGCTCGGTCGAGGGGAAATCGATACTTATCATATGCGGTCCGGGAAACAACGGCGGCGACGGAGCTGCTCTGGCTCGACTGCTCGGATTAGATGGAGCTCACGTCGAGGTCGTTTTGCTGGGCCGGATAAAGGATACAAAGGGCGACGCGAGGACGAATTTTGGGGTGCTCTGCCGGGAGGACTTCACTTACGACGATGTCTATAGCAGCGCTTTTTGTCAGCTTCGCGAGGTGACGTCTAAAGACGAATGGGACGAAATTCAGATAGCACTTTATAACGAAGCTGATGTGATCGTCGATGCCATCTTCGGCACGGGACTTACGAGACCGCTAGAAATTTTGGTTTACAACATTATTCACGAGATGAACTTCCTTGCCGAAGACCCGCTTCCTAAAAATCGCTTGCGTGTGGCAATTGACATACCGTCTGGGCTCAATGCGGACTCGGGACGACAACTCGATATTGCGGTGGAAGCTGACATTACAGTGACTTTTACTGCTCCAAAGCCAGGAAATGTACTTCCAGGAGCGATCGGCTTTAACGGGGAATTACGGATAGCCGATATCGGTTCGCCGCTGGACCTGATCGACGAACAGCCCTCACAGCTTTTTTTGGCGGAGAAAGAAGACGCGGCGGATTGGCTTGAAGAGACGGCGTTCTCGAGCGGCGATTATAAAAACAAACGGGGCCATGCGCTGGTGATCGCGGGTTCCGAAGATTATTCCGGAGCTGCGGTCTTGGCGGGCGATGCCGCGATGCGTTCGGGTGTCGGGCTGGTGACGGTGGTGACGCCGCGGTCGTTGAAAGACTCGGTAGCGTCGCGGGTGTTACCGGACGTCATGGTTCGCGGTGTCGCCGAAAGTGAAAGAGGCGCGATCTCAGAAGCGGCGTTTGACGAGATCGGTGATCTGATTGACAAGGCCGATTCGATCGCGATCGGCTGCGGTTTGTCGCAAGATGAAAGTACGAAGAAGTTTGTCGAAGCTGTGATCGCGAATCGTCGTCAGCCGGTTGTCGTCGATGCCGACGCGTTGAATTTGCTTTCGCCATTTGAAAGGCTAAATGTGCACTGGAATGGCCGCTTTCCGCAACTGATCCTCACGCCACACGAAGGCGAGTTCTTGCGCCTTCTCGGAACTGCCGACAGGGACGCAATAAAGGATCGAGTTGAGGCTGTGCGTGAGTTTGCGACGAAACACAACGTGATACTTGTGCTCAAAGGCGAGCGTGTCCTGATAGGCGTACCGGATGGGCGAGTTGTCGTCAATCCGACCGGGAACAGCGGACTCGGTAAAGCAGGCAACGGTGACACGTTGACCGGAATTCTTTCGGGGTTTGTCGCTCAGGCTACAATGCGTGGGATTGACATCGTCGAAACTGTAATTGCGGGAGCGTACGTCGCGGGCATGGCGGGTGACATTGCGGAAAGCAAATATGGCAAACGTGTGATGACGGCGTCGGACGTGCGCGAATGTTTAGCCGAGGCTTTTCAGGAGTTAGGTAGAGATCGATACAGGACGGGCAGGATACTGTAATCGCTAGAGTCATTGTTCGCCCGGTATAAAATGAATATGAAATCTATTGAGCTTTTACAAAACTGGATCGATGCGTTTCAGGCATGCGATGTCGATCGCGTCGCCGCCTGTTACGCGGACGATGCCGTGAATTTTCAGGTCGCTACGGACGAGCCTGCGATCGGAAAGGACCAGATCAAAACCGACACCGCCGCCTTTTTCAAGGCATTTCCCGATGCCTGGTCGCGGGTAGAGAATTTAATCGGTGACGGCGATCGGGCGGCGTGGGAATGGGTCGGAGGCGGCACCTTTTTGGGCGAGTTCGCCGGCGTCCAGCCGACGGGCAGGTCGTTTGAGATTCGAGGTTGCGGTTTTTTTGAGTTTCGCGACGGATTGATAGTTTCTCAGCGCGGCTATTGGGACAAGTACTCGTGGTTTTCGCAAATAGGTATCCCAATAGAGTAATGACAGAGGTCGTTTGCAGTAAACCTGAGGAGACTTTTGCCGTCGGTGAAACCGTGGGCCGCGGGCTTTCTACCGGCGACATCGTTTTGTTGTTCGGCGGTCTTGGGGCCGGTAAGACATTATTTACAAAAGGCATCATGAAGGCGCTCGACTACGACACGGATGAAGTTACGAGCCCAAGTTTTACGCTCGTAAACCTTTATCAGAGCTCGAAATTCGATGTTTATCATATAGATCTATGGCGGCTGGATGACAATGCAAAAGCGGCTGAGGCGGTTGGGTTGAACGAGATCTTAGAGAAAGAGGACAGCGTAACCATAATCGAATGGCCCGACCGCTTGAATTGTGATCAGCTGGAAGGCCGTGTTTTGCGGGTTTCTATCGAGGGTGACGGTGACGAGCCACGTCGTATCACAATGGGTTCCGAACCCACCCGAAAGATTTAACATCAAAAATGTTTGCGAAGGCGGCTCGTTTGTCTATAATCTAGTCCGCCTAATAGGTCACACGTGGAAATGAAATCAACAAAAACCGCTACGAGTCAACAACCAAACCTGCCGTCGCCACCCAGCGAGGTTGTCGAAAAGCGGCTGTTTAACCGCGAGTTAAGCTGGCTTGAGTTCAACCGTCGCGTGCTCGATGAGGGCACGGACGGGTCGCTGCCAGTTCTGGAAAGGCAAAAGTTCTTGTCGATATTTTCGACCAACCTCGACGAGTTCTTTATGATCCGCGTCTCGGGTCTCAAGGAGCAGGTCGCCGAGCGAGTTGGAGAACTTTCACCCGATGGACTGACTGCCTCCGAGCAACTGTCCGAAATTTACAAACGCCTGCGGCCGATGCTCGAGCGTCAAGTCGAGTACCTGCGTGAAAATATTTTCCCCGCGCTCAAAAAAGAAGGCATAACGATCGAGCCGTACGCAGGGTTGACCGCGAAAGAGCAAAAAGGACTCGACAAATATTTCCGCGATTACCTGTTTCCGATATTGACGCCGCAGTCCATCGACGCCAGTCATCCTTTTCCCTACATTTCAAACCTGAGCTTGAATCTCGGTCTCTACATTGCGCCCGACCGTGCTTTCACGCAACCGAATCTCAAGCATCTTTACCGTCAAAAGAGGTTTACCCGTATTAAGTTGCCGCCGTCAGTGCGGCGTCTTATCGCGATCGGCAAGCAAGGTGATCGTTACGCCCTGCTCGAGGAGATCGTTGCTGCGAATGTTCACGAACTTTTCCCGAACATGAACACAAGCAAGGCCTTTCTTTTTCGAGTGACGCGCGACGCCGATATCGAACTTCGCGAGGACGAAGCCGGTGATCTTCTACGTTCACTCGAACTCGAGTTGCAGCGGCGGCGTGACCGATTTCCGGTTCGGCTGGAAGTCGAGGCTGCGATGCCGGATAAAATGTCGAAGCTGCTGGCAAGCGGCATCGGTCTCGGCCTTGATGAGATCGAACGCATTGATGGATTCCTCGATATTCCAGATCTGATGCAGCTCTATTCACTCGATCGTCCAAAGTTGAAGGAACGCCCGATCACGCCGATAATTCCGTCGCCGCTACGTAAGAACGCTAACATCTTCGAGGTCGTGAAAAAGCAGGATGTGCTGCTGCATCACCCTTATACCTCGTTTGGTGTCGTGAGCGATTTTGTCGCAGCGGCGGCTGACGACGATGATGTGCAGGCAATAAAGATCTGTTTGTACCGCACAGGAAGGCATTCGCCGATCGTTAATTCGCTCATACACGCGACCCGCATGGGCAAACAGGTCACGGCGCTTGTCGAACTCAAGGCGCGTTTCGACGAAGAGAATAATATCGAATGGGCTCGGCGTTTAGAGGACGAGGGTGTACACGTCGTTTACGGCATCAACACACTAAAAACTCACAGCAAAGTTCTATTGGTCGTCCGCCGCGAAAAGCAAAAGCTCGTACGTTATGTGCATCTCGCGACCGGTAACTACAACCCGGTGACAGCGCGAGTCTACACCGACCTTGGCTTGTTAACCTGTAACGAAGAGATAGGCGAGGACGCGTCAAGTTTGTTCAATTTTCTAACCGGATACTCGCAACATGATGCATATAAACGTCTTCTTGTCGCACCGCTTAATCTGCGCGAGCGACTAGTCGCGTTGATTCGTCGTGAGCAGAAATATAAGAAAGCCGGCAAGCCCGCTCGAATCGTGATCAAAGCAAACGCGCTGACCGACACCGAGGTTATCGAAGAGTTATATGCCGCGTCGAAGGTCGGCGTCGAGATAGATCTGATCATTCGCGGGATTTGCAGTCTGCGGCCCCAGGTAAAGGGCCTGTCAGAAAATATCCGCGTTCGTTCTATTGTGGGCCGATTTCTCGAACACAGTAGGATATATTGTTTTGCGAATGGCGGGGGCGATGCAGCCGAAGTTTACATCGGCAGCTCCGATCTGATGCACCGCAGTTTTGATCGGCGCGTCGAAGTCATCGTTCCGGTTCTCGATGCTGATAATAAGCGATATTTGATTGACACTGTACTCGACGCCTATCTGCGTGACGACGCGAACGCGCGCACTCTGCAGAGCGACGGAACCTATAAGAAGGTCATTTCTCGTTCGTCAAAACAATTCGATTCGCAGATGTTTTTCGTCGGTCGGGACGTTAGCCCTTAGACGGAGTTTTTCTTCTCAAACCGAGCTTCGATGACGCCGTCGATCTCTTGTCCGTATTTTAATGTGAGACGCGGATAGCCGCGGGCTTCGGGTGTGAGGTCTTCAGCGCCAAGCAATTTTTCTGCCTTTAGGATGTTCTTAACTTCGCCCTCGATCTCCATGTAGTAGCCAAAGGGCAATTCGTCTAGCACAACTTCCACCTTGCCGAGATGCCAAGTTTTGCGGTGTTTCTCGTAGACGACCGACAAGTGATAACCGAGCTTTTCGATGATATTTTCCATCGCATCGACGTCGGACACTTCGGTCTCAAACTCGATCTGATGTTTGATGTCGTCGGCGTTCGCAACTTTTTCTTTAAAGGTTAGCAGGGTACGTTCGGGCGTTTTGCGCAAGCGAAGCACAGCGTTTAAGTTGTCGAGAATACCGCCCCGATGAAGATAATTCTCCTCAAATGTCTCATATGCGAAGTCACCGATCTCGTTGAGTTTCGCGGTCAGCTCGACAAGGAGCCTTTTGTCGAGAATGTATTTCTTTTCGATTTCAACGGCCATGGCAACGCTTGCCTACAATTCTATTTGAACACACTTCGCTCGTGCAAAGGCCGTTTGCTATAATCGGAAGCGAGGTAATTTATTTTTTATGCCATATCCAGAAATGATGATCCACGGAATGCGAGCTGAGCTCGCACAGCTTGGGATCGAAGAAACAAAAACTACAGAAGAAGTAACAGCAGCGGTGACCAACACTGACGGCACCTTGATGGTCATCGTGAACTCTGTCTGCGGCTGTGCTGCAGGCGGTGTGCGTCCGGGCATTGCAATGGCTCTCGCAAATTCGCCGGCCAAACCCGATAGAGCGATAACGGTATTCGCCGGCGCCGATATCGATGCGACTGACACCGCTCGAGGATACTTCACCGGTTACATGCCTTCATCGCCGTCGATAGGCTTGCTTAAGGATGGCAAGCTTGTGCAGATGTTTGAACGCCGCGACCTCGAAGGCCGACCCCCGCAGACGATCGCGCAGTCGCTCATCGATGCCTTCGCGACACACTGCACAAAAACCGACGCAGCAAAAAACTAGTCAACCCCTGTGAAAACACAAGTCGGCGTTATTTTTGGGGGGCGTTCAGGTGAGCATGAGATTTCGATTCGTTCGGCGCGTACCGTGATCGAACAGATCGATCATGAGAAGTACAACGTTGTCCCGATTGCGATCACCGAAGCGGGCAGGTGGCTGCGAGCGGCTGAGTCGCTGACGTTTTTCCCCGACGAGACGCGGGCTAAATACTTTGAAAAATTTGGTGAGGTCGATCCCAAGTCGGGCGGACTGGCGTTTGTCACAGACACCATCGCTCACAAAACGAAAAGAAGGAAACGAGGGCATCCACTATCCGTTGCGTTCCCGGTTTTGCACGGAACATTCGGCGAGGACGGCACCATCCAAGGGCTGTTTGAGATGGCGGACATGCCGTATGTAGGGTGCGGAGTGCTGGCGTCGTCAACCGGCATGGACAAGGCGTTCATGAAGAGCCTATTCCGTGACGCAGAATTGCCGGTATGTAATTACACCTGGTTTCTTCGTGACGATTGGTCGGCAAACGCGGAGGCGACCCTCACTCTTGTTCAATCGAAGATCGGTTTTCCGTGTTTTGTGAAGCCTGCGAACCTTGGCTCATCCGTCGGCGTCTCAAAGGCAACTGATAAGAAAACTTTGAGGGCGGCGATCAAGCTTGCGGCCCGCTACGACCGAAAGATCATCGTTGAAGAGGCTCTCACTATGCGCGAGATCGAGTGCGCGGTCATTGGCAACGGTTCGCCGCAAGCCAGCTTGCCGGGTGAATATATCATCCGCGATGCATCCAAGACGTTTCTTGATTACACGGAGAAATACACGGGCACGGGGAATAATAAATTTGTTGTTCCCGCACTACTTTCCGAGGAATTATCGGACAAGATCAGGCAAATGGCGGTTACTGCGTTCAAGGCGATCGACGGTTCAGGGCTTGCACGGGTGGATTTCTTTCTGCTCAAAGACAACGGAGCGTTGCTGGTGAACGAGATCAACACCATGCCCGGCTTAACCGACGCGAGTGGCTTCCCAAAAATGTGGCAGGGAAGCGGAAAGTCGTTCACGCAGGTTATTGACGAACTCATCGGACTAGCCATCGAGCGCTACGAAGACAAAAAAAAGAACCGAACAACTAAATAAAATATGAGGAGGCTCTCTTCGATTTGCTGGTTCTCGTAGGTCAGTTCTTGCTTTTTTGCGCGTTGTAACCCTTACGCGTGCGGATAGTAAGATTCGGGCGAGAAATGCGGAGTTCAATAGAGCGCCATTTACCGTCGTTCGTGTTGTTCGTTGGCTGATAGGCTATCGTATATTGCTGGCCAAGCTCCTCGACAATCCGTCTGAACGCCTCGCGCATCGCAACGCCCCCTGGTGTCGAGATGAATTTGCCGCCAGTTTTCTCGGCAAAGTTCTTCAGCACCGCTTGATTCTGGATCCTATCCCGCCCGCCCGTATTCATCGCTGACATATCGACTGTGTAAACACTTGCGTTTGCGAGCATCGCGGCCTTTAGCGCAGCGTCACTGCTTCTGCGGCTCTGGGTATCTGCACCGTCTGAGAGAACAATGATCGCACGTCGTTTTTCGTTTCGGGTTGAGAGGATTTGGGCGGCCTTGTAAATCGCATCATTGAGCACGGTCATGCCGCTCGCTTTTAGGTCGAACGCGTGTTCGCGTAAATTCCGGCTGTTTGAAAAATCCTGAACCATCTCTACTTTCGAATGAAAATGATAAACCGATGCGTTGTCATCGTATCGGAGCCCATCGAGAAACTGTATCGCCGCCGCACGAGCCAGGGTGACACGTTCCTCCATACTGCCTGAGGTGTCTAGCAAGATCACCGCAGCAAAGGGAGTTTCCTCGGTGCCGAATGATTCGATTCGTTGTTCAACTCCGTCCTCAAAGACGCGAAACTGTTTTTGCGCCAGCCCAGCAACAGCTTTACCCGCAGCGTCTGTGACCGCGGCATTTAAGACAACTATCGACGAATTGAGCGTGATGATATCGTCGTCATTTTGGGCGAAAGCGACGTTGGGTAGTAGCAGTGAAAAGAAAGCGATGAGCAAAATGCGGCGTGTGATCATCGGCGTGTTCTCACTTTGAAATGCGAAAGAAGCGCGCGATCTTTAGGACGGCGTTTGTCCCCTCAATTGCGGCGGCAGATATGCTAAAACGGGAGGTCTTTTTCAGCGCGTCATACAGATTCGCGACACGTTCACGAAGAGTCTTTACGGCTTCCTCCTCGGACAAAGCCGGCTGATCGGTCTTATCGTCGTCGTCGTCACCGCCCAGCTCGTTGCGAATCTTCTTGGTAAGCTTCTCGATCGAGGTGATTCGTTCATAGTCTTCCTTTGTCAACTTGCCGCGGCTAGAGAATGAACGTTCGAGCTGTTCTGATATTTTCAGAGCCTGCTCGCCTCGTTCCATCATTTCTTTGTAGTCTTTCTTTTGCCTCTCGATTCGCATTTTCTGCACCGTCTCGAGTAAGCCTTTTGGTTTGTTGATCTCCTCCGATTTGGCCAGAGCAGGCGGCGTATTGTCCGGCAGCTGAGCGAACGACGTCACGCTTGCGAACGCAATTAACGCAAAAACAGATATGACTAAACTAAATCGCATGGAGTCTTAATTATCGGTATCCTGAGTCGGATCGGGCGAGGTGCCCGTGACGGCCTCGATCAATTTTGCCAGAAACTCATCCTCGGCGACGCCCGAGCTGCGGACCGTCAACCATTCGCTGATCAACCCGGTGCCCGCCCGTCCCTCGACCTTCGCATTTACCGAAATATTGTTCTGAACACCGTCGATCGACTGCACCTCGATCATAAGCGTGTATTGGGCCCGCGTCCATGCAGTGTCGGGAGCGTCGAGTACCGCATAACGACTAAGTTCGTTCTGCGTGATCACTGACCCCTTGGCAAAGACGAACGGCTGCGTGATTATGACGCCGTCCCTCAATCTTGAGGAACCTTCATCGACGACGAGTTTCTTTTCGCGCAATGTTTCGATGATCCTTTCGATCAAAACATCGCGGCGGCCTGCCAATCTGTAAGGATTTGGCAGACGTTCGCGAACCTTTGTTTTACCTTTGCCCCAATCAAACGAGCGGCCGACGTCGTTTGTCCGAGTCGTGACTTTATCGCCGTTGTCCTTGATGGTTTTGGTTTGGGCGTCGACGCCCTTCTGCTGGCCGGCAGCAAGACCTGCACCCGCGAGAAGGATAAACGGTATAGTGAACAACTTTTTCATGTATTTGAGAATAGCGCATCTCGTGACGCTTTTGAAGGTTTTGATGAGCACGCATGGGGCGAAGTTGCACCGGGGCGCTCCGTCACTTTGAACGATTGATCTCCCAAACTTTCGCGTACTTAAGAAAAACGCCGTATGCCGTAAACATCGAGATCATAAGACCGGGAACACCATCGCGGAAGCCCTGCTTGAGTACGTAAGTGCGGATAAACGCGACGACTGAATTCGCGAAAATGCCAAACGCCCCAATAGCCTTCCCCTCGGCGGCGAGATGTTCTGCGGCGAGGGTTGCGTACGAGTTTGTGACGCGGTGATATTCGCTCAGATCGTTTTTTGTATAGTGCAGGAGCTGACCTTCGAGTTTCTCGACACGACCATCAACCCGCGCAGTTTGATGTGGGGCGACGCCATCCCAGTAGCTTTTGCTCTTTCGATACAGGCGCATTTGATAATCCGGCGACCAGCCGCAATGGCGAATCCAACAGTCCATAAAGAAGGTCTTGCGTGAGATCTTGTAACCGTCGGCAAGCTCACGGTCTTCCTTGTTTCGTAAGCTCGCGATCGACGCCTTTAGCTCGTCGCTTACCCGTTCGTCCGCGTCGATCCAAAAGATCCAGTCGCCCGTGGTCTGGGCATCGGCGAATTCGTGCTTATCCTTAAAACCTCTGAATTCACGGTAAAAGATCTTATCGGTGTATTTTTTTGCAAGTTCGACGGTGTTGTCGGTCGAGTTGGAATCGACGAAGACTATCTCGTCGACCCATGTGAGGGATTTACAAAGCTCTTCGATGTTTGCTTCCTCGTTATATACGATGATCGCTGCCGATATTTTCATCGGTTAGATTTTCGCAAACTTGAAACAAAAGCAGAAGCCGTGCGGCCTCGTGCGACTATTTGAGTGGTGATGCGAGCTGGATATTATTTGCTCTGAACGCCGTCGATGTTACGCGTTGAAGGTCAGCGACGGCCTTATTGTAATCGGTTTCGGCGCGTATCTCGGCGTTGCGAGCGTTTGTAAGTCCGTTCTCACGCTGGAATAAAATAAATGCCGTCGATTTACCGGCCTCGTAGAGTTTTCGTTCGCCATCGAGCTGTATTTCGGCATTCTCGCGTGCACGGCGAGCCGTCAGAACACGCTGGCGCGTTGTCTCGACGGCCTGGACAGCGTTGCGCACTTCGACAATGACCGTCTGTTCCTGCCCGCGAGTCTGAGCGTCGAGTTGGTTGCGCTGGATTTCCGCACCGGCAAGATTCGCCTTCGCAGTTCGATTACGGAAGGGAAACGAAAATGTGACGCCGATCGAATAATTCGGCGCGTCGCTGCGGAACGTATTTGCAAGAGAACGATTGAACCCGCCGAAAAGAAATGATGGTCCCGGCGGAATGACGATTTGATCGTTCACGATCAAGGGCAAGTTAACTGTCGGTAACCCACGGATCTGATTGATTGCATTAAAAAACCGTAGGTCGCCAGCCGAAGTATAAAGGTTAGTTGTGCTGGCCGCATTGGTTCCACCACGTGACAAACCATCAAGCGAAACCGTTGTGTTCAGATCGATCTGAGGCTTGATCTGGTTCTTAAAAAGTCGGATATCGGCGTCATTAATTTCCTTTTGCAGCTTGAGTCGTCGCAATTCGAAGCGGTTGTCCATCGCGTTCTTCATCGCGTCGTCAAGACTTACCGTGTCGAGACTGAATGCCGGTCTGTCGGTCGGAACAAACGTCTGCTGCCACTCGAACGACAGCGGATCTTTAAGAACAAGCTGCTTGAGCGTGTTCTCTGCAATCCCAACTTGCTGTGTCGCGAGCAGCAAATCGCCCTCGCGGTTAGCGAGCTCGGTCGCGACCTCGGCCTTTTCAAGCGGGGCGGCGGCGCCGGCGTCGATCCTGGCTTCGATCTGACGTAGATTTTCCTTAGCGAGATTAACGTTTGCGACCTGATTTTGCTGATTTCTGAGTGCGAAAACAAAGTCCCAATAGGCCCGGGCGACCGCAGTTATCGTCTCGGTCGCTCGGAGACGAAAGTCCGAGTCGGTTTGATCAACGCGCTTCTTAGCGACGATTATCGAATGTCGACGACTGTCGATGCGAAAGTTCCGAGCAAGCGGCTGAGTATATGTAACCCCAAGACTCGACGAAAATAACGCGTTGTTGCCTGAGCTGACCGTGCCCGATGTCACCT
>JBJXFZ010000018.1:0-3904 GCA_046154245.1 Pyrinomonadaceae bacterium
ATCGATACCGCCGCCGGCGGCATTCGACGGCAATTCGGTCACTTTTCTCGTGTCAAAGTTTGCGGTGATCTCGGAATTGACCTGAGCAACCTCGTCTGCCGAGGCTACAACGGTGACCGTTTCCGAAGCTCCGCCGATCTCGAGCGAAACCTTGACCTGATTGTCCAAGCCGAGACGGACCGGAATGGCAGTGACCGTTTTTGTCTTAAATCCGCTGGCGGTTGAGACTTTTACGGAATAGTTACCTGGTTGTAGATTCGAAAATACAAACAGTCCGTCAGCCGACGTGGTCGTCGATTGCGTCGAAACGCCTGTATCCTCATTCGTGGCTGTTACGGTAGCGCCAGAAACAACTTGGCCGTTCGGATCCGTTACGGTTCCGCTCAACGTGCCTGTCGTGTTCTGTCCAAATGCCTGACCGACTCCGAATGCTAAAAACAGAGTCAATAGACAAATGGAAAGCTTGGTAAAGCCGAAGACATTACTAGTTTTCATTTTTATCCTCCTAAGTTTGCCCTTTATAAAGGCGATGAAATACTGAAATTAGGGAGTGCTAATCTGTCGATAAATTTTATGCTGTTGAATGAAATTCGCGACTGACAGCTAATTCAGCAATAATTGTGCCAATTTTTGCTTTTACGTGCCGATGCCGACGTTGATGAAACGAGAACGTGTTTAGTTCAGTGTTTTCAATGTTTAGGCATCGATGACTTTGCTTTTTTTTTACCAAAAATTAACCAAAATGCCCGATCGGGCTCGGCAAATGTCAAGTTCTGTAAAGATTCATGGACAAAATCCAAAATTTCGTGGATTAGGAACGGGTTTGAATGTTGTAACCCTTGATCTTTGAATTCAACGTAGTTGCGTTTAGGCCGAGGAGGCGGGCAGCGCGGGATTGGTGGCCGGCGGTTTGTTCGAGGGCGCGGCGGATGAGATCGATCTCAAACTTTTTGACCTCGTCGTAGAAGTTTATGCCGCGGGCGAGGTCGATATCCGTCGAGATTCCGGCGGTTTCGGCCATCATTTTTAGGGCTAGTTCCGGGTCGCGGACTTCGGGACGGAGACAGTCGGCGGTGATCTCGTTCGTTGGCGCAATGACGATAGCGCGCTCGATTATGTTTTCGAGTTCGCGAACGTTGCCGGGATAGTTGTAATTTTCGAGGAGAGAAAGAACCTCGGGGCTGAGGTTTTCGCTGATCTCGCGAGCATTCTCTTCGGCGTATTTGCGGACGAAATGCTGAGCGAGCGGCAGAATGTCCTCGCGGCGTTCGCGCAAGGGAGGAAGTTCGAGCGGCACAACTGACAGCCTGAAATACAGGTCTTCGCGAAATGTCCCGTTGCGAACTGCTTCCTTGAGATCGACATTTGTCGCGGCTATGATGCGAACATCAACTTTGACGGGCGATGTATCGCCGACGGGCGTGAATTCGCGTTCCTGGATAACGCGCAAAAGACGAACTTGCGTTTCGGGACGCAGATCACCGATCTCATCGAGAAAGATCGAGCCGGTGTCCGCCACCTCGAACAAACCTTTTTTCGCGGCGACGGCGCCGGTAAACGCTCCTCTGGTCTGGCCAAAAAGCTCGGATTCGAGCAGATCTGACGGAATATTCGAGCAATTTACAACAACGAACGGATGAGTAACGCGCGGGCTAGACTCGTGAATCGCTTTGGCAACAAGCTCCTTGCCGGTGCCGCTCTCGCCGGTGATTAGCACGGTCGAGCGAGCCGGAGCGACGCGTTCGACGAGGCGAAAGACGTTCTCCATCACCTCGCTGCGGCCGATAAAACCTTCGCGATTGACCGAACGCACCATTGCCGATCGCAGAGTTTGTCGCTCTTCTTCTTTGCGGCGCTCGCGAATGCCTTTTGCAACGAGCGCAAGTATCTGCTCATTTTTGAACGGTTTGCGGACGACACCGAACGCACCTTTTTCCCACGCCGAGATCGCCGTGTCGAATGTCGCGTAGGCCGTGACCATCAGCACCACTGCCTCAGCGTCGAGCTTGATCAGCTCTTCGAGCGCCGTCAGCCCGCCCATGCCGGGCATGGAGACGTCCATCAGCACGACGTCGAATGGTTTCGCGGTGTATGCCTCGACCGCTTCTTCGCCGGTTTTCGCCAACTCGACCTTGTAGCCGACGCCCGAGAGTATCGTCTCGAGCACGTCGCGCATTATTTCTTCGTCATCGCAGATGAGTATCGAGCCTTTCTTTGCCATAAAAATTCAATATAACCTATTGCAGCAAAGCCTCAAAACAAATCATTTGATAAACTTTGCTGGAGCTCGGGACGTAAAAGAGAAGTGAATTTTAGCAATCGTATCGGAGCAGATTTTAATAATGGCAATTTCAAAAACATCTAAGGTCTTACTAATTTTGGGCGGCATTTTGGCA
The DNA here is from genome assembly GCA_046154245.1 of Pyrinomonadaceae bacterium. Taxonomy (GTDB): domain Bacteria; phylum Acidobacteriota; class Blastocatellia; order Pyrinomonadales; family Pyrinomonadaceae; genus OLB17. Next base: position 2,397 of record JBJXFZ010000018.1, read on the forward strand.
GTCTTTTTGATCATCGGTATCGTCGGTCTCATTTATCTTTCGAGCACGATGAACCGGCCGAGCGTGGCGAACAACAGCGTGCTTATCCTCAATATTTCCGGCGAGTTGCCTGATTACATCGCTGAAGAGCCGCTCGCCAAGGCATTTGGCATCAAGCAGCAGCAATCTTTTACGGGCTTGCTCACGCAGCTCCGCAAAGCGAAGGTCGATACCCGCATCGGCGCCGTCAAGCTCGACATCAATTTTCCGAATATCGGCTGGGCAAAGGCCGACGAGCTTCGCGACGCTATAAAAGATTTTAGATCGTCAGGCAAGCCTGTTTACGCATACATGGAGATGGGCACGAACCGCGAATACTACATCGGAAGCGCCGCGGACAAGATCTTTCTTCCGCCCGCAGGTGAGATTTTTATCAACGGTTTTGCGGCCGAGGCGATGTTTTACAAGGGCAGCTTAGACAAGCTCGGCATCGAGATGGACGTGATCCAGATCGGGCCGAATTATAAAAATGCTCCCGACCGATACACAAAAAAAGAGATGGGCGATGGCCAGCGTGAGGTCATCAACTCTCTGTTGGATGAATACTTTACGCGCTACGCGACCGGCATCGCCGAGTCGCGAAAAAAGTCGGTTGAGGACGTAAAAGCAATCATCGACAATGCGCCGTACAACGCTACGCAAGCCAAAAATCTCGGCCTCATCGACGACGCACTCTTCCCCGATCAAATCGATAACGAATTCAAAACCACGCTCGGCTACAAATCCGACGACAAGCTGCGCACGGTTCGAGGCGGCGATTATCGCGAGATATCGTCGGACAGTTTGGGGCTGAACAACGGCGAAAGAGTGGCGATCATTTTCGCGTCCGGCGCGATCAACACTGGGCGTTCGAGCAGCGGCTTTGGCGGCGATATGGTGGGTTCGGACACGGTCGTTTCGGCAGTAAATGACGCGGCTGCTGACAAATCGATTAAAGCGATCGTGCTGCGCGTCGATTCGCCGGGCGGTTCGGCTCTGGCGTCCGATCTGATGTGGCGAGCGATCGAGAATGCAAAAGAAAAGAAGCCGGTGGTAGTCTCGATGAGCGACGTCGCGGCCTCGGGCGGTTATTACATTGCTTGTAACGCTAACAAGATCATCGCCGAGCCATCGACAGTGACCGGTTCGATCGGCGTCTTTATGGGCAAACCGGTCGTCAAAGGACTTTACGATTGGCTTGGCATCACAAACGAATACGTGATGCGCGGCAAGAACGCCGGACTTTTTCGCGAGACCGAAAAGTGGACGCCCGACGAGCGTGCAAAGATGGTTGAACTCACGAACAGCATTTACTTCGACGACTTTTTGCCGAAAGTTTCTAAGGGCCGCGGTATCTCTGCCGAACAAGTCAACACGATCGGCCAAGGCCGCGTGTGGACAGGCACGCAGGCGAAAGCAAACGGCCTGATCGACGAGTTCGGCGGTCTTGAAAAAGCGATCTCGGTTGCGAAAGAGCTCGCCGGTTTGTC
>JBJXFZ010000021.1:0-112177 GCA_046154245.1 Pyrinomonadaceae bacterium
TTTAACGCAAACACGATCTGCTGCTCCGTAAACTTCGATCTCTTCATGGCAATTATGTCCTCCTATCCTGTCATAATCGCCCGGCTTTCTCTATTTTAGATCAGTACTGTTTTTAGGGGGGAGGTCATGTTTTTCTCAAAATATTCCTCAGGCGCTGGGGTTTCCAATGCAAAACAATTATCGGTGTCTCTTGCTGAATTGTACGTTATATTCGTCATTTTTCGCATTGGCAATTACTTCAACCGGCCTGAGCGGACGATTCAGCCACAAAACCAAAAGTAAAAGCGTCAAAAGGGGAAAGGTAGAAACGGACACCCGGAGTTTCTTTTTCACTCTTAAACTTTTAAACTCTTTCACTTCGATATGGTGTGGCAAAAGGCACTGGTTATTTTCCTGATTCTATTCTGTCTCAGCCCGTACGGCTCGGCGCCGGTTGCGTTGGCGCTCGGGCTCGGGTTTGCCCTGACGCTCGGCAATCCTTTTCCGCAAATTACGGGGAAGCCGGCAACTTACTTGCTTCAGGCTTCGGTGGTGATGCTGGGGTTTGGCATGAATCTAGCGGCTGTGTATAAGGCCGGGAAGAACGGCATCGCATTCATTGTCGCGGTTATCTCAAGCGCGCTCGTGCTCGGGTTTTTGCTCGGCAGAGTGCTCAAAATACCGAAGCGAATCACGACACTCGTCTCAACCGGCACGGCGATCTGCGGCGGCAGCGCCATCGCTGCGGTTGGTCCCGCGATCAAGGCCGAGAAGGACGAGATGTCGGTGTCCCTGGGCACGATCTTTGTACTCAACGCGGTTGCGCTGTTTACTTTTCCAGTGATCGGCCACGCGCTCGATATGTCGCAGACGCAGTTTGGAATGTGGGCGGCGATCGCGATTCAGGACACGAGCTCGGTGGTCGGTGCGTCGTCCGCCTATGGGGCCGAGGCTCTTACGACTGCCGCGACGGTAAAGCTTGCACGCGCGTTGTGGATCGCGCCGATAGCGTTGGCGCTCGCATTCGCGTTTCGCGAAAAGGACGGCAAGGCAACGGTCAAGATACCGTGGTTTATCTTTCTGTTCGTCGTTGCGGCGGCCATTCGATCTTTTGCACCTGACTTTCTCTGGCCGAGCATGTTCGATGCGCTGGTCAATCTCGCAAAGGCGGGCTTTATTGTCACCCTCTTTCTAATTGGGTTAAGCCTGTCAAAAGAGACTCTCAGAAACGTCGGGTTTCGCCCCTTCCTGCTCGGCGCCGTGCTCTGGATCGTGATCGCGTCCGCATCGCTCATGGCCGTTCTTAACTTTGTGTGATCGGCTGGTATAATACTCGTTTTGGTTTGTCGCGAAAATCGCGTCCGTAATGAGTATCAAGCAAATCAGCGTGCGAGGGGCACGCCAGCATAATCTCAAAAACATCAACGTCGATATCCCGCGCGACAAGTTTGTGGTCATCACCGGTTTGTCCGGCAGCGGCAAATCGTCGCTTGCCTTTGACACGATATATGCCGAGGGCCAGCGGCGTTATGTCGAGTCTCTTTCCGCATACGCACGCCAGTTCCTCGACCAGCTCGAAAAGCCGGATGTCGACAGCGTCGAGGGGCTGAGTCCGGCGATCTCGATCGAGCAAAAGACCGTGTCGCGGAGTCCGCGATCGACGGTCGGCACGGTGACCGAGATCTATGACTTTCTGCGGCTTTTATTTTCGAGCATCGGCCTGCCGCACTGTCATCAATGCGGTGCGCCGATAACGCGACAATCGGTCGATCAGATCGTGGCCGGCATCGACGAACTGCCCGACGGCGAGCGTGTGATGATACTGGCCCCGATAGTTCGCGGGCGCAAAGGCGAGTTTAAGAAGGAACTTGAAAAGCTGGGGCGTGAGTTCACGCGGGCGCGCATCGACGGCGAGATCCGCCAGCTCGACGAAGAGATTCTCCTCGACAAGCGTAAGAATCACACGATCGAAGTCGTTGTCGATCGTTTGCTCATAAAAGACGGCGTTCGCCATCGACTTGCCGAATCGGTAAAAACCGCGCTAAAGCTCACCGGCGGCGGCGTGCTCGTCTCGATCGTCGATGGCGACGAGAAGCTTTATTCTGAAAAAATGGCGTGCGTCAATTGCGGCATAAACATCCCGCCGCTTGAGCCGCGTTCGTTCTCTTTTAACTCAGCGTTTGGCGCATGCAAACGATGTCAGGGAATCGGCACCGTGATGGAGATCGACGCCGCGAAGATCGTGCCGGACGAAACCGCACTCGCGGGCAAGGTAAATTTTCTAAACGGCGTCGATCGATCGGGTGCGAGCTTTTTGCAGTCGGCTCTCAACGCGATAATTGAAAAATTCACCGGCGGCGACAAGCTCGAGCCGCCGAAAGATCTCACCGCAGAGACAAAGGGACGCAAGGGAAAGAGAAAAAAATCTAAGGACGAAGCGGGCGGCGACGATTTTGACGCGCTGATGCGGACACCGTTCGCCGAGTTGGCGCAGGAGATTCGCGATGCGTTTTTCAACGGCACAAAACGCCGGCTGACGTTCCGTCACGGCGATTACAAATTCGAGCGCGATTGGCGCGGTGCGCTTCGCGCGATGCGCGAGCGTATCGAAAATCCGCCGTCCGAGAAGATAAAAGTCGCGTTAGAGGAGTTGATCGCACCTATCGCGTGTCCCGACTGCAGAGGTGCGCGGCTACGGCCGGATAGTCTCGCCGTCAAAGTCGCCGGCCTCGGCATCGGCGATTACACCGAGATGCCGATCGCGGAATCGTCAAAGAAGTTTGCCGCGATCAAACTCAACGCTCGCGATGAAAAGATCGCCGGTCTCGTGCTTAAGGAGGTCAACGACCGGCTAAAATTTCTCGACGCGGTCGGTCTCGGCTACCTGACGTTAGATCGTCCGTCGGCTTCGCTCTCGGGCGGCGAAGGGCAGAGGATCAGGCTCGCGACGCAGATCGGCTCGCAGCTTCGCGGTGTGCTCTATGTTTTGGACGAACCGAGCGTCGGCCTGCATCCGCGGGACAATCGCCGCCTGCTCGAAACGCTGCACGAGCTGCGCGATCTCGGCAACACCGTGCTTGTGGTCGAGCACGATCAGGAGACAATCGAGCACGCCGATTATGTCGTCGATCTCGGCCCGCTCGCGGGCACGCACGGCGGCGAGGTCGTCGCGGTTGGTGAACCAAAAGACATTGAAAACAACGCCGCTTCGCTCACCGGCAAATATCTGAAAGGGGAGTTGAAGATCGAAGTTCCGCAACTTCGTCGTCTGCCAAACGGCAACCGAATCACAGTCAAAGGCGCACGCGGTTACAATCTGAAAAACATCGACGCCGAGTTTCCGCTCGGTCTGTTGACGGTCGTGACCGGCGTGTCCGGCAGCGGCAAATCGACGCTTGTCGAAGAGATACTCTATCCGGCGCTCTACAAACACGTTTACAAATCGACCGTCGGTGGCGAACCGCTCGCACACGACCGCATCGACGGCCTCGATCTCGTCGATAAGATAATCGAGATCGATCAAAAGCCGATCGGCCGCACTCCGCGTTCTAATCCGGCGACGTTTACCGGGTTGTTCACGCCGCTTCGCGATCTTTACGCGATGCTGCCCGAGAGTCGCACACGAGGTTACAAAGCGGGAAGATTCTCGTTCAACGTCAAAGGCGGCCGCTGTGAGGCGTGCGAGGGCGACGGCCTAAAACGCATCGAGATGAATTTCCTGCCCGACGTTTACGTCACTTGCGACGTGTGCCGCGGCCACCGCTACAACCGCGAGACGCTCGCCGTCAAATTCAAAGGCCACTCGATCGCAGACCTGCTCGACACCACTATCGAAGACGCTCTGCCGCTGCTCGAGAACATTCCCGCGATCAAGAAAATACTCGAAACGCTCCTCGATGTCGGTCTCGGCTACATAAAGATCGGCCAGTCGTCCACGACGCTTTCCGGCGGCGAGGCCCAACGCATCAAGCTCGCCAAAGAATTAGCCAAGCGGGCGACCGGCAAAACAATTTACATCCTCGACGAACCGACCACCGGCCTCCACTTCGCCGATGTTCACAAGCTGCTCGACGTCCTGCAAAAGCTCGTCGACACCGGCAACACCGTCATCGTCATCGAACACAACCTCGACGTCATCAAGAGCGCCGACTACATCATCGACCTCGGCCCCGAAGGCGGCTCCGGCGGCGGCAAGGTTGTTGCTGTCGGCACTCCGGAAGAAGTCGCGCGTGTGAAAAAGTCCTACACGGGACAGGCATTGAAGTCTGTCTTAGGTTAGCCACGTCGTTCACGGCGTGGTAGATGCCGCAATAGATTTCCAGCCCGTTTCAACGGGCTCAATTCTGCTGGCTTAAGCCGCTTTAGGTAAGGACGATACGGTTGCGGCGTTCCCGCGGGCGCTGGCACGTCCTCTGTGCCAGAATCGCCCTTCCAAATTCTTTTCGTAACCCAACAAGTCAGTTCTTTAGTTCGGCATTCATCATTCTGCATTCTGCTATGGGGTATCCAGCCAAGCTCTGAAAGCAGCATCAAAAACCTAAGATATAGAGCTGGATTTGCTATAATAGGCGAGTGAAATTAAGCGAAGCCAGCATAGATAAAACGCAGATCAGAGTCTTTTCTTCGTTCGAAGAATCCGACGAAGCTGATCGTCTATACTGGCACTCAAAATCGCCCGCCGAACGGCTCGCGGCACTAGAATTGATGCGTCAAAGCGCCTATGGATACGACGATTCGACTACCAGAAGACTTCAAAGAGTTCTTGAAATTGTTAGGGGCGTTTGAGGTCGATTATCTTCTAGTCGGTGGTTATGCGGTCGGTTACTACGGCTATCCGCGTCCGACAGGCGGCATTGATATCTGGATTTCCCGCTCGCGTGAAAATGCCGAAAAGGTCGTCAGCGCATTAAATGAGTTCGGTTTCGTTTCCCCCGATCTCTCGGTCGAACTTTTCACTCTCGATAAAAGTATTGTCCGACTGGGCGTTCCGCCATTCAAACTGGAAATCATCACGCACATCGACGGCGTTGAATTTGACGAATGCTTTGAGCGAAAAAATCCCGTCGATATCGACGGTTGCACTGTAAATCTCATCAGCCTCGCCGATCTCAAGATCAACAAACGGGCCAGCGGCCGTGCAAAAGACATCAACGACCTCGAAAACCTCTAAGACCTCGGCCCCGAAAGCGGCTCCGGCGGCGGCAAACTCGTTTGCCGTCGGCACCCCGGAAGAGGTCGCGAAAGTGAAAAAGTCCTACACCGGCCAGGCATTGAAAGCTGTTCTTAGCTGATCGCCTCGATCATTTCTTTCACCGCCTGATCTAACCCGACAAAAACTGCACGCGAGATTATGTTGTGGCCGATATTGAATTCGGTGATCTCAGGCGTGCGCGCGAGGGCGGCGACATTGCGGTATGTGAGGCCGTGGCCGGCGGCGACCTTTAGACCGAGCGAGTGGGCGTGAACGGCTGCGGCGTTGAGGCGGTCGAGTTCGGCGGCGGCTTTAACTTGGTTCATTTCGTTCTGCGATTCGCTATCGCCCTTGCTTACGCGCGGGCTTGTGCAACCGATACCGGCGTTGTCGAGTGTTGCTTCGGCGTATTCGGCGGTGCAAAGCTCGACCTGCTGGGCGCCGACGCCTTTTGCAGCGGAGATCTGCTCGAGGTCGGGGTCGATGAAGATACTGACAAAAATATCAGCGGCTTTTAGTTTATCGACTGCATTTTTTACGTTGTCGAAATTTGCGATGACATCGAGACCGCCCTCGGTCGTAACTTCGTTCGGGCTCTCGGGCACTAAGGACACGGCGTCGGGTTTTGTGCTAATGGCGATCTCGATCATCTCGTCGGTCGCGGCCATTTCGACATTCAAATAACTTGTAACTATTTCGCGAAGCTGCTCAATATCGGCGTCTTGAATGTGCCGCCGGTCACCGCGAATGTGAACCGTGATGCCGTCGGCACCTGCTTTTTCGCAGATTCGAGCTGCTTCTATCACGCTTGGCTCGATGGTTTTGCGGGCTTCGCGGATCGTGGCGACGTGATCGATATTGACGTTGAGCTTTGCGGTCATAAAGCAATTCTAACAGGATTGGACAGGATAAACAGGATGAAAGAAATGTGATAATCGCCCAGCAATCCTGCATATCCTGTCTATCCTGTTTGAATTCTGTCGTAAACGCCCTGGCGTGCGTTGCGGCGGATCTGCATCAGTTCGCCGATCATACGACGGGTGTCGCGAGCGACGCTCACCTTGGAACCCTCAACGTCGTTCCAGCGCACGGGAATTTCGGCGAGACGCAACCCGTGATAGTTCGCGACGAACAAAAACTCGACATCAAAGCCAAATCTGTCAACGGTCATCACATCGAGCAGCGGTCGGAACTTCTGCATATCAAACGCCTTAAAACCGCACTGCGTGTCGGCGAAGTTCAACCCCGAGAGCGTACGGATGATGAGGTTCATCACCTTGCCGCCCTGCTCGCGCATCCACGGCTGGTGCGAGCCGATCAGCGAGCGGTCGAGCGCTCGCGAGCCGAAGGTTACGTCAAACTCGCCCGACTTGATCGGTTCGACGAGTTTGTGGATCTCTTCGATCGGCGTCGAGAGATCGGCGTCGCTGAATATCGCGATGTCGGCCTTCGCGGCCAGCAAGCCCGTTTTCACGGCGAAACCTTTGCCGCGATTTTGCTCGTATCTGATTACGCGAGAGGCGATGTCGCTAAATTCAGCAAACACGTTTTTAGCAACCTCTGCCGTGTCGTCCGACGATCCGTCATCCACAACGATGATCTCGGCGCCCGGCATCGACGAGCGGACATAGTCGCTGATCGTGCGTAGCGGCCCACCGAGACGCGAGGACTCGTTAAAGGCGGGAATTACGATGGAAAGTTCAGGTTTCACCCAGCTAATAAATAGCTAATGGTAAGTTTTTGCCATTGAAATGTAAACATCTGCCGAACGCGCCGGTGTGGTATATTTAAGGACGGATTTTATGGAAAGGCGATTCTGGTTATTTGCGATTTTACTGATTGTCATCGGTGTTGTTATCGGCGGTCTGTTTGGACGGATGCCGATTCGAACCGAGGCGGAACACGGTCCGACCACCGCGGGCGTCGTCGCAGATTACAAGGAGGCGCTCGACCTGATCGATGCCAACTATGTCGGCACGGTCGATCACGATGAAGTCGCAGACAGCTCGATGCAGGCGATGTTGTGGACGCTCGACCCGCACTCGTCGTACTTTACCCGAGAGGAGTTTCGCAAACTCGACGAAGAACAATCTTCACAGTTCTACGGCATCGGCGTCTCGATCTTGCAGCATCGTGACGGCGTTTATGTTCAGTCGGTTATCCCCGAGACGCCTGCCGACAAGGCGGGACTGCGCTACGGCGACCGGTTTTTAAGCGTCGATGGTAAAGATGCGACGGAATGGAGTAGCGGGGAAGTTTCAAAGAACGTGCGCGGACAACGCGGCACGAGCGTAAACGTAAAGATCGAGCGTGTGAGTTCGCCAACACCGATCGAACTCGACATCGTTCGCGGCGGAGTGCCGCTGCCATCGATCCGTAACTTCTTTATGCTGCCCAACTCGATCGGCTACGTCGGCCTTACGGGCGGCTTTCAGCAAACTACCTCCGAAGAATTGTCCATCGCCCTTGCCGATCTAAAAAAGCGCGGAATGAAGTCGCTGATACTCGATCTGCGTGGCAATCCGGGCGGCATTCTCGAACAAGCTATCGCCGTGGTGAGTAAGTTCGTGCCTTCGGGCAAGACGGTTGTCTCGGTTAAAGGCGCAAACGCAACCGAGCTGCGTGAACTACGTTCGAACGGCTCAACAAACGAGAACTTCCCGCTCGTTGTGATGATAAATGGCGGCTCGGCATCTGCGTCTGAGATCGTTGCCGGAGCGATACAGGATTACGACCGCGGCCTTGTCGTCGGCAGCGACAGTTTTGGTAAAGGACTTGTCCAGCGCGTTTTTCGCTTGCCGTACGGAAGCGGCCTGACCCTGACGACCGCGCGTTACTACACGCCGTTCGGTCGCTCGCTGCAGCGCGATTATTCGAGCGGATCTATCTACGATTACTACACGCACGGCGAAGACAACCCCGAGACTGCGGAACTTGACGTAAAGCCAAAACCCGTCGGAAGCCCGGTGACCACGGCGACGGGCAGGACGCTCTATGGTGGTCGCGGCATTGAGCCCGATGTGGTCGTCCCGGCGCAGAAGTTTAACGCGCTTCGCGGGCGCATAAACGAAGCCGCATTCTTCTTTGTCCGGCAGCTTGTCGCCGGCAAGATCGCGGGGTTCGAAGCACAGAAAGTCGAAAAGCAAAACTTCAAACAGGTCCTACAGCCGAACGAGTTCAGCGCGAACGATCGTCTGTTCGAGGCCTTTCGCTCGTTCACGGTCGCAGATTCAAAGAACGGCCTCACCGCCGAGAATATTAACAGCATGGCCGACTACGCCCGCACTCGGCTTCGCGAAGAGATCGCGACCGCCAACTACTCAACCGAAGCCGGCATTCAGGCGCTGCTCGAAACCGACCCTCAGGTACTCAAAGCCATCGAGGTCATGCCGCAGGCCAGTGGCCTCCTGGCTAAAACCAACGTCGATCCGTTTAAGTAGATTCTATTTGCGCAAGGTTTTACGTCGTTTTCAGCACGAGGCAAAGTGCTTGACTTGAACATTGTTCTCGGCTAATATCGCGCCACATAAAACGTATCAGTGAATGAACGCGTAGTTCAGCCATTCCCCCGGTTTTTACGGCACAGGTTTGTTTTGGCTGGTAAATTCACCCGCTGAGCTGTGATGCGGGCGACGGAAAGATATCTTTGGAGGTTTCAAATGCAGAAGAATATTTTGGGTCACGATAGCGATCAGGAAGAAACGACTATTGAACGTAGAAAATTTCTAAAACATTCAATGTTGGGTGGAGTTGCGACCGCCCTTTTTTCATCTTCGGTGGCTTACGGAATGGCTGAACCACCAGGGTTTCCCGAGGAATGTCAGGGCGTTACGGCTGCCGATCTGCTTGCCTTGTTCTCGAGCCTGGCGTGGAAGCTGCCAAACAAACTAAAGGCCGCCGACGAGGCCCGAGATGCTGAAAACAAAGTCTACAAGGATTTCAACACGCTGTACCAGGAACTCGTCGACCTGGCAAAACAGCTTAAGATCAAATGCGATGCCGTTACCCAGAAGGACCCACGACTGCAGGAGATATTCGAGTTAACCAACGCCGGTCAGAACAATGTTAGATATCTCCAGACTGCGTCGTCGGCTGAAAGAGACATCGCCTATATGCAATTGGCAACCTTGGCGGTCGCGGCTCGACAGGTAGCACGCTCAGCGAATGAGATATTGCCCGAAAAATTGGTGGTTGCCGATCCCGATAACAAGATAATCTGTCAGATGCTCGAGAAGATAAACGAAATGCAGAACGTGAAGGCCGAGCTCGACACAGCGAGAAAGACCTCCACCGATTTGTTCAAAGACTTCAGAGATTCGATCGGAAATCTGAATAAGGTGATTATCGACGCCAGCGACTTTGCAGCGAAAGCTCAAAGAGGTGAACTTGGGAGTGAAACGGCTGTTGCAAAGATCGTCGATGCCGAAAAGATCCTCGATGAAATAAAGAGACAATCGTCGCCCGTCCAGAAGGAAACGATCACCCCGGAACAACTCCGTTCGTTATTAGCCGTGCCAAAGGCAATGCTGAGAAATGAAATACCCGATATACAAGCCGGCGATTGGCGTCAAGATAATCCGGCCGTGTTCCAGACGGTTGGCTATATCGTGCCGGAGCGAGCGGCGGCCGCAAGCTTTTCGAGGGTTGCGAGGATTATTTCGGAAAATATCAGACCCTCCGGTTGGTGGACCGTCAGGCTAATGGCCACCGCGTGTGTCGGGATCCTGAGCCTGTATCGGGAAGAGGGACGACGAAAACCACTAATTAGGAACGCTTTGCAAGGAATAGCCTGGATCGATTCAAATACCTCTAACTTGGGCCAGGCAACGTCATTGATCGCCCGCATTGGACTCTAGAGCGATCAGAGCGAAGAAATGGATCTAAATATTCTTTCAATGCACCAAGCTTTGAGCGACTGGCTCCTTTTATTACAGGGCCCGGCGGAGCCGCCTTTTGTTCGTGATGCCGAGTTTCAAAACCGATGGCAGCATCTGTTTCGCTTGATCATGCTCGTGCTGATAATGATCGTCACGGTCATGACATTTTCGTACATAGGGTTGAGTACGTCGGAACAAGAGGGCATTTTACAGGCTTTTGCGAAAAACACCGTTGCACAGACCAGGTATACCATTTTCATTGTCCTCATTGGAGCCCTTTTTGCCGCACTTTATGCTCTCGTTGTGGCACCGCTTTTCAAGGTTAAGATCACAATTCCTCAAGCGTTTTTCACGTTTCTTTTTCTCTTGCTTCCATGGATACCTATCGTTACGCTTGTTTGGGTTTTTGGTTTTGTCTTGGAAGACGTTCCTCTGATCGCTTTTTTCATAATTGCCTTCATTTTCGTTATATTTCCCGCCATCGTGGTTTTCAGATTCAGCCAAGGGATATCTCTCGTCTCAGGCAGTTCAAAACGCCGATGTCTTGCGTCCGTGGCGATCCCCTTTTTCTTGGTATATTCTCTAATGATCTTAATAAAGCTGAATTCCGATTCCGAGGATACTGAGGTGCCCGAAACGGCCCACGCGAGCGTAGCACCGCACCAGCATCGGGTCGCAGTTCCACGAATTAAGGATCAAGAATCAATAACTCAAAACGCCTTGTAAACCGTGTAGCCTTCGCATTTGTAGGGGCGTGAAGTAAAATAACCTTTTGTTTCGCGTGCTCGGTTTTTATGTATAAGCAGATCGGTATCCTCACAGGCGGCGGCGATGCTCCGGGACTGAACGCGGCGATACGAGCGGTTGTCAGAACTGCTATCGGCGAGTTTGGCATGAGCTGTGTGGGCATCGAAGACAGCTTTGAGGGAATTCTCGGTGAGACGCACACGCGGCATCTGACGCACAAATCGGTGAGCGGGATCTTGCCACGCGGCGGGACGATCCTAGGCACTAGAAATCGCGGCAGCTTTGTAAAGCTCGTCGATGGCAAGCAGGTATTTACCGAGCTTCCGCTCGGCGAGGCGCTTGCAAACCTCGACATTCTCGGCATCGAGGCGCTTGTTGCGATCGGCGGCGAAGGCACGCTCGCCATTGCCGAGCAGTTTCATATGCGCGGCTTTCCGGTGATCGGCGTGCCGAAGACGATCGACAACGACCTCGCGGCGACGGAATTGACCTTCGGTTTTATGACCGCGATCGACATCGCTACCGAGGCGCTCGATCGGCTGCATACGACGGCCGCGTCGCATGACCGCGTGATGATACTCGAGGTCATGGGTCGCAACACCGGCTGGATCGCGCTTCATGCGGGGCTTGCAGGCAGCGCCGATATTATCCTGATACCCGAGATACCGTATTCTTTTGACTCTATCGTACGTAAGGTTAGAGAGCGGGAAGAAAGCGGCTCGCGGTTTACAAACATCGTCGTTGCCGAAGGCGCGACCGAGATAGGCAAAGGCGAAATGTATCTCGACAAGAAACACATGCGGCTCGGCGGCGTCGGGCCGTATCTCGGACAAATCGTTGAGGAACTTACAGGTAAGGAAACCAGGTGCGTCGTGCTCGGACACCTTCAACGCGGCGGCAGCCCTAATGCATTCGACAGAATGTTGGGAACGAATTTCGGTGCCTGCGCGGTTCGAGCCCTTGCAAACGGCGAGACGGGCAAGATGGTTGCGTTGCAGGCAGGGACGGTCGTTACCGTGCCGCTTTCGGAGGCGTGCCGCAGCATCAAGACCGTACCGGTCGACGGTCAACTTGTTCGCACGGCACGCGATATCGGCATCTCGTTCGCGGCGGCAAGAGATACAAGATTTATCGAGGTGGGCGCGCAAGACACAAAGCACTAGAACTTTATGGAAGAGATAAAGAAAAAACTCAAAACGCAGATAGAGGAGCTTGAGCACGAACTCAATCATAAACTGCCAAAGGTCATCCAGCATGCACGCGAATTCGGCGACTTAAGCGAAAACGCTGAATACAAGGCCGCCAAAGAGCGACAGACCTTTGTGCAGGCTCGCGTGAGCTTGCTGCATCAGCGCCTAATGGAGGTCGAGTCGATCGATGTTTCAAAAATACCAACCGACCGCGTGGCGTACGGTTCGGTGGTCGTTCTGTTCGACCTTGATAAAGAAGAGAAAGTGACCTACGAACTCCTTACATCTGAGGAAAGCGACCCTGACAACGGCAAGATCTCGACCGTGTCGCCGATCGGACAAGCTCTGATGGGCAAAGAGGAAGGCGACGAAGTGAAAGTTAAGACGCCGAACGGCTGGAAGAGTTTCGAGATCAGCCGTTTGACGACGATTCATGAGAAAAAGTAACTAATGATCGGCGAGAGCATAGGACGCGGAGCAATGCATATCATCGACGCGATGGTCCGCGGCCTTGCTTCGCTCGGCATCCCGCCGAATGTGCTCACGCTAATTGGCGTGACGATCAATCTTGCGTGCGGCGTGCTGTTCGGTTTTGGCGAATTCTTTTGGGCGGGCATCGTGCTGATAGTCGCAAATCTCTTCGATATGCTCGACGGGAATGTTGCCCGGTTGACGGGACGCGTTACAAAGTACGGCAGCTTTCTCGACTCTACGCTCGATCGTCTGTCCGACATGGCCTCGTTCCTCGGCATTATGGTCTTTTACGCACGCGATACGGCCCATCATTCGACATTGAACGTTTTCCTCGGCGGCGTCGGGATGATAGCGTCGGTTCTTGTCAGCTACACGACCGCCCGCAGCGAGGGCCTCGGCGTAAAGGCCAACGTAGGCTTTTTGCAGCGGCCCGAACGCGTCGTTCTGTTTATTATCGGAGCTCTCTCGACGTGGAGCTGGACGTCCGAGAATTTCTTCGCCAATCGCATGCCGCAGGTTCTGTGGGTGCTCGCCGTCGGTTCGATGTGGACACTCGTGCAGCGGATGATCTACATTCGCCGCGAACTGAGGAAAATGGATGGTGAGCCTTCATGATCGAACGCATCTCTCAGTTTTGGCAGTCGCTCACCTGGGGCCGTATCGGCATAGGTGTCGGGCTTTTTGTACTCTCGGTCATATTGAGCGCGGTCCTCGTCGGCATTGTCCTCGTTAAGGTTCCCGCAAATTATTTTCACTCAAATTATCAGCGCACCTTCATGCCGAATAGCTCGTGGATGACCCGTTGGGGAGCCGTGGCCGCCAAAAATCTTGCCGGTGCGATACTCGTTCTTGCCGGTATCGTCATGTTGATCGGCCCGGGGCAGGGAATCCTTACGATCCTGATCGGCCTCGTCCTTCTCGATATTCCGGGTAAGCGACCGCTTGAGGCGAGGTTGATAAAACGTCCGAACGTGCTTGCGGCGATCAATAATCTTCGTGCAAAATACAACAAACCGCCACTCGAGTTAGATTAACAATGGGACTTTTGGATACTATTCTGCGCCGGAAAAAGATCGACCCCGATGCGCGACGCCGATTTTTGCTCGCGAATGGACGCATCACCGATGGCGTGATAATCGAAAGCAGTGTAAACGGCGCGGGTGAGGAGATCGTCTATTTTCAATACACATTGAACGGTGTCGATTTCGAATCGTCAGAGGTTTTGACCGATGAGCAGCGGCTTGAACCTGTCAAGTATGCGCCCGGGGCTAAAGTCGGCATTCGTTACGATCCGAGGAATCAGGGCAATTCGATAGTCGAGTAAGCAGTCAGCAGTTAGCGGTCAGCGGTCAGCGGTCAGCACTCAGCAATCGTCATGAAGGATTTTAGAAATCTTACAGTTTGGGGAAAGTCGCACAAACTCACTCTGGCGGTTTATGAAAAAACAAGATCATTTCCAAGAGAAGAGTTATTTGGGCTTACAAGCCAACTCCGTCGAGCGTGTTCCTCGATACCCGCGAACATTGCTGAAGGTTGCGGAAGATTTTCCGATCCGGACTTTTCGAGATTTCTTCAGATTGCCTTTGGCTCAGCGTGTGAGGTTGAATACCACTTTATTCTGGCTCACGACCTGCGTTATTTAACGAAAGAAGATTTCGCTATTCTCAGCGAAGATTTGCTTGAAGTCAAAAAAATGCTTGCTTCGCTGATAACGAAGATCAGATCTGACCGCTGATTGCTAAACGCTGAGCGCTAAAAAATATATGTTCTCTAAAATTCTAATCGCAAACCGAGGTGAGATCGCGTGTCGCGTGATCCGCGCGTGTCGCGAGATGAAGATCGCGACGGTGGCGGTATATTCAGACGCGGACAGCGATTCGCTCCATGTGCGAATGGCGGATGAGGCTTACAGAATCGGGCCGCCGCCATCGATTGAGAGCTACCTTCGGTGGGAGAAGATCATCGAGGTTGCACTCGCGTCAGGTGCCGCGGCGATCCATCCAGGTTATGGATTTTTGTCCGAGAACGCCGAGTTTGTTCGCGAGGTCACGGCGGCAGGTATCACATTCATCGGTCCGCCGCCCGAGGCGATGGAGGCTCTCGGCGGCAAGATCTCGGCGCGAAAGATCGCGATCGACGCCGGCGTTCCGGTTGTTCCGGGCACGACGGAGCCGCTCAACTCATACGACGAGGCGCGCGAAACGGCAGCCTCGATCGGCTACCCAGTCATGCTGAAAGCGTCTGCCGGCGGCGGCGGTAAGGGAATGCGGTTCGTTGAAAGCGAGGCCGACCTGAGGTTCGCGCTAGAGACGGCCCAGTCCGAGGCTCTTGCGGGTTTTGGCGACGATGCAGTTTACGTCGAAAAAGCCGTTGTGCGACCCCGCCACATCGAGATTCAGGTATTCTCGGACACGCATGGAAATCACGTCCACCTAGGCGAGCGCGAATGCTCGATCCAGCGGCGGCATCAGAAGGTAATCGAGGAAGCTCCATCGCCGATCAACCCCGACATGTCGGGGTTGCGTGCCGAGATGGGAGCATGTGCTGTCAAGGTCGCAAAAGCAGTGGACTACGTCGGCGCCGGGACGGTCGAGTTTCTCGTCTCGGATCTCGACAGGTCGTTTTACTTTCTCGAGATGAACACACGCCTCCAGGTCGAGCACCCTGTGACCGAGCTTGTCACCGGCATCGATCTGGTTCGCGAGCAGATCCGCGTCGCCGCGGGAGCGGAACTCTCGTTTACGCAGGCGGACGTTATGCTCACCGGTCACGCCATTGAGTGTCGTGTTTATGCCGAAGACCCTGATAACAACTTTCTGCCGTCACCGGGCCGGATCACGCGTCTGCGCATTCCGCAAGGGCCGGGCGTTCGCGACGACGGCGGCGTTTACGAGGGAAGCGAGGTGTCGATCTATTATGACCCGATGATCTCAAAGTTTGCTGTTCACGGCCGCGACCGCGCAGAAGCGATCGACCGCATGCGGCGGGCGCTCGCCGAATACGAGATCGGCGGCATAAAAACAACGCTGCCGTTTTTTCGCGCGGTGATGGATGACAGCGAGTTTATCGAAGGTAAGCTCGATACAGGTTTTATCGGACGCTTTAAGGAACGTGAAAAGCCGGTTTTGCCGCAGGAAACCGAGCGCGATATTGCGGCGATCGCCGCGGCGCTTTCATATTCGCAGAGAAAGGCTGTTGTTAGACGAGACAACGACGGGCCAGAACAGAGCCGTTGGTCCAGATCCGGCCGCGAGGCCTTACACGCGTCACGACTGTAGAAAAAAAACGGGCTGTCTATCGAGACAGCCGCAGGGTTAACTAATTTATGCCAAGCATCAAAGGCAATAGAACAAAATTGATGTCGCGTCGGCCGTTTGCGACGGGGTCGGACGGCTGATTGCTTGATACTGAATGATAAACACAGCCGACGTTGATAGTCAATATTTTTGCCGCCCAAATTGCGCCCGTGAGCTAATGTGTTTTGTGAAGATAGCCCATCTAAATACTGTAAACAAGTATGTTATGACCGACAACCATCGGGGCTAGAAACTTCGTCAAGAAAGGGAAAAGGCTGTCCGTTAAGACAGCCTTCGCCCGGTTAATTTACCAATTCCAAACATCAAAAGGCAATAAAATCAAGATTAGCGATCTCATCGTCTAACGATACTATCCGCGGACTAAATTGATACTGCTTGCTTACCACGTTGAAAACGTATGTCTGTCCGACCTGAACCTCGTCAAACCGATAATAACCAAAACTATTGGATAGAGCGGTTCGAACGTTGCCGTCCTGATCGGTCATATACACTCTCGCTCTCATCACAGCCGTTCCATACGAAGAGAGTACTCGGCCGCTAACGGTTACCGAGGCCGCGCTTGGTACAAGCTGAGTGTTTGTAAAGGTACAGGTAACGACCTCGCCGATTTGAACAACGATAGAAACGGTCGGTCCAAATGGCAGTGTCGCACTCTTGGTTGAATCCTGGAGTCCGGACTCAACACAGTTCCGGTCAGCCAATGACCAGCCGACAGGTCCCATGCCCTCGGTAACGGTAATAGTGTTTCCTGGTCCAAAGCTCGTGATGGTCTGGCTCTGCTGAGGGGTGCCCGGCGTCGGAGTCAGTGGTATGCAGTTTACTGGATCGTTAGGGACGAGGTCCGAGAGTGAGAAACTTGTTGGTCCAAAGTTCGCCGATGCGGTAAAGGGCCATGAAAAGACCGCTTCGCCCCTGCAATCAAGGGTGTTGACTAGTTTTCTAATAAATACAGCACCTGACACAGCAGCCGCGCTCACCGACATCGACCGGTCCTGGGAACCGCAACCAAAGCTGCACGCATCCATCGAACCGTGATACGGCGAACCGCTGACATTGCCCGCAGAGTTCCCCGCGCCCCAGTCACCGACCCAGCCTAAATGGCCGGACCACGCAAGGACAGGGTTAACAGCGGTGGCAGTGAAGGTAATTGTAATTGCCCGATGGTCGCTACCGACAACATATGGCACGTAAACGGCGTTCGTAAGATTTCCACCCCACATAGTAAAATTGCCGGGCGCCTGTGCTACACAACCGGGCCCACCGACGACGGGACAACCGCCGGGCAAGTTTGGATTCGGCTGATTCCTAACAGTCACATTGTCCAATGGTATCCCGAACGTCGATGTCGGGCTTAGGAGTACGCAGCCCGCAACGCCGGCACATGGATCTGTGGCTGAATCAGTCGCATTAAATGTTCCAAGATAATCGACGGCATGTTTGCCACTCTTGAGAATGTCGTAGCCGATCGTTACCGAATAACTACTTCCGATCGAAAGATCGGCCATCTTTATCCGGTAAGGGGCAAATTGATTTTCCACCCAATGCGACTGCGATGGGCCGACATTTCCATTAACCCAAGCACCACCTGAACACGGCACCTCAGACCCTATTGCTCCATTTCTGCACTGATCAATGTCAGCACTCGCACCAAGAATTTCCTTTTGGGCGTTCACGGTGGCCGTGAACATGCCCAAGCCCAAAACCAGTGCCAGCATAACGGACACAAACGAGAACTTGTTCTTTAAATTAATTGAGATCCTCATGATAACTACTCCCCTTTTCCAGGACTCTTGCGAGTCGCATTTTTCATCCTTTTGAAATACCCAAAGTCCTAATAGACCCGCATTTCCATAGTCAAAGCCGGAACAAAGCCCCCTCCAGAGGTGTTCCGAGCAAAAGCATAAAATTTACTTAACAATGACTGTTTAACACATCGGTTTTTACAAAGTCAAGGTTTTTTCTTTTCCTACTAACTAAGTTTACGTTCCATGGTCTGAACGTGTTCCGTTTAAGAAATTTGCACTTTAGCTCCACGCCCCTGTCGTTGCGGCAAACCAAGAAGGATGTCCAAAGTTTAGACAGCCTCCGGAGATTCCAAATCACCGAAAGGGATCGAGCTATTTGTCTGCGTCGTCAGCTACGAAATCCAGATCCGTCAACTCGTCATTGATAGAGATCAAGCGCGACGTAAACCGGTGGCCCTTGCTAAATACCGAGATAATGTAGGTTTGACCGACCTCAACCTCGTCAAAGCGGTAATGACCAAACGGGCTTGTGACGACCGATCGCGTCTGTCCGTTCTCATCGACGAGATTTACGCGGGCACGCGGGACACCGTGTCCATTGGCAACTACACGACCCGTAACCGAAACCCTTGCCGCCGACGGCGACAGTGTTCGCTCGAAGCAGAAAGATATATGGCTGATCGCCTGGGTCGCTCCCGGCGTAGTGAACGCACCGGTGTCGAAGCTCGCGAGCGGAATGTATGGATATACATTTTTCCCCGCGTTACCGCCTTTGATAATGACCGCCGATATTCTGCGGTCCAACGCCAAGATGGGCGCGGCGTCGATCTGCCAGCTTGAGACGGTGGTGCTGCTTGTCCGATTGTAAGTGACAGACATGTTTGGGTTCCCCGGGCCATTTTGGACCGTTCCGCCGTCCGAGCCGTCGAGTCTAAAGGTGTTTACGCCCATCGGAGGCGAATCGATCTTGAATTCCCACGCGTCGAGCATATGGCCCAAACCGGGAAGATTCATATCGCGAAGCTGAGCACAGGTAATGTTGCTCGAACCGCTCACGAGTATCGGTGTCGGAGCCAACGACGCGATAAACTTCTCGGTCTGATCCGCGTCCTCGGCCTCGGTACTCTTTTCCTGAGCGAAAGATATTACCGGGGTCAAAAGAACGGCGATAAGAAAAAGTGCACTCAATTTGTTGGTCAAAATGTTCATAAAATCTTCGAAATCCCTGGGGCAAGTAAATTCCGATCCTGATATCGTTTCCGGCCCTAACCGCCGGGTGTTAAACTCAGACACCCAATATGCGTCATATTCCGAAAACAGATTGGTCAAATTTGTCTAGAGCGGCCCTGGACAGCCTCCGCTACGGACAAATGAAATTACCCTTTAAGATTTGTTTAACACATGGTTTCCTACGAATCAAGACTTTTTTCTTGGACGGCTCTAAAAACGCAAAAAAGAGGTTGCCACGAGCGGCAACCTCAGAGGTAGTAGCGATGGGGACAGTTTACTCGAGCGCGATAAAGTCGAGGTTATGAATCTCGTCGGTCAACGAGATAATGCGGGAATTGAAGGTGTATCGCTTGCGCGAAGCCGAGACGACGTAGGTGCGACCAACCGCAAGGTCTGCAATGCGATAGTATCCAAAACTGTTCGTTACGGTCGAAACTGCGGTGTTATCATCCGCGGTGATCGTCACGCGAACACGCGATAGGCCAATGCCAAACGTATCGGTGACCCGGCCGCTTACGGACACATTGGCGGCAGTCGGCGGTGCTGTGAATGTAAAGAGCAAAAGATTTGGCGACCCGGTGCCGGCACTGCCTACAATGCCCGCCGTCGCGGAGGTTCTAATTGCGTTGTAAACCGCGGATGGGTTTGCACTCGGATTTCCGCTCAGGTACAACGCAGCCGCGCCAGCGATGGCCGGTGCAGCCATCGAAGTTCCGTTCATGACTCTCGCGTCGGCATCGTTCGCGTGTGACAGAGACGTTACCGCATGACCGGGTGCGAAAAAGTCGACACACGAACCATAGTTAGAATAGGGCGTCCGCGCATCCGAATCGGATGTGGCGCCTACCGTAATTGCGTTTGGCGTCCGTGCGGGCGTGTAATTGCACGCATCGTACGCCTGGTTGCCCGCGGCGATCGCATACGTAACGCCGGCTGCGATCGAATTAGTGATACCCGTCTCCACCGCGGGTGACGAACCGCCTGCCGTCAAGCTGATGTTCGCGACCGCTGGCAGCTGTCGATTGGCGGTTACCCAGTTTACCCCCGAAAGCAGGTTTGATAGTTGACCACTACCGTTGCACGGGAGCACTCTAACCGCATGTAGATATGCGTCTTTGGCTACACCGTAGGTAGAACTGCCGGCGATACCCGCGACATGCGTACCATGTCCGTGGCAATCATTTCCGTTTTGGCCGTCCCCGATATTGTCATAGGGGGCGTCGGCTCGCCCGCCGAAATCCGTGTGTGTATATCGAATCCCGGTGTCGAGTACGTAAATGTGCACACCAGCTCCGGTCGCCGCGTAATTATAGGCCGCGTTCATTGGCAGAGCTCTCTGATCGACGCGATCAAGGTGCCACGGGGCGTTCGTTTGGTTGTTTGAAACGGAAATAACGCGGTCCTCCTCGATCGTTTTGACACTCGGATCGAGATTCATCGCCTCCGCCTGCTCTGGGCTCATTTCAACAACAAACCCGCGCAGCGCGCTGGAGTAGACTTCCTTGATCTCACCACCATAAGCATATGTGAGGTATTGGCCGAAGGACTCGACCTGCGGTTCTGCTGCACTTTCACCGACGACACGGTCGTCCAGGACGACGATGTATCGGCCTGGGATCGGATCGGCGGCTTTAACAACCTCGCTCTTCTTTGCCGACGATCTGGTTGGCCAGAAGGTGTTTATAGATAGTGAAACAACGACGAACAGGGCGAGGATCAGAATTCTTTTCATTTTGCTTTTTTGCTCCGTGATATTGCGTGGGCGAAATCGGATATTTGGGTCTGGTCAGCATGACCGTTAAACATAATACAAGGTTGTTAAACCTTCCGCAAGTAGTTTTTTTCACAATAAGTTACAGACGATTCA
This sequence comes from Pyrinomonadaceae bacterium, assembly GCA_046154245.1. Classification (GTDB taxonomy): domain Bacteria; phylum Acidobacteriota; class Blastocatellia; order Pyrinomonadales; family Pyrinomonadaceae; genus OLB17. The sequence goes on from JBJXFZ010000021.1 coordinate 20,618, forward strand.
AATTGACCGAAAACCATTCAAATTGACGGGTTTTTTTGTTTGCGGGGTAAAAAAAGTAAGGTAGAATTCAGCTATGGAAGAATTACTGAATCAGCTCTTAGGCAAAAAGATCGATGTGACCTGTGGGACAAATGCCGCATTTCGCGGGGATGTCGTGGATGTGAAGGCAGGGGTTTTGTATCTGCGTGACGAGGACGATCGTGTTGCGTATGTCTCCATCGACAAGGTCGCCGTGATCTACGAATGTAAGGAAAACCACCCGCGGCCGGGATTTGTGAGCTAGCGTCTGGACAAAAAAATGCCCGATTGTTCAAGAGGGGAACATCGGGCATTAATTATCTAGAATTGCTTCGAGCTATCGATCGTTCTCATCCTGAATTTTAACCTTCGCAGCGTTGGCCGCAGCAGAATTCTCAACCTTCAAAACACGAAAGCCCACGATTCGACTTGACCAATAACCCTTGAAAGGCGAATAAGTGATGCCTTTGCTCGAGGAAGCATGATAAAAACCATTCTCGTCAGCAACGATTCCCATGTGGCCGAGGCCGTTCAAAAACACGAGTGTTCCAAACTTGTACCGGTCGTCGCCATAAACCGGCTCTGATTGGGACCAGAGGCTGCGTGCGCTCTGACGTGTGAAGGCCATTCCGGCTTCGGTAAACACGCTCCACACAAAACCTGAACAGTCATACCTATTCGGACCGCTCGAGCCATATCTGTAGGGAATGCCGTAACGCGATTTGATAGCCTGATCGAGACGAGTGCTCGTTCCCGCGCTATAGGTAGTCCGACCGGCAGCCGCCATTCCGGCAGCGCTGGTTGTTGACGCCGAAACCGTCTTTTTCACCTTTGGCTCCCAGGCGGGGTCGGCCGATCGAACAACTCTGATCTCGTTTGTGAGTGTCGGACGCGATGAAACGGTCCGCTGAACTCTCTCTACTGGCTGCGTCGTTGGTTGATTTGTGGGCTGACTCGATGTGGGCTTTACAACTCTCTCTCTAACCTGTGCGTTTGCGGTGCCAATGAATGTAAAAACGCTCAGCAAAAACACGGGGACAACAATCTTATAAAAATTTACCAAAACTATAACTCCAATTATTTTATTCGGCTAGTGGGGCGTGAATTGGTGAATGGCTCACCTATTAATAAAAAATCCCCAACACGCAGGTAATTCCGAAAAAGTACTGGAACCCCGGTCAATCTCAATTGTATTTTGAAATTTGTGCGTGAAACTAACCACCAAGGAGTATGAACCATAAGCAGCACAGATGCAACCCGTGCGAAACGTTTATGGATCGGGTGCTGCAAGCATCGAGAAAAGCGGGCTCTTATCAAGCCCGCCGCCACTCTACTCCGTAAATTAGCCTTCAGTTGTCCGTTTGGATATTACAAGATACGAGTAAAGGGTCTCGCGTTCCAAAATCAGCCGAAGTCTACTTCGAGCGAGAGAAACAAAATTAGCCACCGGTTTCACCGATAACTCGGATCCGAACCTGCTCGTATCCTGCGTCATCTGTGCGATCGGTGGCTAAATGCTGTGCAATCAAGTTATGCAGAGAACGACGTGCCGCAGCCGCAGCCGCCGGTGGCATTCGGATTCTCGAACGTGAAGCCCGAGCCCATCATATTCGAAGTGTAATCGATCTGAACTCCGCTTAGATACTGAGCAGAGAACATATCGACAAATAGCTTAATGCCGTGCTGATCGAGAATAAAATCGCCCTGTTTTGACTCTTCCTCGACATTGAGGCTGTATTGAAAACCCGAACACCCGCCCGGGACAACTCTCACCCGGAGCCCGGCCGTTTCCGGCAGGTCATCTTCGGCTGCAAAAAACTTTTTGATCTCAACTGACGCCGCCTCAGTAACACTTAATTCGACCGACGGTGCTGCAACTGCTGACATAATTTAATTATCTCCTATAAAAAACCGGACTCGCCAGAGCGAATCCTTACGTTAAAGTAAATATTACTGAGATTTGGTCAAAATCACAAGCTCGGGTTTCATCGCCTCGATCGACACCTGGCGGGCGACTTCCTCGGCGACGTGGCGGAAGGCGGCGGACTGTGGCGAATCGGGGAACGAGACGACGACGGGCGTGCCGTTGTCGCCGCCCTCGCGGACTTCCATTCCGAGCGGGACTTGGCCGAGGAAATTCAGATCGTATTCGTCGCAGAGTTTCTGGCCACCGCCTTTGCCGAATATCTCGTATTTGTTGCCGGTGTCCGGCGCGATGAAGTACGACATGTTCTCTATCACGCCGAGGACGGGAACATTCACCTGCTCGAACATCTTTACCGCGCGGCGAACGTCCGAGAGCGAGACCTCCTGCGGAGTCGTCACAAGAACGGCTCCCTGGACCGGTACGAGCTGCGCGAGACTTAATTGAACATCACCCGTTCCGGGCGGCATATCGACGATCAGGTAATCTAGGTCGCCCCAATTTACGTCGCTTAAGAACTGGCGGACGACGCCGTGCAGCATCGGCCCGCGAAGGATCATCGGCTTGTCGGGCGGCACAAGCACGGCCATCGAGATCATTTTTATCCCGTGAGCCTCGATAGGTTTTAGCTGGCCGTCAATGACCTCAGGTTGATCGTAGCCGGTGCCGAGCATCAGCGGAACATTCGGCCCGTAGACATCGGCGTCCATGATCCCGACTTTCGCGCCGTCGGCCGCGAGAGCGACCGCTAGATTGACCGCGACGGTCGATTTGCCGACGCCGCCCTTGCCGCTCGAGACGGCGACGATGTTTTTAACGCCGGGAATCGCGACATTATTCTTGATGCCGCGTCCTTGGGGGACCTCAGCGTCCATTTTCACATCGACCTTCGTTACTCCCTCGAGAGCCCCGACGATCTCGATCGCCTGAGCTTCCATCTCCTCTTTGACGGGACAGGCCGGCGTCGTCAGCATGATCGTAAACGCAACGTCACCGCCGTCGACCTTCAAATCGCGGATAAACCCTAGCGTGACAATGTCTTTGCGCAGATCGGGGTCGATGATCTGTCGCAGGGAATTCAAAACAATTTCTTCTGATATTTGACTCATTATGTAATTGCCGTTTGGCGTAATAAAGTAAAGGGTGATTGTAGCAGAGATGAACGGCGAGACCGAAAAAGCATATTGGCACATTCGAAATGGCGGTGCCGCGTTTTACGAGCAAAGTCGTGGCTTGATAGCCGTTTGGGGCCGGGAAGCCGTGCAGTTTCTCGACGGAATGATCACGAATGACATGAAAACGCTCGCCGACGGCGAACAAATGCTCGCTGCGTTTCCGAATGCTCAGGGACGTCTGCTGGCGGTCGTACGGGTGTCGAGGCAAGGGGAACGGTTCTTGATCGAGACCGAAGGGGCGACACGGGAAAAGGTTTATCAAAACCTCTTTAAGTTCACGTTTGCAGGTGATTTTTTTGTTGAAGATCTGTCTGACAGCCATCGATATTTTGAGCTTTACAAACCAAAAAGCTCCCCTCCTTACGAAGGAGAGGTGGCCGCGTTTCGCGGCCGGGGTGGTTCGCTCGTTGTCGTTGAGAACGAAACTGCCCCCGCTTTCCGCAACCGACTGATGGCTGACGCCGCAGTTGCTATTGCCGACGAGCTTTATGAAACGCTGCGCATCGAACACGGCATTCCAAAATACGGCATTGATATGGACGAGACGACGGTCGTTCCGGAGCTTGGCCTCGACGGGTTAATCTCATACAACAAGGGCTGTTACATCGGGCAGGAGATAATTGCACGAATACACTTTCGCGGTCACGTAGCTAAACAGTTGACGGGGTTGGTTTTGTCGCAGCCGGTCGCCGCCGGAAGCGAGCTCGTAACGGCGGATGGCAAGTCGGCCGGTCGTATTACTTCGCTCACGTATTCGCCCACTCTCGAAAAAACCATTGCGCTCGGGTTTGTGAGATATGATAATCTTTCCAAAGACACAAAGTTACTTGCCGGCGAAGCGGAAGCCACGGTCGTCGGTTTGCCATTTGAGGTTTAGGAGGCGTTATGGAATGGCGAATTTCAGTATTGTCCGTGATTTTTGCGGCTGTGGTGTTGTCGGCTGCGTGTTCGCGTGTAAACGTCGGTGACGCGACGACGGCGTCCGTGAGTGCTAATCCGCAGCCGGCGCCGCGGATGTTCGATCGCCGAATGCTCGATGTCGCGGGCTTTCATAACCTGAACGAATTTATCCGCCCGGAAGTCCGCGACCGTCTCGACAAAGAGCCGGTCGGCGACGGCGACGAGTACGTCGAACAGCCGTCGGTGTCAGATTCCTCGTCGAATGACGAACCGAGCGGCGAGACCGTAAATACAGAGGACGAGACCGATCTCGACACGCGAGCGCGCGATCTAGAAAAAGTAAAATTCTCATGGGCGCGCAGGAAGTTTGGCGACGCACTTATTGCCGACCCGACCGTGACGGGTGCGATAGTGCTCTATGCCGACGACACTTTCTACGACATTTATCGGATGCTCCATCTCATCGATCAGGGCCGCGACCGCCTCGCAGCCGACGGCGGGTTTGACGCGAGCAGGATCCAAGTCATCTTCGGCGGCTATCGCGGAAAAGCGCAGGTCGAATTATGGATAATTCCCGAAGGTCAGACTCTGCCGGAGGCGAAACCCGAAGATCGCGAGGCGTCGGCGGGACCCGACAGTAATTGACCACGCTTTGCCGTGAATCTCGCCTAAGTTGATATGGAAGAACTCGACATCGATCTGCCGAACGCAAAGCTCGCATACACCATTATCCAATCGCTCCTCGACGGTCACGAAGCTCTCAGCGACCTGCTCGTCGTGATGTCTCACGCGCTAGACGAAGACACGCTAAAAGCTCTTATCGCCACGAACGAGTGGCAGAAATACCTCGAATCAAAGCGCAACATGGAAAACATTCATGTGCAAGTTGAAAAACTTACCGACGCACTCCGACAATTAGAGAATGCTTGATCTGTTGATTATTGGAGCAGGGCCGGCGGGAATCGCGGCGGCCTACGAGGCGAAGAAAGCCGGGCTCGATTACGTCGTCATCGAAAAAGGCCTGATCGCGAATACCGTTTACAATTATCCGGTCGGGCTGACGGTTTTTTCGACGACGAATGAGCTTGAGCTAGAGCCCGGCGGTCTCAAACCCGCTCGCGAAAAGCCCACGCGCGAGGAGCTTTTGTCCTATTACGTTCGGTTCGTGCTCGATAACGATTTGAATATTCAAACCGAGGAAAGCGTGTTATCGGTTACTGAGGAAACTCCCGCAAAGCCGCAAAGCCGCAAAGAATTTCGGATACAGACGGACAGAACTGATTACGTAGCTGCAAATATCCTTTTCGCCATCGGCGCGATGGATAACGCGCGAAAGTTGAACGTCCCTGGCGAAGGTCTGCCGCATGTGTTCGACCATTTTCGCGAAACCTATCCTTGGGTAAAAAAGAAAGCTTTGATCGCCGGCGGCGGGAATTCGGCGGGCGAGGCGGCGTTGTTTCTCGCGCAAGAAGGCTGTGAGACGACGCTCGCCATCTTTCGCGACGACTGGGAAAACACCGACCCGAAGCAGGGATGCATAAAGTATTGGGTCAAGGAGCCGCTCGAAAAAGAGCTGCAGGAGCATTGCCTCAATCTGTTTTTCCTTGGCAAGGTGATCGAGATCCGCGCTGGGAGCGTCGAGCTTGAGAGCGAGACAGGCGAGAGAGCTGTTCTCCAGAACGATGTCGTTTTTGTGTTGATCGGCTCCGATGCCGATCTGACGATGCTAAAAACTCTCGGCGTCGAGACAGAGAACGGAAAATACGGCGAGGTTCCGGTTTATGATCCGGTGACTTTTGAGACGAATGTTGCCGGCGTTTACGTCGCCGGGCATTTTACCAATCAGCGGCACATAAAAGGCGCGATCGACGCCGGAAAAGCAGTCGTTGCGGCAATGACAGCCAATGTGGATGCGGCAAGCTAATTCAGCACGTAACCCGCGATCGCGATGAAGTGGATTATGCTGCCTGCGAGAACAAAAATGTGAAAGATGGCGTGGTGATGTTTCAGGCTCTTCCAGCCGAAGAAGATCATTCCGAGCGTATAGCTGACGCCGCCGGCGACGACCAGTATTAGCGGCATAAGGCCAAGGGCGAAATACAGCGGCTGCACTGCGACCACGCCTAACCAGCCCATAATTAGATACATCGCAATTCCGACGGCGTTAAATCGTCCGCGAAAAATGATCTTCATCGCGATGCCAAACGCTGCGATCGCCCAGACCAGCGCGAGCAGGCCGATACCGAACGAATCTCGCATCACCATCAACAAAAATGGCGTGTAGCTGCCGGCGATCAGCAAGTAGATACAGCAGTGATCGACAAGCTGAAGCAGACTCTTGCGATGCGGCGTGACGGCCGAGTGATAAAAGGTCGATGCCGCGTAGAGGATCACGAGTGAAGAGCCGTAGATCGCGCTGCTCGCGATGTGCCAACCGTCACCGTATATGATGGCGAGAGTTGCGAGCACGAGAAAGCCGACAATGCTCAACAGCAGCCCGGCGCCGTGCGTCAGCGTATTTGCGACTTCTTCGACCGAAAGTTGTTTTAAATGAGCGGTGATCATCTAGGTCATTGATGCTTCAAAGTGTGATTCAGATGTCGATCTTTCGCGGCGGGCGACGCCGGATGCATAGGCGGCTTCTTCGACTTTATGGGCGACAGCTTCGCCGACGCGTCGGTCGAACACGGACGGAATAATATAATCAGCGTGCAGTTCTGCCGAGCTGATGATCTCGGCGATCGCGTTGGCGGCGGCGAGTTTCATCGGGCCATTTATTTGCGAAGCACGGCAATTGAGAGCACCGCGAAAGATACCCGGGAAGCATAGCACGTTGTTGATCTGGTTTGGATAATCCGAGCGCCCCGTCGCCATCACCGCGACGTGACCTACGGCGTCCTCTGGCATGATCTCGGGGACGGGATTTGCCATCGCGAAAATGATCGGGTCCTTGTTCATCGTTTTGAGATCATCGACGTTGATCGTTCCCGGGGCCGAAAGGCCAAAGAAAACATCGGCGCCTCTTAGGACATCGTGCACAGTGCCCTGGTCATTATCCGGGTTCGTATTGCGGGCAAACCAGTCTTTGACCCAGTTCATATTTTCTTTTCGACCGTTGTACAGAGCTCCCGTTGTGTCGCAGCCGATTATGTTTTTTACTCCGGCGGCCATTACGATCTTGCTGCACGCGACGCCCGCGGCGCCGATGCCGTTGACGACGAGCTTTATGTCCTCGATTCGTTTCCCGGTGATCTTCAGGGCGTTGATAAGCGCGGCGAGAACCACGACGGCGGTTCCGTGTTGATCGTCGTGAAAGACGGGGATATCGAGCTCCTCTTTTAATCTTTCTTCGATCTCAAAACATCTCGGCGCCGAGATGTCTTCGAGATTGATGCCGCCGAAGGCAACCGATATGTTCTTTATCGTCTGGACGATCTCGTGCGGGTCCTTTGTGTCGAGACATATCGGGAACGCATCGACGCCACCGAACTCCTTGAACAGTTGACACTTGCCCTCCATCACGGGCATCGCGGCAGCGGGGCCGATGTCGCCAAGGCCCAGCACTGCGGTTCCATCGGATACGACCGCGACCGTGTTCTTCTTGATCGTGAGGTTAAATCTTTTCTCAGGGTCCTTGTGGATCGCCTCGCAGATGCGCGCCACGCCCGGGGTGTAGGCCATTGAGAGATCGCTTCGAGTTTTTAACGGCATCTTCGAAACCATCTCGATCTTGCCACCGAGGTGCATCAGGAATGTGCGGTCGCTGACATTTGCGACCTCGACGCCGTCGATCGCGCTTACCGAGCGGACGATCTCTTTATCATGCGTCTCGCTCGCGGCGTTGACCGTGATGTCGCGAATCAAAAAATCTTTGCCGACGCTGACTATATCGATGCCCTCGATGTCGCCGCCCGCCTTGCCGATCGCCGTCGTGATCTCGCCGAGCTTGCCCGGTTGATTCTGAATTCGAACGCGTAGCGTCAGGCTGTAACTCGCATTCGGTGTCGGTGTATTCGCCATAAAAACTGAGTCTATTTATTCAGATACGTGCAAAGTGATTTGGGGCTTCTCTTGTTTACCGAGCTTTTCTAAATCTTTCTTTGAATAATGGAATGTTAGAATACGACTTCTTATCGGCACGTGTATTTCAAGATGATCAAACTTCGGTTTTCGACCCAGCAGCCACTTGCCTTTATGCCAACCTCGAGTAATAACTTTGTACGTAGGAACATTTACGGATCCGTCATCGCTCAGTGCACATTGTTTTGACTCGTGGGCCTGTTCCCATCCGGGAAATAGATTTTCATATTGAGGATATTGCAGCCATTCCCAAACATAAAAAACACGGACTTCTGCATTTGCCAATGGTTTGTTAGTTTGTGAGTCAATTATTTTTAGCGAAAAAGACGGAACGTTAAAAGGCTTGCCAAAGATCACGGGCGTGCTTTGGGGATGGCCAGATGCTGGCGAAGCTGGATCATTCTTGACTTTCTCACAAGCAAAGATATTTGCGTTCAATGCAAACGAGATCATAGCGAACGAAAGAACGGCAACAGTGATCTTCCAACGATGCATCTGTAAAAGTATGACGAAAAAGCGGGGCGAGGGCAAATACATCGCTGTTTGTTATAATTTAGTGGCAACGTTAGTGGCAACGGAGGTTTTTATCAGTAAGGTCACAGGTTTCACACGCGGGTTGAAGCACAACCAGCTTCGACGCATCGAAAAACTTGCCACGCGCCGCGTCGCGGCGGATCAGATCATTTCGCCGGAACTGGCTCGGCAGATGTCCGAGCTCAGTCACGAAACCGGTCGCCAGATCGGCGTGCTGCTGAATCGCAAAGGACAAGTTGAATTTGTAATGGTCGGCACCGCAAAGCAGATCGAGATGCCGGATTTTGGCCGTGCTCGCGTCAGCTCTGACAGGTTCAGAGGTTTGAGGTGCGTGCACACGCATCTCGCCGGTGAAAAACTCACGCAGGACGATCTCACAGACCTCGCGCTGCTGCGTCTCGATCTGATGTCGATCGTGCAGGTGGACAGAAAGAACGGTCTGCCCGGACTCGTGTATTCGGCGCACTTGCTGCCGGAGTCTGGCACCGAGTTGCAAAAGCCCGCGCATGAGCAAGGGCACACTCAACGCCGCGAGTTGGCAACGCAAAACGGGAGCGAGAGTTCCGCGTTCGACGATGAGGCCAATAGTCCGGCTATCGCCCTTGCTCACGCGCGGGCCTTTGCAACTTCGGATTTCGAGTTTCTCGAACCCGCGATCCCGGCGCACCTCGATGCGAATTTTTCTGAGCTGATAAATTCACTTGAAGACGAAATGGCGCGTGTGCGGCAGACGGCGCGCAATCGCCAAACCGGGCGGGAGCGCGCGATACTTGTCGGCGTGACAACCGGCGACATCGACGTCGAACGGGAATCGCTAAACGAACTGACCGAGCTTGCGCTTTCAGCGGACGTTGTAGTGCTCGACTCGATCATTCAGCGTCGTCCCCAGATCGACTCGAAAACAGTTCTGGGTAAAGGCAAACTCGACGATCTGTTGATACGTTCCATGCGCTTGGGGGCGGATATTATCGTGTTTGACACCGAGCTGACGCCGACGCAAGTTCGCGTTCTGAGCGAAGCTACCGAACTAAAGGTCATTGATCGCCCGCAACTCATCCTTGATATTTTCGCTCAACGGGCGCAATCACGCGAGGGTAAACTACAAGTTGAACTTGCGCAGCTCAAGTATCTTCTGCCGCGACTGGTGATGGGACAAAATAGCGCCTTCTCGCGGCTCGCGGGCGGTATCGGCGGTCGAGGTCCCGGCGAGACGAAACTCGAGACCGACCGTCGCCGCGTTCGCACGAGGATCTCACAACTTGAAAAGCAAGTCGACAACCTCGGCCGTCAGCGTCACGAACGCCGAAAAACCCGCGTGCAAAAACATCTTCCGATCATTTCTCTCGTCGGCTACACAAACGCAGGCAAGTCGACGCTGCTAAATCAACTGACACAGTCTGACGTTTATGCCGAGCGGAAGATGTTTGCAACGCTCGATCCGACATCGCGGCGGTTGCGGCTCCCGTACGATCAGGAAGTCATCATTAACGACACCGTTGGGTTTATTCGCGATCTGCCGGAGACCCTGGTCTCGGCGTTTAGAGCGACGCTTGAAGAGATCGCCGACAGCGATCTGCTCGTTCATGTCGTCGATGCGAAAAGCGCGCGCGTTCTGCAGCAGATAGCATCGGTCAATAAGATTCTCGCCGATCTGAATTTTGGCTCGATACCGCAGCTTATCGTTTTGAACAAGAGCGATCTCCTCGCGCGCGAAGAGATCGAGATTCTTAAACGGCAAATTTTGCTTGACAGCGGCCTCGAAGCCGTGGCAATTTCAGCTATTCGGCGTGAGACGCTGAGACCGATGGTTGAAATCGTCGGAACGATGATTTCAGTTTCGAGTTCCGAGTTTCAAGTTTCGAGTGCCGTTTCTTAACGCGGAACTTGGAACCCGGAACTCGAAACTAAGAAAAGATGAGCAAACGCATCAGAGATCTAAGATCACCTGTGACGGAATGGCGACAGTGGCTGTTTTCGTTGATCGCTAAACCGTTTGCGCGACTCTCGGATAATCAGCAGTTTTTGCTTGGGTTCACCGTCCTTTGTTTACTTACGACGTTCCTGATATACAACCCGCTTTGGAGTGCGACGAGTGAATCGATCTATAAGGAAGGCGATATCGCACGCGAGGCCATAACAGCGCCCGCAGACATCTATTTCAACGACCCTGCCGAATCCGAACGTCTCAAGGCCGAGGCAAAGGATGCGGTCCGGCCGATGTTTCGATACGAATCGAACAAGGCGGATCGGGCCGTGCAGGGTTTTAGATCGTCGTGGGAGAAACTACAGCGACACGGCGACCGAAAGATCGCGCCGAATGCTGAGACGAAGGGCGAAACACATTGGACCGGCGCCGGCGGAGCCGATGTCGGCAAGATACTCGCGTCGCGTACCTTTAGTCGTAACGAGATCGACGCTGTTGAGAGCGGCCTTCGACAAAGTGCAGAGGGTTTTATTTACGACGACGCGGAGAAGCAGTATTTTCAAAGCGAGGTTTTTGTCTTTGACCGCTCAAAACCGAACCTGCAATCGACGGTAAAGATGCCTGAGAGTAACTGGACAGGTCTGTCGACGGCGCGCGAAAAATTTAAGGAGCGACTTGCCGCGATCAAGAGCCTCTCGGAAAAAGAAGCGGGTGCGTTTTACACAGCCGGCGAAATTCTGATCGAGCCGAGCATCAGTTACGACAGCGTTGCGACCGAAACCGCGCGTCAAGCGGCCGCCGACACGATGCAGCCGCGCACGATCGTCCTAAAACGCGGGCAAAAGATCGTGGACGAAGGCGGTGTTGTGACCTCGGATGTCCTTGCACAGATCGCAGCGGTGCGCGGTTATGCGTCGTCGTCGCGTCAGGTGAATCGCTTTGCGGGAATCCTTGTTTTTATTACCGCCTTGTTTTGGATAGCGTGGAAATTCGTGCAGCATCGAGGCGTTTTGCCGAGACTGGCTCTTTCGGCGCGAAAAACTTATGCGTTGCTTGGCTTTGTCGTCGTCGTGCAGACGGCAATGATGGCGGTTTTTTTCAGACTCGCCGAATTTACCGCCGTGCAAAACGTAAAAGCGCCGATGAATGACGCGATGCTGTGGTCGTTTGCAATACCCTTTGCGACCGGCAGTTTGCTGATGACGCTGCTGGCGGATAGGCCGACCGCGTTGTTCACAGGATTGCTTACTGCGATCATTGCCGGCATTCAAGGGCCACGAGGACTTGAATTCACTGTCTATGCGGCGATCGCGTCGTCGATCGCGGTTTACGGCATCGGTCGCTATCGGAATCGGCAAACCGTGACCATAGCGGGCTGTGTGATCGGCGGAGCGAGTGCTGTTTTGGCTATCGCCGTGCTCGCATTCACGCAGCAGCCGTTTGTTTTGAATTCAATTTTACTCTCGATCGCGTGCGGACTTGCAAGCGGGATCATAACGGCGGCTGTGACCGCGGTCTTGTTGCCCGTGTGCGAAAGCCTGTTCGGCATTTTGACGGATGTAAAATTACTCGAACTCTCGAATGCAGATCTACCTGTGCTTGGGCAACTTGCTTTGCGCGCTCCGGGCACCAATCAACATTCACACGCCGTCGGTCAGCTTGCCGAAGAAGCGTGTCGTGTTGTTGGCGGCAACGGCCTTCTCGCTCGCATCGGAGCGCTCTACCACGATATAGGCAAAACGGCTGCACCTGAACATTTTGTCGAGAACCAGTCGGGCAGGAATCCGCACGACAAACTCAAACCCGCTCAGAGTGCAAAGATCATCATCGCCCACGTAAATTACGGCGTAAAACTCGCCCGCGAGATGGGGTTGCCTCAACGGATCATAGACTTTATCCCGCAACATCACGGCACGAGAACTCTGCATTACTTTTTGAAAAAAGCTCAGGCTCAGGCCCGCCCCGACGAAGAGATATCGGAAAACGAATTTCGCTATCCGGGACCTCGACCGCAGTTTAAAGAAGCTGCGATAATGATGATCGCCGACTCGTGCGAGGCGGCAGCGCGCAGCTTGGCCGAGCCGACGCCCGAGAATATTCGCTTTATCGTTACAAAGATAATCGACGCGATTCTGGCAGACGATCAGTTGGGTGAGTGCGACCTCACATTGCGTGAGTTGACCCAGATCCGCGAGTCGATGATCAAGTCGCTCGTTGCCATCTATCACTCTCGCGTAGATTATCCGGGATACGTGCCGCCGACCTCGGCTGAACGTGTTGTGATACCGTCGGATGTTCTCGAAGATCGCGGTATCAAATACGTAAATCCCGCAGACATCCCTGTCTCGCCCGGCGGCGAGATCGAGGACGAAGCCATCGACCGCTCGCACGAGCCAAGCCGTGCCGACGCAGTATCCGCTGAATAAAAACATGAAGGTGCTTTCCAGCATAATTCTATTTATAAACATCACTGGCATTGTGTACGGACAAAACAGAATTGTGGAGGAGGCATGGCAAACTTCAAAGTTTCTGGGAGTTGCTGTAAAAGATTTTCCCGCGCCTCAGGGTATCGCCAAGTTTGACGAAATTCCCAACGGTTCGCCACAATTCAAATTCGGTGTTGCGAAACGTCCTCGAACAGGTCCGACTCCGCAGCCTTCGTACGAAACACGGGCGCTCGTTAAAGCTACTGCCGCTGATGGTACCGTATACGAAGCTTTCTGCGGAAGATTCGATGCGAAGAAATTGTGGCCCGGTTTTGGTGAGTCTTCAACAAGCATGAACACTCGGCAACAATATGAGTCTCATTACGGTTACGGCTACAGTCCAGCCGATGTATTCATAGGCAAACGCGACCGAGGAAAGATCAGGACATCACTTTTCTTTCGCGACATCGGTTCACACCAAACTGCGCCGCACTATATTGCACTCGATAGTAAGGGGTACATTCACCTGATCATAGCGGACGTGAACATCAGTGACGATAACGAATTGAATGTTTATGCCGTCACCGGTGATCCCAAAAAGGAAAAATGGCTTGAGGCATGGCTGCTCGACCGTCGCGGGTTTACGAGCTGGTCCTATCCTTGGGCCGGAACGTGGCGCGATTCAGTGCATCTTCTTTGGAATTGGGGCGATGCAAGCTATAACAAGACTGACCCTAACATGGGACTGTTTTACGTCGAGCAAACATCCGGTGGATTGGGTAAAAAGATTCGCATAATCGATGGGCTGATCGAATCCTATGATGCCGCGATCGACGCAAAGACCGGTCGCCTTCTGATAGCCGCCGCAAGGGAAGATGGCATTTTCTTATCTTTACGCAATGCCGAAAGTAAATGGGAAAAACCCGCCCGCTTAGATCCGATGCTCGATCGAGACTATGATGTGTCGGTTACATCTAATACGGACGGAACATTCGTAATAAGAACCAGTTGGCAAGGCAATCGCGAATGGGTTGTAATACCAAAAACGAATTAACCCTACATCCATTTTGATGCTTTGCACGAAAACCAAACTCGTTGTATAAACTTCTGTTTGTTGGAGGCAAAAAATGCTAGGCGTCTCGATATTGTTGTGGATCGTGATTGCGATCCTCGTCTGGTTAGGTTTTTGGATGATGATAACTTTCCTCGTCGGTAAGAGCGCGCGACAAAGACAATTCGTCGAAGGGACGCTGCCAACTGTCGCACCCGACGGTTTTTACAAAGGCTCGGCCTATTTGCTCGGCGGCCGGCCGGTGCCTTGGCTCGGTAAGTCATTCGACGCCGTAACCAATGTCGGGTTTAACATCTTCACTCCGAGAGGCGCGTCGTTGCTGAAAGTAGTGACGCCATTCTACAAGATCTTTCGTAAAAATGCGGATGGAAACACCGAGGCGTATTACTTTAAGACATCGACGAGCGCGGGTTTTCGTGACAAGGAGATCGACACCTTTAAACTCGATTATGCGTCGCAGGAGAATCCGTTTCTTATCCGCATCATTCTTGACGAGATCGTCGCAGTCGGGCCCCAAGAATATCTCGGAAAGGTACACATGAAAGTCTTTCCGGGGTATTATGCGACAATAGGATTCTTCGGATTAAGAAAGTAATTATGCTGAGACGTTACACATTTTGGCTGAGCGCTGCTGTTTTGTTTCAGTTGATAACAGCGGTTATGCATTCGTTTAGTTTCTTTATGTCGCCAAAAATCGAGAACGAAACCGAGCGGCAACTTTACGAACTCGTTACGACATATCGAATGGCGACGGGCGACGGATTTAGTCCAACGTTTATGAGCCTGTTTACGGCGATGAGCGTTTGTTTTACGCTTGTTTGTCTGCTTGGCGGGTTAACGCTCGGCTACATGCTACTCAAGAATTCGGAACCGAAGTTGATGAAGGGCTTGATCGCCATTAATCTTGCGGTTTTTGGCGTTCTGTTTGTCGTGATGATCGTTTTCACATTTCTGCCGCCGGTTGTTTTTACCGGCTTGATATTCGTCAATCTCCTCGCGGCGTATATCTTCGTGCCGAGGATCGAGTCCGCCGTCTAAGAAATCTACCCACGAAATACACTAAGGAGACGAAAAATAGTTGATCTGATATTTTTCGTATCTTTCGTGTTTTTCGTGCGTTTCGTGGGCAAGTTCTAAATCTTATCCTTGAGTTTTTCGTAGGTGGTTTGCAGAGTCTCGGGAATTGTGCGCGTTTGTCCGACGGCGGTCATAAAATTCACGTCGCCAACCCATCGCGGCAAAATGTGCATATGAAAATGTCCGGCGACGCCGGCGCCGGCCGCTTTGCCGAGATTCATGCCAATGTTGATACCGTCAGGCTGATAGACCTCGTCGATCGCGGCCTGCGCGCGCTTTATGAGGTCCATCATTTCGTCTGTGGTCTGTTTGCCAGCCTGATCAGGCGACGCGATGTGCTCGTATGGCAAGACCATCAAATGACCGGAAGTATATGGATAGATGTTGAGGATCACAAAATTAAACTCGGCTCGCGTGAGGATAAATCGCTCCTCATCGCTCGCCGAGTTACTTAGCACGTCACAGAAGACACAATCGCCGCTCTTCGGGACAGATCCGCTGCCCGTTATGTAGTCATATCGCCACGGGCTCCACAAAACGTCCACGATCGTAAAAACCTTATTCGCCTTTATTAATGAGCTCTTTGAGCTCCTTGCCGGGTTTGAAGTACGCGACGCGCTTTGCCGGAATATCAACAGCGGCACCGGTTTTCGGATTGCGCCCCTTTCGCGAATTGCGTTCTCGAACGCGAAAACTACCGAACCCACGAAGCTCGATCTTCTCACCTTTGTTCAGCGTTTTCGTTATGCTGTCAAAAATGATCTCGACTAATTGCTCGGCGTCCTTTTTGGTCATGTCCGCTTCGCGTGCAACTTTTTCAACCAGATCAGCTTTTGTCATCTTTCTACTCTCTCCAAGACAAACTACCCGTTAACGCCCTTGATATAATATCCAAAAAATTAAGCTGTGTTACTCGTAGATTCCTCTGAGGTGGAATCTTCTGACGCGGGGGCGTCTGCTGCGGGTTCTTCCGTAACCGTTTCAGCTACAGCAGGAGTATCCTCGGCCGCACCGGCGGTGGCCGTCTCTTCGCTGGCGGGTGACTCCTCTACCGGTGTTTCCGCTACGGCCTCGGCCGATTTCTCTTCGGTGGCCGGGGCTTCGGTCTCTGCCGCGACGATCTCCTCTGCTGGGGCTGCGGCTTCGGCCGATTCCGCTTCGGCGGCCGGGGCTTCGGTCTCTGCCGCGACGATCTCCTCTGCTGGGGCTGCGGCCTCGGCCGATTCCTCGGTAGCAGCAACTTCCTCTTTCACGGCCTTTTTCGATTTTTTCTTTTCTTTCGGGGCTTCTTCCGGAGCTTCTTCGGCGGCGGCGCCGAATTTCAGATTTGCGAGTTCTCCGAGCGACGCCATGCCGCCCTTTGCTTCGCTAGAGAATTGCCTGGTGTCGATGATCGGTTCATCGTCTTTGCCGACCGCTCGATGCGAGAGTCCGATCTTCTGATCCGACGGTTCGATGCGTAAGATCTTGAAATCCATGTCGTCGCCGATCTTTGCGATGTCCTCGACACGCTCGACACGTTCCTCCGCAAGTTCTGAGATGTGGCAAAGCCCTTCAAGCCCTTCGCCAAGCTCAACAAAGACGCCGAAGTTCGTAAACCGGGACACTTTGCCACGAACGACGTCGCCAGGCTTGTGCGTTGCGACAAAGCCCTCCCACGCGCTAGGCGTGAGATCCTTCATCGAAAGCGAAAGCCGCTGGCCACGTTTATCGATATTTGTGACGATCGCCTCGACTTCCTGGTCTTTCTTAAGCAGGTCTTTCGGATGTTTGATCTTTTTGCCCCACGAAATATCCGACACGTGAACGAGGCCGTCGATGCCCTCTTCCAACTCGACGAATGCGCCAAACTCGGTGATGTTACGCACCTTTCCATTGACACGCGAGCCAACCGGATAACGCAGATCGACGGTTTCCCAGGGGTTTTCCTGAAACTGCTTCATGCCGAGGCTGATGCGTTTTTCAACCGTATCGACGCCAAGGATCTGCACTTCGATCTGCTGACCTCTGTGGAAAAGTCGCTTCGGACTCTGTGCGCGACGCGACCAGGAGATCTCAGAGACGTGAACGAGGCCCTCGACGCCGGGTTCGAGTTCGACGAAAATACCGTAATCCGTTACCGACGAGATCGTACCGGTCACTTTAGAATTTACCGGATAGACTTCTATCACGGTTGACCAGGGGTCGGGAAGCAACTGTTTGTAGCCGAGCGAGATCTTGTCCTTTTCGCGATCGAGTTTCAGCAACTTAACCTGGATGTGGTCGCCGCTCTTGAACAGATCGTTGGGGTGATTCACGCGTCCCCACGACATGTCGGTAACGTGCAGCAAACCGTCGATCCCGCCGATGTCAACAAACGCGCCGTAATCTGTAAGATTCTTGATCGTACCTTCGATGACGTAACCGACATCGATCTTAGCGAGGGTTTCGGCCTTTTGCGCGTTTACTTCGACATCGGTCAGGACTTTACGCGAAACAACTATGTTGTTGCGGCGGCGGCTGAATTTGATGACCTTTGCCTCAAACTCCTCGCCGATGTAAGTGTCGAGACCGCGAATTGGCCGCGAGTCGATCTGTGAGCCCGGCATAAAGGCCTCAATGCCGTTGACATCGACTTTTAGGCCGCCCTTGGTCTTGTCGATAACTTTGCATTTGACCGGTGTCTCGGACTGAAAGGCCTTTTCGATCTCGTCCCAAACTTTACGGCCGAGAGCTTCGGTTCGCGATAACTGCGGTGCACCGTCGCCGGAATAAATGCTGCGAATGACAACTTCTACGCTATCGCCGACGCCGACGGTCAGCTCACCGGTCGGAGAAGTGAATTCCTCGGTGGGTACAAAACCTTCGGATTTGTACCCAAAATCAACGAGAACCCCGCGATCTGAGATTCCGACAACCGTACCTGTGACCAATTCGCCGGGATGAAAAACCGTCTGTTCCTGCTCGAACTGCTCGAGGATCGCGCCAAAGTCGATCTCATTCGATGTCGAGCCTTCATCCATAGCAGGAGGCGGCGTCGTCGTCGTCTCCTCCATAACCGCGGCAGTAGCCGCCGGAGCAGGTTCCGGTTGTGTCTGGGTGGTTACAGCGGGCGGTTCGCTCGCGGCAGCGGATGGTTCCGCAGAAGGAGCTTCAGTCGTTGCGACCGTTGCAGTCGATTCCGTTCGTTCTGACGCTGTTTTCTCGATCGTTTCCGATTCTTCAGCGGCGTTGGTTACCTCATTTGTCATTAAGCCTATTTCTAACTTCCTTTTAAATTACTGATTTTAATGTCCTTACCATTTGCCGCAACGCGAATCGAAATGCCCCATCTCGGGCATCGGTCAGATTCTTACCGCTCGCATTGGTAAAGATTAAAATCTACACGCCAAAGCGTTGTCCTGTCAAGACTTGAGCGGCGAAAATCCTTGATAAATAAACATTTGTGGAGTTTTCGGATCGGCTCGCGCGATCGCGTGACAGGGGATTTAGGGAGAAGATTCGGGCCATCCGGCACCGGGGCCGCTTGTGTCGCTCAAAGAGTTGGTTTTTTGCTAAACTTCATGTGTAAATGCGTGTGGTTTCTCATTCGCGAGCTAGAACGAGGCGGTTCGGCATTCATCCGACAGTCGCGATCCTGTGTTTTTGCGTGATATTTTCGTCGGTTCGACCTGTTGTGCTGGCTCAGAAGCCGACCGCACCCGTCGAAGCAACGCCCGTGCCGGTCCGCGAGGAATTTCGCTTCGGCAAAGTCGATCTCGAGCTGTTCGAGCAGGTAGTTTTGCTGGATAGGCGATTTGAGAAAGAGGGAGCGATCCTCGAGGATGCGGCCACGAACGCCTACCTGTCGCGGATCGGTCAATTGCTGTTGCCCAAGGATCTCGTCATCGAGAATGTCACTTGGAAATTCCGGGTTTTGCGCGATCCGCAACCGAATGCGTTCGCTCTGCCCAATGGTTCGATATACGTGACGACCGGTTTGATCGGGTTGCTCGACAACGAGTCGCAGTTGGCCGCGGTTTTGGCTCACGAGATAACCCACGTCACCCGCCGCCATAGCTACGTGCATAATCGCAGCAATCGCAAAAAGTTCCTTACGATGAATATCATGGCGGCCGCGGGCGCCTATGCTCCGGCCGGCGCCGTTGGCGGGGCAATTCTGCTTGCGACGACGATTGCCCCTTTTATCGTCGTGGCGTCGATGTTCGGTTATAGTCGCGACCTTGAACGAGAGGCGGATCATCGGGCGATCGATATGATGATCACCGCCGAGTATCCGCCTGAAGAAGTGATCGGTGCCCTCAAACTGCTGGGGAACGATATCGAAGGCGAGCAGATCAAGTTGTTCTACAATGACCATCCTGAGTTGCAGGAGCGGATCAAGTACCTGAGTTCTTACCTCGGAGCGCGCGCCGACAAGCTCACCCCGCAGATGGTCCTCAACAAGGAAAAGAAAAGGTATTTTGGGCAGTTCGAGTCCGTGATGCGGCACAATGTGCAACTTGCGATCAACGCGGGCCGGTTTCGCTCGGCTGTTTATTTTGCCGAGAGGCTTGTCGAGTTTCGTCCCGAATCGTCAGAGAACCTCTTCCTGTTGGGGGAGGCGTACCGCACGCTCGGGCCGTGGGCGCGCCAACTGACCGATAGGGAACTCTCGAACAGCGCCAAAAAGGACGCCGCAAAAAAGCGTGAAAAACGAACCCTTGAAGAGCAAGAACGCGACCTGCTCGCAACACCGGCGGGTCAGGAAAACTGGAAGATCCACCAGCAGAAAGCCGAAGAATACTACCTGCGCGCGTTGAGTCTCGAAAACCCATTCCTGGCGACTCATCGCGGCCTGGGGATGCTCTACGAAAAACTTGGCCGCCCGAGCGAGGCTCTCACTCATTATGAAAAATATGTGGGCCTCGCACCAGCGGCATTCGACCGGGAACGAATTCAGAAGCGCATCGATGCGTTAAGGAGGAATTAAACATGAGATCAAATTTCTCAAAAGGGATGCTGCGAAAAACGCACCTCAAGTTTTCAGCCGTTTTGGTATTTGTGTTTTGTGCAACGACGCCGGTTGCCGGTCAGTTTCTCCACCCGAAAGTTGGCAAGGAGACGACGATCCGCACTATCGCGATCCTGCCTGCCAAAGTGGCCGTTGTCAGAGACAGTATGAAGGGGCCCGAAGGCATGGCTGCCGAGTCGGAAGAGCTCAGCACTCGCGTCGAGGAAGCCGTAGCCGAAGTGCTCAAGAACAAAAAACAGATCACGAGGGCGAAGCTTCAAGCGCCGGCGGTTGACGCGGGCGATGCTCAAGCGAAATACACCGCCGCCGACTTGCAGGCAAAGTTCGACGACTTGCTGCCAAAAGTAATGAAGAAGCGCAGTGACGTGAAGAAAGGGCGTTTCACAATGGGCGATGAAGTGTTGAATCTTAATCTCGACAAGAACGTCGACGCAATCGTCTTCATTCGCGGACAAGGAAAGAAACTCACGGGCGGCAAAACGGCTTTCACGATTCTGGTTGGCGGAACGCCGGCCTACCTACTGATGCAGATCGGCATCGTGGATGCCCGCACCGGCGAAGTTCTCGTCTATACGGACCCGGCGTTCGGCGGCGATCCGACGACCGCCGTCGATCGACTACGCAAAGCACTTGAAAAAGGATTTAAGAAAATTCCTGCGGCCGGAACTCAAACGCCAAAACCCTGATCGTTACGGGCGATTACAATTCGTGAAAAACTGGCATTTAGGCGACAGCTATCTTGGCGTGTTGTTCATCTTTTCAGCAGCGAGCAGCGTTATGGTCAATTTCGCGTTATGACGTCGGTGATATTGTGGACGCCGCTCGACTTTTCCATCTCTTCTCGGGTGCTCGAAGTTGTATTTTGTATACCGGCAAGTCTGAGGCGGAATTCGTCCGGATTTGTCGTGCCGCGAAGAGCTTCGTCGAGAGCGATCAAGCCTGACTGATATAGATAAAACAGCGATTGGTCGAATGTCTGCATGCCGTACTGCGACGTGCCGGCTGAGATGGCGTCGCGAATCGAGGCGGTTTTGTCTTCGTGGAGGATGTAATCACGAATGAGCGGCGTCGAGCGGAGGACCTCGACCGCTGGAATGCGACTGTTGCCCTTCGCCGATTTCATCAGGCGCTGCGACACGACGGCCTTAAGCAAACCCGCGAGCTGGATGCGGATCGATTTCTGCTGATAAGGCGGAAATACTGAAATAATACGAGTTAGCGTCTCGGACGTATCAATTGTATGGAGCGTCGACAGAACGAGATGGCCGGTCTCGGCCGCAACAAGCGCGGTTTCGATGGTTTCGAGATCGCGCATTTCACCAACGAGGATCACGTCCGGGTCCTGTCGCAAACTGCCGCGCAGCGCCTCGGCAAACGAGCGCGTATCCACATCGACCTCGCGTTGCGTGACGAATGAGGCTTTGTCCTTGTGCAGAAACTCGATCGGGTCCTCGATGGTGACTATGTGGCAATTACGAGTTGCGTTTATGTGATCAACGATGGCAGAGAGCGTCGTCGATTTGCCCGAGCCGGTCGTTCCGGTGACTAGAATCAGGCCGCGATTCTCATCGGCGATGGTGTTAAGGATCGGCGGCAAACCGAGTTCAGCAAACCCGCGCACGGCGTCTGAAATTACACGAGCGACAATGCCGATGGAATTTCGCTGCTGAAAAATATTGACGCGAAAACGCCCTAAACCCGAAACGCCATAGCCGATGTCCACCTCATACGCCTCTTTGAAATGCTGCTTTTGGCGGTTCGACATCATCGAAAACGCCATTTCGAGAGTTTCGTCTTGTGAGAGACGATTGACGCCCGAGAGGGGTTTGAGTTCGCCGGTAACGCGAATGACAGGATAAGAGCCGGCCCGCAGGTGCAAGTCCGAGGCCCCAAAACTCATGGCCATTCGAAGGAGATCGTCGATTCGGGTCGCCATAATTTAACAGATTGAAGTTGGGCCGAGGAAGGCTCGCGTCCTATGGCAAACTTGGCAGGGACGCTGGTACCGGCGAAACTTTCTTTTGGAAGTTTAACTTTTGCGGACGAACACGGTCAACGATTTTTTTGTTCGAGCGAAATCGACACCTCACGCCGCCGAGTCGTAGAATCGTACTCACAAGGATGAGCGATGTTGTGAAAATTCTCTCGGTCGAACCGTCGTTTGCAATTCCCGGCGGCGAGATCGTCGTGAATTGCGACGGCTTTGCCGCGTTGGTGCATGAGAACGACGGCTGTTATGTCGCCGGTGCGAAGTGTCAAATAGTGGCCGCTTCGTCGCAGCGGATATTGGGACGCGTGCCCGACGAAGCCGGCGAAGGCAAAACGCTCGTCCATCTCGAAAGCGATGGTGCGGTAAGCAATACGTACGAGCTCACCGTTGGACAGCAGATCGCTGACACTATGCACATCGTCGCAAATCCGGCGGTTGATCCTAACGACGACGCGATCATTCTGACGCGTTCGGGCGGTCGGGGACAGCATCTGCCGGCGACGCTTTTTCGCCTTGAAGCCGATGGTTATCTCGACGAGCTGCCTGAACCCGTTTTAAATCCGACCGGCATCGCGTTCGATCGCAACGGCATGATGTACGTCACAAATCGTGCACAGGGCGAAGTTTACTCGGTGAGCCGTGAGGGAACCGCGACCGTGTTTGCAACGCGGCTCGGCATCTCAACCGGCATTGCGTTTGACGACGAAAATCGAATGTATGTCGGCGATCGTTCGGGTACGATCTACCGCGTTCGCGAGTTTAGCGCACCTGAGACGTTTGCATTGCTCGAGCCGTCGGTCGCGGCCTACCACATGGCGTTCGGCCCTGACGGACGTTTGTACGTTACGGCGCCGGGGCTTGCGAGTCACGATGCAGTTTACGCCATCGATAAAAAAGGCGATGTGACGACATATTTCCGCGGCTTCGGACGGCCGCAGGGTTTGGCGTTCGACAAATCCGGCAACTTATACGTCGCAGCTTGTTACAAGGGGCGGCATGGGGTAGTTCGAATCGCTCCCGGCGGAGCATCGTGCGAGCATTTCGTCGCCGGCAACAATATCGTGGGGCTGTGCTTCACGCGCAAAGGCGAGATGATCGTCGCGACAGGCGAAAGCGTTTACTCGATTCCGTGTGGTATCGAAGGAACTCTTCTGTAAGAAAATATAACAGGATGGACAGGATAAACAGGATAGACAAAAAAAACATCCTGAATAACCTGCCTATCCTGTCTGGATTTAACCTTAATGCTCCATCGGCATGGCCTGTCGCGGTGACATCGGCATTGGCAGCATGCCGTCGGCGTGTTTTGTCAGCGCGAGAAAATCTTTGTCATTGCGCAGACTGTCGAACACGGCGTCGACCCGCGCTTCCATCATCTCTTTTTGACGCACGGCGTGGTAGCGCTCGTATTTGTAGAAGTGACGTTCGAGCAGCTTGAGCGCCTTGTCCCGCTGGCCGAGTTGGGCGTAGATCGCTGCAAGATTATATGATGCGGGCAGCAAGTTGATATTGTCGGTCGCGACTTTCAGAGCTTCGTCCTTTTTACCCGCCATCGCCATAAACACGGCCGCGAAGACGATGTTATACGGATCCTTCGGGTCCATCGCGAGCGCCTTCTGGGTATAAAAGTCACCTTGTTTGAAATCGTATTCCGAGTTCCAATAGACGGCGAGGTTGCGATACGCAAGAGCAGTCGGATAGGTCTCGGCCGATTGTTCCATCAAGCCGAGTCCTTTTTTGAACTCGCCCTCGTGGATCGTAATTTTGCCAAGACCGTGCAAGGCAACAGCACGCGAGAGCGGGTCGGCCTGCATGTCCAGTATCTGATTAAATCTCAGTTTTGCGTTGTCCCAATCGCCGATGTGATGACGGTGAAGTTCGGCCAGATAGCGCAGCGGTGCCGGGTCGGCCGTGTCCATCTTGTGTGCCGCAGTGTAAAGTTTTTTCGCGAGCATGTAGTTCGCCTTGTTCTCGGCGATGAGGCCGAGCTTCATCGTTCGAACGATCGACGCCGAAACTTTGGGGTCAAAGTTTGGCGATGCGTGCATTTCACCAATATTCTCAACGCCAAGTTTTTTTAGCTCCTTCGCCGCGTCTTTTGCCTTGTCGGCGAACATGCATCGATGTTCGAGCACCGATTGAAACGCCCTGATCGCCGCGTCCTTATCACCGGCGGCGGCTTTTGCTTTGCCGTCTTTCATGCTCGCTTCGACGGCTGTTTTGCGCGATTTGATCTCGGTGTCGACGAGTTTTTCGACATCTTTGACTGCGAGCTTGCCGTTCTTATTCTCTAATTTCGCAACGGCCGTTCCGTCCGGGTTAGCAAGCACGGCTACGGGAAGTTTCGATTCGCCGACCAGCGTGTTGAAATTTGCAAGTCGGCTATCGGCGAGTTCCATCGCAACGCATTGGCCCGCGTAAAGCGAAAGATCGCGCGATTCGCGCAAGCTCGATCTTTTTACCTCGTCAGCCGATGAGGGAAACCAATACAAGACGAGGCCCGACTTAACCGCCGGCGTTTTGTCATCGCGGACCTTCCACGGCACGTGATAGACGACCGTGTTATTGCCGCCCGAGCCGCTACCGGACATTCCGCCGCCGCCACCGCCACCGCCACCGCCGCACGTGGCCCAGACTGGCGTGTAAATAAATCCGACAACGAGAAGAAAGACGACGCCGCGAGCAAATATCTTTTTCATAAAGCGAATGTTATCAGATAGGTATCTGATGGTCTAGATTTTGACCCTACGATGCACAGAGCCTTGTCAACAGATGCTCGCCCATGCAATTATTGGCAGAGGCGTCAGGCGAATCGACAAAGAGACTGTGACCGTCGTCACTTTATTATTGTGAGATTCGCTTTATGAACTAATTGAACGATCAGGAGGTGAGCAGTTATGAGAAGAAAGTGTTTGCTGGTCATCAGCACGTTACTTTTTGCCGTGGGAATCCTCTTTTTGTGGGATCAGACCGCGTCGAGGCTATATGCTCAGCAGGCTGACGAGCCAAAGATGCCCGAGGTGATCATGCTGGGCGCGGATGCTAAGCTCGGCGGAGTCAAATTCAATCACGTCAAGCATAATGGCGGAACCTACACGATCGATCAGTCCAAGACGATCGCATGTGTCGCTTGTCACCACACGGCGCAGCCTAAGAGCGAGGTCGAAAAACATCCGCCGCTCAAAACTGCGTGGCCTGCTGACCGTACAACGACGCTAACCGCTGAATTGTTTTTGAAGGATCCAAAGGGCGCCGGTGTTGTGGCTTGTCGCGATTGTCACGCACGTCAGGACACAAAGCCGAAGCTCCTGGATAAGATCCCCGAAGTAAAGCACGAGGGAAGCACCGCCCTCATCGCTCTAACGAATATGCAGGCGCTGCATCGCAATTGTATTGGTTGCCACGTCGAGGTGAAAAAGACCGTCGCGGCATCTAAGGGGCCCGTGCAGGCGCAATGTGCGATCTGCCACAAGAAGGCAGCCTAAGAGTCTGGATCGGAAAATAAGAAAGGCACGAACGTCGGCAAAATCGCCTATTCTCGTGCCTTTTTTGTCTTATCGGCGCTTACTGCTTACCGGCTTTGATGTCCGCGATGCGTTTTTCGAGAGCAGCGGTGTCGGCCTTTTCGGCTTTTCCTAATTCAACTGCTTTTTCCGCAGCGGCGAGAGCGTCCGGCATACGACCCGCAGCAAAAAAGATATTCGATCTCTGGCGATAATTGGCGAATGTCGGTTTCGCTTTTATCAACTCGTCCGATGCTTTAGCTGCCATGTCAAACCATTTCGTTGCATCGTCCGTTTGTTTGTTGGCCTTTGCATAATTTGCGGCGCTGAATGCCGGGCCGGGATCGTCCGACTTGGCGCCGGCGACATAGGCTCGCAACCTCGCCATCGTCGAACCGACAACGTCCTTTACCTCGACGGTGAACGGCACCTTGGCCTTTTCCCAACGCAGGTAAGCCGAAGCGCTCTTTTCGCCGACCTCGTCAAAGCCGTATGTCAACAGCTCTTTGCTGTCAGCAACCCACATGGGTTTTGTCTTGACTCTAAGTGCGTCCTTGGCTTTGTCGTAGGTAAAGCTGCCCCATTGACCATCGTCTTTGTTAAAGACGATCGTCCAGTCGGCATCCTTGGCCGGTATTATGTGCAGACTGTACTTGCCGGCGGCGAGCAGTTGACCATTTATCAAGACGTCATCTGCCGCGACGAATAACGTGGCTTCATTCGCACCCGCTCGCCATAAATGTCCGTTGGGTACGAGTGGCGCACCTGCCGGGCGAGCACGGCCGTCGTCGAGCGTCGCTTCGCCCTCGACCTTGGTCGGCCAATCGCCGTAAACCAAACGGCCTTTAACGGCCGGACGGCTGTATGTGATCGAAACCTCAGTCGTCCCGATAGTTTGCATGACCGTTGCTTTTTGGCTGCCACGCGGAACGGGTGGACGAACCTGCGCCGATGCAATTGTGGCCGCAGCCACTAACAATGTGAGAATTGCGATAGAGAAAATAATTTGACGTTTCATAATGCTCCTAAAGAAAATTAACCACAGATAAACGCAGATGGACACAGATACGGAATAAAACAATGAAGTGTTTCTTATCTGTGTTTATCCGTGTTCATCTGTGGTTGAAAATTTGTTGCTACTCGTCGTCGTCATGTGCGCGGACTTGAATGGCGTCGTCATTGTTTTCAACTTGTTTGATAACCTCCGCTTTTCTAATCTTTGTATCCTTATAGATCAACCATAACGACTCGGGTACTGTAAGAATCAAAAAGAAAATAAAACTCCAGAAAAACCCAAGCATCTCTGATCGATAAACAACAATCAACGCCAATCCAGCCGTTACTCCAAAGAGTTTCCTTACGAAAAATACTGCGTCGCTATGTCTCTGAAAACCTAAGCCTAAGCCGTGTAGTTTTAGATAGACCCCGAAGAGCAATAAGTACAAATCGGTGAATATCACATACCCAGCAACGGCGTAGACGAAGACTGATTCAATATCATTCATCGTCGTCGTGTGCGCGGACACGGCCGGCGGCGACGGCTTCGTCGACAACCTTTTTCAGCAGATTGCCGGGCAGCGGATCGTAATGCGAAAACTGCATATGATACGAGCCACGCGCCTGCGTGACGCTGTTCAGTTTCGATTGATAATCGAGCATCTCCGAGAGCGGCACCTTAGCTTTGATAACCTGCTGTTTGCCGCGCATCTCCATACCGGCGACGCGCCCACGACGCGAATTTAGATCGCCCATGATGTCGCCCGAAACTTCAATCGGCGTAAAAACCTCGACGTCCATGATCGGTTCGAGCAGCGTCGGTTTTACCTTTTCCATCGCGGCTCGAAACGCCTTGCGGCCAGCGGCCTTGAATGAATGTTCGTCAGAATCAACCGCATGATAACTGCCATCGACGAGCGTGACTTTAAAATCGACGAGCGGATAGCCGGCGACAGAACCGCTGGCGGCAGCCTCGATGATGCCTTTCTCGATGGCGGGGCGAAAATTCTGCGGCACGGAACCGCCAAAGATCTTATCGACCCATTCGAATCCGCCGCCACGAGGCAGCGGCTCGAAGATAACTTTACAATCGCCGAATTGCCCGCGCCCGCCCGACTGCTTTTTGTGCCGTCCCTGAACCTCGGCCGTCGCGGTGATCGTTTCTTTGTACGGCACTTTCGGCGGATGAAGAGCGACCTCGACGTGATATCTGTCAGCGAGTTTTTTGACGACCGTCTCGATGTGAAGCTGGCCGCTGCCCGAGAGAATAAACTCCTTTGTCTGAGCATCGCGGTCGAAGTGAAGCGACGGGTCTTCCTCAAGGATCTTGTGCAACGCGACTGAGATCTTATCCTCGTCGGCGCGCGATTTTGGTTCGATCGCGAACGCGATCGCAGCTTCTGGATACTCAACTTTCGGATAAACGATAGGTTTTGCTTTGTCGGCGAGCGTGTCGCCGGTCTGCGTGTCTTTTAGTTTTACGACGGCTATGATGTCACCGGTCGAAGCCTCGGGAACTTTGTCGAGCGTCTTGCCCTCGATCACATGCAGAGCGCCGAGGCGTTCGGCGGCGTCACGCGTTGTATTTTGCACGGTCGCGTCCGACGCGATCTTGCCTGAAATAACCTTCATCACATTGATGCGGCCCGCGAACGGGTCGGCGATCGTGCGAAAAACGTAAGCCGAAAACGGCTCATCCGTGCTGTACTTTCGCTGTATGCGTTCGCCCGTCATTTCGTTGTCGGTAAAGCCATACTCGGCTTCGTGTGTTGCGGGATTTGGCGCAAATTCGACGATGTGATCGAGCAGGATCTGCAAACCGACGAGCGTGTTTGCCGACACCGCATAGACGGGACACAGCTTGGATGACGCGATCGCTTTAGCGAGATTTGGGTAGATGTCTTCTTCTTCTAAAGTGCCCGCCTCGAAGTATTTTTCCATCAACGCGTCGTCGGACTCGGCGACGAGCTCGATGATGCGCTCGCGTGTCTTTTCAAAGACGTCGCGGCCCTGCTCCGGCAACGGAATTTCCTTCGCTTTACCCGCGGCGTCAAATTCGTAAGCCTTCTGATGCACGACATCGACAACGCCCTTGAAATCGCCCTCGGCGCCTATCGGCAGCGTAAACGGAACGATCGAGCGCGCGAACGATGACGTAGCTGTCTCGAGTGCGTGGCCAAAATCCGCGTGCTCCTTGTCGATCTTGTTGACGACCATGAAACGCGGCAGCAGAAACTCGTTTGCGTATTGCCATGTCTTCTCTGTCTGAACCTCGATGCCGTGAACACCGTCAAGGACCACGAGCGCGCAGTCGGCGACCCGCAAAGCGGGCCGTGCGTGCGAAACAAACGCCGCGTAGCCGGGCGTGTCGATAAAGTTAACTTTCGTGTCTTTGTATTCGGCGTGGGCGAAGTTGTTGTTTAGTGAAACTTTGCGTGCTATCGAATCTTCGTCGTAATCCGTAATGGTCGTCCCTTCATCGACCCGTCCCCAGCGATTTTGTCCGGCGACGTGGAGCAGGGAACTCACAAGCTGGGTCTTGCCCGCGTCGCCGTGCCCGATCACAGCCAGATTTCGTATATTCTCCGTTGCAAATGCTTTCATACCGCCCAAGCTCTCCTCGATCAAGTTGAATTTTGTAACTCAAATTTAGCTTAACGCGTGAGAAAGGGCAAGAATGCCGCAACGACGCTACGCAAACCCCAACCTTCCCTGATCGTCAGATTCTGCGTCGATCTTCCCGGCGCGTTTGTAGGTAGTGATGTTTGGCGGGAGATCGACGGTTTTGCCCGAGAGGATTTCTTCGACGGTTAGGATTTGTAGTTTCGGATAGTCCTTGTTCCAGCCGTCACTGTGGTAAAAGCCTTCACCAATTGCTTCCCTTATCATCGGCTTGGTTGGTTCTTCGAGAGTGACGAAAACGCCGATTGCGGCTTTTTCGCGGTCGACGACGTGCGCGAGATCGCGGATTTGTGAGACGTTTACGCCGCCGCTCTTGACCGAAACAATGACTTTCTTTGCTTTCCCCGAGTTGTCATCAGTAAATACCATCAGGCCGTCGATGCCGCTGTCGGCGCCTTTCTTGCCGTGTTTTTGCCCTTGCGGAGCACCGAGCGCTCGGGCGCCGATAAGCGGCAATATCCACCACTGGAAATCGTATCGGTCCGTAGCGGCCAATTCTCTCGCGCCGTCGAGGTCCTCAGGTTCGCCGATGACTTGGTAGGTGCTGTTCGATGCAGAAGCCCGCGCGTTAGCAAGGGTAGATTCAACATTGGGGGTTGATGCCGTGCTACGGGAGCGAATGCCGGACGCGGCGGAGCCTGCGTTTTCGCTCCCGTCCTGCGGAGTCGAGAGCTTTTCTTGAGTGTGCCCTTGCTTACGCGCGGGCTTTTGCAATGGAGTCAGCCCAAAGTTGTCTCTCAGCCGCAGCTTCATCAAACCAGTGCTCAAGTGCGTGATGTCGATGCCGATCCATTGGCGGTTCAGCTTTTGCGCCGCCGCGATCGTCGTCCCGCAGCCGCAGAAAGGATCGAGAACAACGTCGTCCTCGTTCGACGATGCCTGAATAATGCGCTCAAGTAATGCAACAGGCTTTTGAGTTGGATAGCCAAGTAATTCTTTTGCTTGGGGCGATATGGGGTCAATATCATAAATCACATCTTGGGCAGCAACACCAAGTTCAAGGTCAAGATATCTCTTAAACTGCGGCACCTTTCCTTTAGGCGGCCAATAAATCAGTCCGATTTCGTCAAGACGATCCAGGCGTTGTTGAACACTGAGCGCGTCGATTTCTTCCTTCGTTAGATTTGGGATTGATGGAACTGCCCAGTGACGCCCAACGCTTGTAGGATTAATCCTACGCCATTCTTTGCCGGAATCACCTTGTCTTGTTCCTGCGCCAGTAAGGTCACCTACACGAAATCGTTTTCCATCATCGTCTTGATAACGGTAGAACGTATCAACGTATTTGTCATCGTAGGGTTGCGCGACTCGATTCCAGATAAACTCGTTTGATTTCGAATAAAAAAGAATTACGTCATGGACTGGACCCCATCGCTTTGCGCTGTTGTGGCTTGACGTTCGTTTCCAAATAATCTCGCTCTTAAAATTCTGCGCGCCAAAGATCGTATCCAGCAGAATCTTCAAGTAATGGCTCGCGGTCGGGTCGCAGTGGAGATAGAGGCTGCCGGTCGGTTTTAGGACGCGGTGGAGTTCCTTTAGGCGGACGGCCATCATCACGAGATACGCCATCATCTGGTTGCCGTAGTTGCCCTGGCCGACGATAAAGCCGCGAAAGGCTTCGATCATGCGGCCTAAGTCGTCGGGCTGGTTTATCAGCTCGTTGTAGGTCAGCTCGGCGGCGCGGTTCCAGTGCCACGTGTCGTCAAACGCCTTTATCTGCGAATCGGCCTCGACACCGATCTCGTTTTTGAACAGCACGTTGTAATTACGGTTCGAGTTGAACGGCGGGTCGAGATATATGAGATCGACAGAGTCCGTAGCGATGTGTTCGCGCAAGATTTTCAGATTGTCGCCGTAGTAAAGAGTGTTCATCGGACGCTTGAGGCAAAATGTAGCACTAACCGCGCCCTCGAGGCAAGAACTTCATGCGGGGAGCATCGATCCACCTGAGTCAGCGTTTCCCTATGTTTTGTGCTATCGTGATTCCTTTGACCCCGCGCCTATGACCGAATTCGATACTTCGATCCATGACCTTGACCTGCGGCTGTTCGAAAAGATCACGAGCCAATCGACCGACCATGACAAGCAGTCGCTGCTGGCTTGTCAACTTGCGGTGCGCGAGTTGTCACCGGGCTATACCTATCTCGAGATCGGTTCGTATCTTGGCGGCAGCCTGTCGCCGCACCTCGTCGATCCGCTGTGTCGGCGAATATACTCTATAGACAAGCGGCCGTTGTCTCAGCCCGATGCACGTGGCTATGACTGGATCTACCAGAACAACTCGACCGAGAGGATGTTGGAGCTGCTCGGTGAGGTTTCGGAGGACACGACAAAAATAATTACGATCGACGGCGATACAAAATCGATAGATTTGTCACAAGTAACTGAGAGTGTTGATTTGTGCTTTATCGATGGCGAACACACGGACGAAGCAGTTGTCTCTGATTTTGAGTTCTGTCGACATGTTCTCAAAGATAACGGCGCGATAGTTTTTCATGACGCGCAGATAACATACGGCGGAATCGCGTTGTGTATCGAGCATCTCGAGAAAAACGGCGTGAAGTTCAATGCCTATGCTCTGCCGAACGTTGTATTCGTGGTTGAGATCGGCGATTTTCCGATCCACAGGCATGCAAAGATCGCTGAGCGGCTGGTGAATAATCACGAAAGCTATCTGTTCTCGCTGCGTGATAATGATAGGTACCGCCGATTTGCAACGCGGTTTCCGTTTGGTGCGATGCGGCGTCTTATGTTCAAGCTCAGGGGCGGTAACGTTAGTGGGTGACAAGTTTGACGCGGTCAACGTTTGTCTTTCATTCGAGCATCAAACGCTTGATCTCT
The DNA here is from genome assembly GCA_046154245.1 of Pyrinomonadaceae bacterium. Classification (GTDB taxonomy): domain Bacteria; phylum Acidobacteriota; class Blastocatellia; order Pyrinomonadales; family Pyrinomonadaceae; genus OLB17. Next base: position 52,753 of record JBJXFZ010000021.1, read on the forward strand.
AAAGTCATTCTAGATTAGATTTGCTGAGGAAAAACCAATGTTTAGAAAAATACGGCAGTTTAAGATCGCGATCGCGACAGTTTTGTTGACGGCGATGGTCGCAGGGGCGCAAGATCTGGTCCCGGTGAGCAGCCTCACCGGCGGTTCGAGCGTTTTTGTTTTTCGCAACGCAGCACGAACAGCGAAGAAGTTTACACCGACCTCTAAGCCAAAACGGACCAAGGCTCAACGCATCGAGACCGTCGCAAAGGTAAAGAAACAGTATGAGACCATCGCAAAGGTCGCGCCAAAACGCGCAAAATCTAAAGTTGCAGATCCTCTTAACCCGCCAAAGAACATTCGAACGCTGCCGCCGGCGCAGGGCTCGAAGCTATTCGCAGGCTTCGGGGAATACTATAGTGAAAAGGGCGAGTATGAAAAGTCTATAGAATATTATCGTGACGCATCCGCGCTCGACGAAACAAACAAAGCTGCTAAGGCCGGTCTGAGCGAAGCTCTTGCGATAAAAGGCAACGACCTGCTCGTAAAAGATCAGGCCGCGATGGCGAAGGGCGTTTTTCTCGAGGCGCTAAAATTCGATTCGAATAACGCTGCGGCTTACTTTGGTCTTGCCGAAGTTTATGCCGAGCTTGACCAGATTGATGAGGCGATCGCCAACTATGAAAAGTCGCTTGCGTTTGATAAGGACCTGACCGAGATCTACGTTCCGCTCGGCGTGCTCTATTATCAGAAGGGCGAGATCGCAAAGGCTGACACTTTTTTGACAAAAGCTCTTGCCTTGTCGCCGAACTCGGCTGAGACGCAGTTCTTCCTCGGGCTCGTTCGCTCTGCTCAGGATAAGAACGTGGAGGCGCTCGCAGCATTTCAAAAGGCGAAGTCTCTCGACCCAACGCAGCCGGAAACTTATCTATACGAAGCTGAAACGCTTGTTCGCTTGAAGCGTACGGGTGACGCGATCGCCTCGTTTAAGAAAGCAACTGAGCTAAAGCCAAATTATTTTGACGCTTGGCTCGGACTCGGCGAAGCGGAGTACGAACTCGGTAACTACGCGGAGGCAATAAAGGCCTTTAAGGCAGCCGTGAAGCTCAAGAACAACGATTGGGCCGTCTTTGCCGGTCTCGGTGAGTCTTATCGATTGAATAAAGAGTTTGATAATGCGACGGGAGCTTACCGCAACGCGGCTCTCTTTTACACGCAGCAAAAAGACTTCAATAAGGAAACGGCCGCCGATCTTTATAGCAAGATCGGGCTCTCGATCGGGCAGCAGTGTGACATCAACATGGAGCGGGCGGTCGTTTGTCAGTGGCCGTCGGCGATCAAGGCCCTGGAGAAGGCTGCCGAGCTGACAAACAATCCGATCGATCAGGTAAATCTCGGCTGGGCGTATTTTCGTCTCGCCCATCCCGATGCCGAGGCGCGAAACCTGAGCGCAGCAAAACCGAACCTCGATATCGCAAAAGAAATTTTGCAAAAAGCGGTCGCGGCCGGGCCACCGGCCTCGGATTTTGCGCTTCAAAATCTCGCATCAGTTCAGATCGATCTCGGCGATTATAAAGGCGCCATCGATACGCTTACAAAACTTGTCGATCGCAAACCCGACCTCAATTTCGCTCGTTACGCCCTCGGCGTCGCATACTTTAAGAACAACGATCTCAACAATGCCGAGAAGTGGCTTCGAGCCGCGATCCAGAACGAACCGCAAAACATCGGCTATATGATGGCCCTCGGCGATACGTTGATCGGGCGAAAGAACGGCAAAGAGGCGCGAAAAATCGTCGACATGCTTCGACCCCTAAGCGCAGAATACGCCACGCGTCTCGATAGAAAAATTCAACTCGCAAAACTTTAAGCCGAGTTGAATAACTTCTACACTTTGGTATGAATTTCTAGTTGACCCGCGATGACATCGGGTATATTATTCCCGTGTTAGCCCAAAACTCGCTTTGGACAACCATCCCGGTTGTTTAGCCTTCCGAAGACCAAACAGCCATTGACTATAAGTGAAAGCAGGCGTCGTTTTTGACGTAAAGATACATGTTTTACAATTTTGCTGGGAGGATGCTATGAGAATCAACAAAATCATTTGGGTAATTGTGGCGATAGTTGTTGTAGCAACTGTTGCCATTTCATTTGGAAGATACGACGGCCACAGCCAAACACAAAAAACTCAACCGACGCCAACGCCCGAAAGGCCTTTCGGAAATCTGAGCAAATATCCTGCTGTTGATTACGATGAACCAGAACCTACCAACGCTGTCGAGCTCGAAGAGAGAAAAATAAAGAGTAAACGCTATAAGGTCAGCGTTAGGGTATTAAGAAATCCTTATCCGGATGATATTGCGATAGGTGGCTCCGATGTCGAGTCTGAACCTGAACCTTCTAATGCCATTCCATTTTCAGAAAGCGCGCTTGTCTTAATCGGATGGGTTAAAGAATCAAACGCTTTTCTGGCAAATGAAAAAAAGGCATCTACTCAGAGTTCAAAGTAGAAATTGAGCAAATCCTAAAGACAGACAGTCAGAGGAAACTTCAGGCGGAGGAGATTATTACCGTCGACAGAGCCGGTGGAGTTATTAGATACCCAAGTGGCCAGAAAGTGCTTTACATGGTAGATTGGCAAAATTTGCCTGAAATAGGCGGCAGATATGTACTCTTTCTTACGCGCGAGGACAAAAAAAACCCCAAATACAAAATTCTTACCGCATACAGACTGAAAGACGGCTTGGTCACAGCATTGGACAATCTTGGGAGTGTCCGTGCTTTTAATGGAAAAAGTGAAAAAGATTTTCTTAGCGTCGTTCAAAGAAACAGCTAGGGAGGAAGATATGAAACTCAACAAAATCACGTGGATAATCGTCGCAACAGTTGTTGTAGGGACCGTTGCTCTAATTTTTGGAACATTTGGCAGTTACAGTCAGGTGACGAGCAAACCTCAGCCATCACCATCGCCTGAAAAAATTGGTTATGAAGATAGGAGCAGGTACCCAGTTGTAGCCTACAATGCGCCCGAACCAGTTAATGCTCTAGAGTTAGAGGAAAGAAAGAAGAAAGGTAAACGCTACGATGAAAGAGGATTCGTATTAGTAAACCCTCACCCTGAAGATGGAGGCGTTGAATTGACAGATGAGGTTCCTTACCCACCCTCAATCCCCGAAGCCGAGAGCGATCTCATAATCGTTGGCGAGATTCTGGATGCCAAAGCATACTTATCAAATGATAAGAGCGGTATTTATGCAGAATATGCCGTTCGAGTAAAAGAAATCCTTAAAGAAGACGAGTCAAGAAAAATATCTTCTGGAACGGAAATATACATAGATAGAGCCGGAGGGATAGTTTTATACCCGAACGGTCAAAAAGTTAATTACCGCGTGTCTGGGAAACAATTGCCTCGAGTTGGAAGTGAGTACGTATTATTTCTCACCTGCACCAAGGAAAATCCGAACTACGAAATTCTTACTGGTTATGAATTGAGTGGTGGCCTGGTCCAACCGCTGGATACACTCGGTGCTTTTAGCGAATTCAAGGGGGTAAACAAACTGAATCTTCTCGGTGTCATCCGCACTAAGATTAAGGCGTCAGCGAAGCCAATAAAAAATTGAGGTGCAACCATGATGCATAAGATCAACAAAGAACTAGTTCTTCAAATTTCGATTATTGTTGCTTGCCTAATCGCCTTGGTATCACACAATCCATTGTTTAGGGGTCAAGCTCAAACTTCCCCCTGCAATGGTCAACCACCGAATACTGATGGCGGACCTCCATTGCGAGGAACATGGCCGGTCGGAACGGAAGTATCCGTTGTGATATTTGATACACCCGATGATGAAGATTTTCAGATTATGAGCGATGCTATTCGGGAATGGAATGCGTTCAGCACCCCTAATTGTTCCGGGGTGACTTTTCGGCCGGCGATACGTGCAAATCGCCCTTACAATCCCGCCGAGCCTATTCCCGACAACACAATATTTATTCCGCGGGTTAGTCCTACGCAAGTGTTCCGCCTTTTTCGAAATGACGGCCAGCCTAATCAGAGTGAACGAGCAGCAAGAATACAAATACACCCAAGCAGTACTCGTAGGACGCCTAATGTTCCTTCACATATACGCGGTTCTTTTAGACATTTATTGGCCCATGAGACTGGTCATACATTTAACATAGCTAACACTACCGTTTTCGGCGTAACCGGATCTATTTTGGGGGAATCTGCCTTTATCGAATATTGCGATACTGAGGCCATTAGAAGAATTTATTGCCCGACACCGACACCGACACCGACACCGACGCCTAATCCTTGTAGTCACTGTCCCTGTTGTGATTGCATAAGTGGGTGCGGACCATGCCACTATCCTGACCCCGGCCATTGTCCTGAGGCTTATATATGGGACCCTTGCGGTTTTTGTAGCAGGGATATTTCGCCAATCGTTGTGGACATCGCCGGTAACGGTTTTAATTTAACCAATGCAGCTAATGGAGTAGATTTTGACATCAACGGCAATGGAACGCTCGATAGCCTGTCTTGGACGGCTGCCAATAGTGATGATGCTTGGCTGGCGCTTGACCGCAACAGTAATAACATTATGGACACCGGAAGAGAGTTATTCGGCAATTTTACTCCGCAGCCTTCCTGTCCTGAGAAAAATGGCTTTCTAGCACTCGCAGAGTTCGACAAGTTTGCGAACGCTGGTAACGGTGACGGCAATATTACGGCGGCCGACGCCATTTTCGGCCGATTGAGGCTCTGGCAAGACGCGAATCACAATGGCGTTTCCGAATCGGACGAGTTATTTACTCTGCCGCAGCTTGGAGTGCATGAGATCGAGCTTGATTACCGCGAATCAAGACGCATGGACGAATTCGGCAACGAATTCCGGTTTCGCTCAAAGGTCAAAGGTGCCCAAGGTCACCAAGTCGGCCGCTGGGCTTGGGATGTCTATCTTGTTAGGCAGCCGTAGTGTTTTCTGTCTGAAGAGAAAGTTCCTAATTGAAGAAAACGTTCCGCTCGCACCGCTGACCAGCTTGAGGGTAGGCGGTGCGGCGCGCTACTTCGTGCGAGCCGAAGCGGAAGAGTCGGTCGTCGCGGCGCTTCGTCACGCGCGCGAAAATGACCTGAGCGTTTTTATCCTCGGCGGCGGTAGTAATGTGCTCGTCTCAGACGAAGGATTTGACGGGCTTGTTATTCAAATCGCGATAATCGGTTTCAAGTTTCAAGTTTCTAGTTTCGAGACTAACTTGGAACCCGAAACTCGAAAATCGAAACTTATCACCGCCGGCGCAGGTGAAGATTGGGATCCGTTCGTGGCGTATTGTGTCGCGAACGACCTTGCCGGGGTTGAGTGTCTCAGCGGCATTCCGGGTTTTGTCGGCGGCACGCCCGTGCAGAATGTCGGCGCCTATGGACAGGAAGTGTCGGAGACGATAGTTTCGGTGCGCTGCATCGATCGCAGGACCAGTGAGATCGTTGAGTTATCAAACGCGGGATGTACCTTTGCGTATCGCACGAGTATTTTCAATTCCACCGAACGAGATCGCTATGTAGTTTTGAGCGTGACTTACAAACTGACGCCCGGCGGCGGGCCAAAGATCGCCTATAAAGACCTGATAAATTTTTTCGAGGACCGGACGCCGTCCTTGCAAGCGGTCCGCGACGCCGTTCTGAAGATTCGCCGCGAGAAGTCAATGGTGATCGACGACGCCGACCCAAACTCGCGCAGCGCCGGTTCGTTCTTCAAAAATCCGATCGTCGAAATTTCAAAATTCGAAGAGATAAAGCGAGCACACGAGGGCGTCCCGCACTTCGAGTTTGGCGACAAGGTAAAGATCCCGACCGCATGGCTGATCGAGAACGCCGGTTTTCATAAAGGCTACGTTTTTGGCAATGCCGGAATATCAACAAACCACACACTAGCGATAATAAATCGCGGCAACGCAACCGCTGCTGAGATCATTGATCTCAAAGATAATATTCAAGCTGCGGTCGCGGCAAAATTTGGCATCGCGCTCGTGCCCGAACCGGTGTTTGTTGGCTTCTGATATAATAGCCGTTGTTTTACGGAGGTTTTTTGTAATGCATAGATCGCGCCCATATCTCGCAATTCTCTTATCTCTTTCGATCACTTGTGTCTTATTACCGAACTCGCGACCTGTGTACGCAGATCTTGTCGCGACCGAGAGCATTGCCGGCGGCTCGAGCGTTTTTGTTTTTCGTGAGTCGCAAAAAAAGCAACGGCTCGCCGGTGGACGAGTAACGTTGCGAGCAGATAAAGGCCGGTCCGCAAAGCGTAATTCGCAGATAGCCGCCGCAGCTCAGAAACGTCGCGCGATCGCGATCGCAAATCGCAGACGGGCCGCGGCATCAGCCAATGCAAAGATCGTGAGGTCAAACACTCTTACAACAACCGCGGAAAAGTTTCTCGACGACAATAACATCGATCAGGCTGTCACGAACTTTCGTGCTGCGCTGGTGCAGAACCCGAAAAACACACGGGCGACCGACGGTTTGAGCACTGCGCTTACGGCAAAAGGCATCGAGATCGCAGGCGACGCAAACAATGATGCCGCGATTCCCTTTTTTGAAGAGGCTGCAAAACTCGACAAACAGAACGATGTTGCCTATGCAAAACTCGGTGCGATCTATGACGCAAAAGGCGACGACGAAGAGGCGATAGTAAATTACGAAAAGGCGCTCGCGATCAACCCTGAATACACGCTTGTCTATCCCGCTCTCGGCATCGCTTATCTAGAAAAAGACGACATTGCAAAGGGCGAGGACGCACTAATAAAGAGCGAGAAGGCGGGAATCGACGGCACGGATGTGCAATTCCTCCGCGGCCTGCTTTATTACAAACAAAATAGGAATGACGACGCGCTTGCCGCGTTTGATAAGGCGATCGCGGCGGACGCGCGGTTTGTCGAAGCGCAGTATTATCGCGGACGAATACTCGACCGGCAGGGAAGACAAGATCAAGCGATCGCTGCTTACAAACAGACTATCGAGACCGACCCGACATTTGCACCTGCGTCGTTCGATCTCGGCGTTGCGTACTATAACAAGGGTGAATATGCGAATGCCGTCGATGCCTATCAACAGAGCGCGAAATACGACAACAGCAATCCACAGACGCGCGCGAACTTAGCCAGTTCTTATCGTCAGCTTGGCCGTTACAACGAGGCGAACGCGGAATATAAAACGGCATCTGTCGGTATGCGTACGCCCGAGCTTTACAGCGAGTGGGGTTATTCACTCGGTCAAGCCGGAGCGTGGGACGAGTCGGTCGATAAGCTGGACACGGCCGCTGAGATTAGTCCGACCGCGGCAGATAATTCGAATGTCAGCTGGGCGTATTACAACTCGGGCAAATCGAAGACCGCTGCGAAAGACGATGACGGCGCGAAGAAAGATTTTGAACAGTCGAAGAGCTATTCGCAAAAAGCCGTCACGATCGACCCCAAGCTCGACGCAGCCTACTTAAATCTCGGTTCGACGCACAACGCGCTCGGCGAATACCAACTTGCCGTGAATGTCCTGAACACCGCCGTCAGCCTAAATAACAACTGGGTGATCGCGATCAATCAACTTGGATACGGCTATCGTGGGCTAAACGATCTTAAGAACGCCATAGCGATTTACAAGCGAGCTGTCGATCTCGACGGCAGAAACACATACGGCCTGTTTAATCTCGGCGAAGCGTACTACGCAAGCGGTAACAAGAACGAGGCGAAAAAGATAAATGACCGCCTTAGAAAGATAAACCCAACGCTCGCCGCAAACCTCGACAATATCTTCTCGGGCAAGGCTGTGCTCGACAACGCAACTCGAAAAGTCGAACAAAAGATACCGAAAGTAAGAGTGCCGCGGATACCTTTTTAGAATTAGGCAGCGTGGCGATGATCTCGCCAGATTCATTCGTCGCAGTAACGCCCGATAAAGCCCCGATCGGCAAATCGCTATTCGTACCGCCGCGCCGCGCGCGATGTTTGTAGGAGCGCGCGCTCCCGCTCCAAACGAGCAGCATCTTGGTTATCTCAATTGCCGGAACCTCTCGAATCGCAACACCTTGCTTAGTTCCGGAATGAAGTGCTCTTATTACCCCCCGAAAATAAGCTCATCTAGCTAAAGGGTCAATCATTTTCCCGGTTTTTTTGACCTGAGTTTCCAAAAAACGTTGCGTTAACAAGTAGAGAGCAAATTTAACGATCCGAAGGAATCGGAAGATCCGGAAGGAAAAGGAGATAAGACAATGAAAAACCAAATGATAAAAGTGACGATGATGATAGTTTGCGCGGCGGTTCTATTGACCGGAGCTGCCTCGGCTAACGACGAAATCCGCGATTATCATGCGAAAGGGTTCTTTTACGACGGAGCCGAAACTTCGGCGGGAAATCAGGACCCGGTGAGCGGATTGCGATACGGCAACACTTATGTGCTCAGTAGCGTGGGCGAGGTCGAATCGCGTTACATGACTGTGTCGGTTAACTCCCGCGAGATGTTAATTGGCTTCGGCGTTACGGGCGGCGCGTGGTCGGTGTCTGTTTTCCGCGACGGCGCGCATGTAGGGACGGTATATGGCGACATAATGTCGGGCGATATTCAGGACATAATCGGCAAAAAAGGCGTACCAAGCGGCAGACAAACACGGATAGACCTACAGGGAACGGGCGGAACGGGAATTTTCGACCATGAAGGAAGTCGGGAAATTTACGGCAGTCTGATTATGTCAACGGATCTATTCTCGAAGAGAACATCCGCTCTTGACACACTCAATTTCTAGTTTCTTCAGCCACGCTGCCAATGAAAAAGCTTCGGTCGCAGAAATGCCCTCTGCTACCGAAGCCTCAAAGTCCCACAGGTCACCGTGTCGGTGTCGGCGCTTCTCGGTCGTCGATCGGGCTTGGAGGATTCAATTACGATGTCGAACGCTTGCTAGTCCCGATCTTCATGGTCCCTGGAAACCACGATTTTCGGAAATATCCGTATGACTTAATTTTTCGGCTGATGATTTCGGACGCCGTGCTGAGTCGGCTCGCTGATGCAGTAACCCCCGGCATTCGATTCCGACCGAAAGGATTAAGTCCTTTCGGGCTGAATTCTTCCAGGAAGTTCGACAACTCTGCCAATTACAACATGACGTGGCAGGCAGCAAGGGCCCTGACATCGCTACACAACAACGGAAATGGCGACTTCATCGATCGTGAACCAGATGATGCACGTCGCTTTGTTGCAATCGAACCCGACCCTCCATTTTCCAACGTAATCAAGAGAGGCAACCTTATCATCAAGCTGGGAGATCATCGTATCGTCATGCTCGACAGTTCACATGATCTTGGCGTGACCGAGGGTATGTGGGATGCGTTGCTGACGCACTTTCTCGAAAGAGACGAAGATAAAGAGACGTTTACCGGCGGCTCACCTAACTGCGTCGGTGTCCGCGAAGGCGACGTCACTCTAGTGACGCGTATCTTGAAAGACATGAACGAAGTTTCGTCAAACGGTTTGTTCATACTCGGACTCCATGCGCCGTTGGTGAACATCAGTGAAGATTCCAACGCTTATTTTTTCCGCGAGACTCAGCGACCGGCGCAGACTGAGCAGGTAGAATCCTTTCTGGCGCATCGAGCGCAGGTGGACGTGTCCGATAAATCTGAACGTCACTCGATTATCCAAAGCGCATACCCGGAATGGTTTCCAATTAACGGCGATCATAACGAGCCGACTTTGTTGAAACGCGGAGCCAGGGACCGCCTACTTCGGTTTGGAGTTTCTCATGGTGAGTCGGAAGATGAACTAATGCGAGTTCTGGCAGGCATCGACGCGCCTCATCGCAAGGCTGACGTTGTCCTGGCCGGTCATACTCATTGCCACAACGAGTTCAGAATCGCAGTTGATCCTGCGAGCGGAGAACCGACATTCTACACGGACTTCTACACGTTCAATCCACGCGCCTATTATCCGACGAGATTTTATAGTGGCTGGTTTCCGGCAGCGGAATTTCCCATAACCATAAACTATGTTCCGGGTACTGAGGTTACCTATGTCGAAATTACCGACGAAGCCGAACGTAACGCAATGCCATGGCCGATGCCTTACGACGCAAACCACAAATTTATCGTAAGAGTGTCTGGCTATTATGATCCGCTATCGCACACAAACAATCCGCGTGCGTGGTGGAATGAGCATCGTCCGCTCCTGCTTCAGACAGGGGCCTTAGGACCGATGAAGAACAATCAGGTCGACTTTGCCGGATTCCGTCTCTTAGCGATAAAGAACGACGTCATTGAAAAAATACACTTCGTTTCCATCGAGTTGCTGGAAAAGAATGATTACCGATTGCCTTGGGAGGAGGCCATCAAACCCGAACCGGAGCGCCGCTACAAGTACGTAGAACGTTCACGTTACTTCCACATACCGGGGGCAGTGGGACCGCCCGCATCCGTCGCGCTCGCTTCGGGCGAGACAAAGACCGTATACCGGGATGGTGACGGCATGTTGTGGGAGATGTGGACGCAGCCGGATAGGACAGTCGGCTACAGAAAGCTGACCGAAGCGGCGCAAGCCGCTCACGCATCGGGCGACGCCTCGATGTTTCTCAACCCGAACACGCAAGTGCCTATCGCCCTCCATCGTGGCGACGACGGCCACGTCCATAGCATCTACTGGGCTCCGGGCGAGATAAAGAGCGAAAGGCTCTCCGCCAGCGCTCAACCACCCGCACCGAAGGCCGCGACCGACACAGTTCCCACCGGCCATTACTCACCGACTGAAAACACTACCTATGTCGTCTACAGGGACACGGATAACAACATCCAAACGCTTTACTGGAAAGATGATGAGGCCGCCACCCACAGCGACGGCGCTTATATCAACGTCAACGAAGGCTGGCCCCTCGCTCAAGGCAATCCTTCGTCCTACGTGGACGCCGAGGATAGGAACCACATCGTCTACAGAGGCATGGACAACGAAATCCACTGCCTCTACTGGAGGCCAATCGACTCAGTCGGACTTGACAACCTGTCCGCCGTTGCTGAAGCTCCTTTAGCGGCGGGTGACCCTGTTAGCTACTTCATCCCCAGCCACCCGTATGGCGAAAACTTTTCCAGTGTCGCCTACTCCGTACACCAGAGCACCTACCGTAGCGTTGACGGCGACTTAATCGAGTTATGGTGGGTTGGTTCAGAGCGAGTTAATTACGGGAACCTGACGCAGGTGGCGAACGGGCCCAAGGCTGTGGCCGACCCTTACGCCTACTACGACCCCGTTACCAACACCAAACACGTATTCTACTTCGCAGAGGACGAACATTTGCACGAACTCTGGTGGTATCCCGGCACCACCGCCCCGCAGGATGTAGACATCACCATTGGGGCATTGGCACCGCCCGCGGGAAAGGCCCGGCCCTTTGCTTTCGTTACCCAGAACCCGAACCGCCAACACGTGGTCTACAGAGGTACCGACAACCAGTTCCACGAGATTCATTGGTCTTGACGTTCGGCGGCCTGTGTTGAACTACGCATTCGATGGGCGTGACGATGATCAATCCAGATATCGAAACCACGCGGGACGGTTCGGCGAGAGCCGGGTTAGCAATTATCGCAACGGCGCATGGTGGTCGTTGGATTTAACTAACCTAGAATCACTAGTTATGAGCTTCGGACTCAAATCGGACAAACTGGTTCCAGCGGATTACGGCGGCGACGGCAAGACGGATCTGGCCGTGTATCGTGACGGAGTGTGGTGGCTGTTGCAGAGCACCGTCGGAACTACGGCGTTTCAATTCGGGCTGGCGACCGACATTACAGCACCGGCAGACTACGACGGCGACGGCAAAACCGACGCCGCAATTTACCGCAACGGCCAATGGTGGCTGCGCCAAAGCACTAGCGGCGTCGCGGTTCAGCAATTTGGCTTGGCTGGCGACAAGCCCGTGAAAGCGGCATATTTGCCGTAATCAAGATGAGTCGGCTTCCCGAAGCGTCCGGTTGTCGAAGTGAAGATGTTAGATGTATAATTTTGGCGTTCACAAAAATCGATGGCAGGGCCTGAGTTTTTAGCCGCGCCGCTTTCCAAAAGAGTGCCAAGTATCGGCCGTTTGACGCGCCGTTTTACCCTAGTTAGTTTATGCGAGGTACTATGAAAAACTACTTACAAGATCGAAAAGACATTGTTAGCGACGACTCGCCCAAGGTCAGCCGCAGGAAATTTTTTGGCAGCTTGGGCTCGGCGGCCGTCGGCGCAGCTGCGCTTGGCGCGGCAGCTCCGCTCGTGGACAAAAGAAACACGGTCGCGGCACAAGTCAATGGCAATTCGTTTTATCACCGGCGAGCGGCTGCCAGTTACCAGTATCGGTTAGATACAGCGCAGGAGAATTTTCAGCCCATTCCTCGACGTTTCAGCCGTCCGAACAATGGCGACGAAGAGCTCTATCCGAACCGCATCGGAAGTTACTCAAAAGGCCTGCCGCATCAGTCAAACGGCGAGGTCGTGCCGTCGGCGTACGACGCGTTGCTCGACGCCCTTCGAACGGGAAACCCGGCGATGTTCGAGCAGATACCGATGGGCGGTGACCGCCACCTGACAAATCCGCAGGCGGGTCTTGCATTCGACCTCGAAGGCGACGATTGCTTTACGATGATCCAGCGGCCGGCACCGGCGTTTGCGAGCCGTGAGAATGCGGCCGAGATCGCCGAGAATTACTGGATGGCGCTGCTCCGTGACGTTGCGTTTACCGATTATCCGTCAAGCCCGATCGCGAATGCCGCCGCGGCTGATCTATCGCTATTCGGTGCAGATTTTAAGGGGCCAAAAAACGGCAGCGGCCAGGTGACGCCTAATCTGTTGTTTCGCGGGTTGACTGCCGGCGACCGGACCGGGCCGTATATTTCGCAGTTCTTCCTGCAGCCCTGTTTCTTTGGCGCGAACGAAGTCAGTCAGCGAATCAACACGGCGGTGCCCGGCGTCGATTACATGACCGATTTTGCAAGCTGGTTGTCGGTGCAGAACGGCGTCTCGCCGGCGAGCGGCAATGTCTCTGACCCCCAGCTTCGTTATATTCGCAACGGCCGCGACATCGGCCAGTGGGTTCACGTCGACGTACTGTTCCAGGGCTACTTCCAAGCGTTTCTCGCCATCGCTGGAATGGGCGTGCCGTTCGATAGCGGTAATCCGTACAACGCGTCGGCGACGCAGGATGGATTTGGCACCTTCGGTGGGCCGCACATCGCGACTTTGCTGTGCGAAGTTTCGACGCGAGCGCTAAAAGCCGTCTGGAATCAAAAGTGGTTTGTTCATCGCCGTCTTCGCCCCGAGGTTTTTGCCGCACGGGTCGATCGCACGGCCCATCACGGGGCCGGTTATCCCGTGCACTCGGAAATTCTCACATCACTCGCGACAAATTCGCGGCTCGGTGGATACATGCCGACCGGAAACGCATTTTTGCCGATGGCCTTTCCTGAGGGCTCGCCCACACATCCGGCATACGGAGCCGGTCACGGAACGGTCGCCGGCGCATGCGTTACGATCCTAAAGGCGTGGTTCGACGAGTCGTTCGTGATTCCAAACCCGTTGGTGCCGAACGCCGCGGGCACGTCGCTCGTTCCCTACGCCGGTGACCCTTTGACGGTCGGCGGCGAACTGAACAAGATCGCCTCGAACGTCGCGATCGGCCGCAACATCGCCGGAGTCCACTGGCGCTCGGACGCGACGGAATCGCTAAAGCTCGGCGAGGCGATTGCTATCGGCATTTTGCGCGACCAGAGGCGCGGCTACAATGAGCCCTTCAGCGGCTTTAGCCTGACGAAGTTCGACGGCACAACAGTCACCGTCTGAGAAAAAGGCCGGAACAACCAAAAAGCTCCGGCCTCACGAGTCTCTACGAATTCAGTTAGGGGCTTGCCGTGAAATTCAAGTTTGTCAGCTCATCGTTCACTGTGACGACACGAGGGCTGTCTGCGAAGAAGTATTTCTTGCTATTTACTGAAACCGTGTAGGTCTCGCCGACGCGAACCTCATCAAGCCGGTAATATCCAAACTGATTGCTCATCGCGCTTCTGCTAATCCCGGCGGCGTTGGTCAACGTGATGATCGCGCGGGTGATCCCCTGGCCTTCGTTCGTCATAACACGACCGCTGACCGACACATTTGCGGAGGTTGGAGATTGAGGTGACTGAATGCTGACCGAATCGATATCAATCTGCCCCGGACCGTCAGTATTACCGGTTGCGACGGTTGAAAATCTAATTCTGATCGTCTGGCCGGCATAAGGGGTCAGTATGAAGACATGACCGCGCCAACCGGTATCAAGATTTTGTCCGGGATTATTGACGACTGTGTGAATTGTTTGCAAAACCACATTTGAGGTGTTCAGTATCTGCACTCGATAAGTTTGAGTTCCACACACAGGTGCTCCGCTAAAGCCGCAGAAACTTGTGAGATTCGATTGAAACCTGTCCTGCCAAAAAAACGAAGCGCTTTGAGCCGCGGGGAGAACGACATCCTGCGATAATGTATAGGTTCCACCACCCGGCTGAAAGACTGAAACACCTTGCCAGGCGCTAAAGTTTCCTTGAGCCGGAGTTACGGCATTCGGAGGCGCGAAGCCCCCGCCGTGACCAGCTCCTGAAACAAGCCAGTTGATCCAACCATTAGCGGGGTTGACTGCGGTCCAACCGCTGAAGTTGCCCGTTTCAAAACCGCCGTTTACGATCAGCTCGGCTGAGCTTGCCTTGGCTGAAAAACTGAGGATCGCGAAAACGAGCGCGAATGTGCATAGAATCGATTTCATAGAAACTCCCTCCAAAAGTGTTGTTCTGCCCTTTAATGACTTTCAGCGCGAGATTCTTACAAGGAACGAGAAAAAATCAAAAGAAGATAGCGGTGTTTATGAGAGCGAGCCCGGTCTTGTATAATTAGCGGTTGATCATTGCCACGTAATGCCAAGAAGAAACGATATTCACAAGATTCTCATCATTGGCTCAGGGCCGATCGTCATCGGTCAGGCCTGTGAGTTCGACTATTCGGGGACGCAGGCGTGCCGGGCGCTCATGCAGGAAGGCTTTGAGGTCGTGCTGGTAAATTCAAATCCCGCGACGATCATGACCGACCCCGAGATCGCCGACCGAACGTATGTCGAACCGCTCACGATCGAGACCGTCACCGCAATTATCGAAAAGGAACGCCCTGACGCGCTTCTTCCAACCGTCGGCGGCCAGACCGGCCTTAATCTGTCGGTCGAGCTTTACGAGAACGGGATTCTGGACAAGTTCGGTGTCAACCTGATCGGCGCAAATATCGACGCCATCAAGGTCGGTGAGGACCGCGAGCTTTTCAAAAAGGCGATGGATGAGATCGGGGTGCCGTCGTGCAGAGGCGGTTTCGCACACACCTGGGAAGAAGCTCGTGAAATTGTTGAAACTACAGGTTACCCGGCGATCGTTCGGCCGGCGTTTACGCTCGGCGGCACCGGCGGCGGCACGGCCTACAACCCCGAGGAATTTGAGGAGATCGCTCGAGGCGGGCTTGCGGCCTCACCCGTGTCACAGATCCTCGTCGAAGAATCGATCCTCGGCTGGAAGGAATACGAGCTCGAGGTGATGCGCGACCTGAACGACAACGTCGTCATCATCTGTTCGATCGAGAACTTTGACCCAATGGGCGTTCACACCGGCGATTCGATAACGGTCGCGCCGGCGCAGACGCTGACTGACGTCGAATATCAGCGGCTCCGCGATATGTCGAA
This sequence comes from Pyrinomonadaceae bacterium, assembly GCA_046154245.1. Classification (GTDB taxonomy): domain Bacteria; phylum Acidobacteriota; class Blastocatellia; order Pyrinomonadales; family Pyrinomonadaceae; genus OLB17. The sequence continues at coordinate 68,481 of JBJXFZ010000021.1, forward strand.
GGCTTGCATCCGCAAGGTCGGCGTCGAGACCGGCGGCTCGAATATTCAGTTCGCAGTCAACCCGGCGAATGGCGACGTTCGCATTATCGAGATGAACCCGCGAGTTTCGCGCTCGAGCGCCCTTGCGTCGAAAGCCACCGGCTTTCCCATCGCAAAGATCGCCGCAAAACTCGCCGTCGGCTATACGCTCGACGAGATCCCGAACGACATAACGCAGAAAACACCCGCGTCGTTCGAGCCGACCATCGACTACGTCGTCACAAAGATACCAAAGTGGGCGTTTGAGAAGTTTCCCGGCGCCGAAGATGTGCTCGGCACTCAGATGAAGTCGGTCGGCGAAGTTATGGCCATCGGTCGAACATTCAAAGAGTCGTTGTTCAAAGGCCTGCGTTCGCTCGAGGCCGTCAAACCGCTTCGTCTCGTCGACGTCCCCGACGAAGAGCTCCAACGCAAACTCGCACGGCCAAACTCACAGCGTTTTTCCTACATCACTTATGCCCTGCAGAATGGCTATTCCACCGACGAAGTTCATCGACTGACGATGATAGATCCGTGGTTTCTCGACCAGCTATCGCAGGTTATGGAGTTTCAGGACTCGCTTGACGCAAAGCCTTTGAGCGAGTATTCGACGGACGAAATCCGCACCGCAAAGGAGTACGGTTTATCCGACCGACGCTTGTCGTTCCTCACAGGCGCGACCGAACTTGAGGCGCGAGCGCATCGCAAAAAGCTTGGCATTACACCCGTGTATAAGCGAGTCGATACGTGCGGAGCCGAGTTTGAGTCATTCACGCCATACCTGTATTCCACCTACGAAGAGGAATGCGAGGCCGAACCGACGACGAGACGAAAGATAATGATCCTCGGCAGCGGGCCGAACCGCATCGGGCAGGGGATCGAGTTCGACTATTGCTGCTGTCACGCGAGCTTCGCGCTGCGTGAAGCGGATTTTGAGACCATCATGGTCAACTGCAACCCCGAAACTGTCTCGACCGACTACGACACATCGGACAGATTGTATTTTGAGCCCCTGACGTTCGAAGACGTGATGAACATCGTCGAACGGGAGCGACCCGAGGGCGTGATCGTCCAATTCGGCGGACAAACGCCACTCAACCTCGCCGATAGATTGCACGCGGCGGGCGTGCCGATCATCGGCACATCGCCCGACTCGATCGACCTGGCCGAGGACCGCAAACGATTCAGTGCACTGCTAAATAAGTTGAATATTCCGCAACCGCCAAACGGAACCGCGGTTTCTCCGGAGGAGGCGAAAGTGATCGCCGCCGAGATCGGTTATCCGGTTGTCGTGCGGCCGAGTTTTGTGCTCGGCGGTCGAGCGATGGCGATCGTCTATGATACAGAGTCGCTCGACGAGTACATGCGAACCGCTGTCGACGCGTCGCCTGAGAAACCGATTCTCATCGACAAGTTTCTCGAGAGCGCCGCTGAGATCGACGTCGATGCTTTGGCGGATGAAACCGCTGTGGTTGTCGCTGGAATTCAGGAACACATCGAGGAAGCCGGAATTCACTCAGGTGATTCGTCAAGCGTTTTGCCGGCGCAAAAGATCGCGACCGAGCATCTCGAGACGATTCAGCACTACACAAAGCTGCTCGCCGATGCGCTGAAAGTAAAAGGCCTGATGAACATTCAGTACGCGATCAAGGACGATCGCGTTTATGTGCTCGAGGTCAACCCGCGCGCGTCCCGAACGGTGCCGTTTGTCGCAAAGGCGACCGGCGTACCGATCGCCAAGATCGCGTCGCTCGTGATGGCGGGCGATAAAAAGCTGGCTGATTTCAAACTGCCCGCTGTTCTGCCGGTTCCCGAAGTCTTTGTAAAATCGCCCGTCTTTCCATTCAAAAAGTTTGCGGGCGTTGACCCAATACTCGGGCCCGAAATGCACTCGACCGGCGAGGTCATGGGCGTCGGAGATACTTTTGGCGAGGCCTATGGCAAGGCTATGGAAGGCGCGGGGCTGAAACTGCCGATGAGCGGAAAAGCATTTATCTCGGTAACAAACGCCGATAAAGGCCAGGCCGTCATTCTTGCACGGCGTCTAAACAATCTTGGTTTCGATCTCGTTGCCACGCACGGCACGACAAGACGTCTTCGTGAGGTTGGTTTGAGCTGCGAAGACGTTTTTAAGGTTAACGAAGGCCGTCCGAACATCGCCGACCTGATCCGGCAGGGTGACATCGCTCTTATCATAAACACGCCGCTCGGCAAGGCTTCGCGTTACGACGAGCAGGCGATCCGCAAGGCCGCGCTCCAGTTCAACGTGCCGTGCGTAACCACCATCACCGGAGCCGAGGCGTTGGTTGAGGCGATTGCGACAAAGAAATCGGAAACCTCGATAACGGTGCGCAGCTTGCAGGAAATCCACGAAAGGCCGAGCCACCGTAGAGAGCAACGCGCCTAATGAAAGGTCGTTTCTTGAAACTCTCTCTTTCCTATGTGGCTAATTCCGCTACCGTTCGTTTACAATAATCTAACCAAAATTTATGACTGAATCACACGACCGTGAGATCATCGGCGGGCATCTGTTGGTGATCGGCGGGGCAGAGGACAAATATAACGAGCGGCGGATCTTGAAAAAGTTCCTCGAATTGGCCGGTGGCGATCGTGCCGAAGTGCTCATAGTGCCCGTTGCGTCGGATTTTCCCGAGTTTGCCGCCGATGTTTACACGCAGGCGTTTAGGAATCTTGGCGTTGCAAATCCACGTGTTCTGCGAGCAACGTCGCGACAAGACGTGGTTCATGCCGACGTTGGCAAGCTGCTCGACGGCGTCACGGGCGTTTTCATGACCGGCGGTGACCAGATGAGGCTCGTCTCGGTCCTCGGCGGCACCAAATTGGCTGAAAGGTTGAGGAAAATGGTCCGCGAGAGCGATGTGGTGCTTGCCGGCACGAGCGCCGGCGCGGCGGCGATGAGCACCTCGATGATCGTTCGAGGTGAACCGTCATCGCATCCGCACAAAAACGCTGTTAAGCTCTCGCCCGGTCTTGGATTCCTAAAAAACATCATCATCGATCAGCACTTTACCGAGCGCGGGCGTATCAGCCGCCTGATCACGGCAGTGTCATACAACCCGTATAATCTCGGGATCGGAATTGATGAGAATACGGCCATTATTTTGAATGGTAATGGATCACTTGAGGTTTTTGGACAAGGCTCGACGACGATCGTCGATGGCTCACAGATTACTTTTAATGAGATAGCAGAAGTTCCTGATAACGCAAGCTTTAGTGTATGCGGCGTGCAGTTTCATGTGCTTCGTGATGGGCTGGTCTACAACTACCTCGAACGCCATCCGATCCAGCCGGCTAATGAATTTTTGCTTCCTGACTTGGGTTAAAAAAAACTGAACCACAGATGAACACGGATAAACACAGATCAGAAAACCTCTGCATTAGAGCTTATCGGTGTCCAGCGGTGTTTCTCTGTGGTTAATAATCGTATGGAAATCCTCGAGATAAGGACACTTCGCGGTCCAAACTACTGGTCGGGCTACTGGAAAAAGCTGATCATACTCCGGCTCGACATTGCCGAGTACGAAGAAAAACCGACCGATAAGGTTAAGGGCTTTTATGAGCGGATGACCGATGTGATGCCGTCGCTGCGCTCCCATGGCTGCAGTTATCAGGAAGTGGGCGGATTTCTGCGGCGCGTCGAAGAGGGCACGTGGGCCGGCCACGTGATTGAGCACTTTGCACTTGAACTCCAGACGCTTGCCGGCATGGACACAGGATACGGCCGGACGCGGGAAACGAGTGAAAAGGGCATTTATAATGTAGTTTTCAGCTACATCGAGGAAGAGGTCGGACGTTTTGCAGGAAAGGCGGCGGTCAAGTTGTGGCTCGATCTGGCCGAAAACAAGCCGATCAGCGATATAAAGGCCGGTCTTGCGCATGATATCCAGGAGATGCGTGAGATCCGCGAGAATGTGCGGTTCGGCCCGTCCACGGGTTCGCTGGTCGAGGAAGCCGTAAATCGCGACATTCCATTTATCCGGCTAAACGACCAGTCGCTTGTCCAGCTTGGCTACGGCGTTCATCAAAAGCGGATCCAGGCGACTACGACCGTAAATACCAACATGATCTCGGTCGATATCGCGGGCAATAAACACGCGACCAAGACGTTGCTAGGCGACATGGGCGTGCCCGTGCCTAAAGGCTACCGAATTCGCGAGATCGACGAGCTAGAAGCTACGTTAGATCGTATTGGCTATCCTGCTGTAATTAAACCGCTTGACGGCAATCATGGGAAAGGCGCGACGGTCGGTATCAAGACCATCGATGAAGCCATAATCGCGTGGGAAAAGGCCAAAGAATATTCCCGTTGGGTCATTGTCGAAAAGCAGCTGATCGGCTCGGACTTTCGAGCGCTCGTGGTAAACAACCGCCTGATCGCGGTGGCTGAACGCGTTCCCGCCCATGTTGTCGGCGATGGCAAATCGACGATTCAGCAGCTTATCGACAAGACAAACGAGGATCCGCGACGCGGCTACGGGCACGAAAATGTGCTCACCCAAATAGATATTGATGGTCAGACGATGCGGTGTATCACAAAGGCCGGCTACACGCTCGACACGAAGCTCAAAAAGGGCGAAATTCTGCACCTCAAAACAACGGCGAATATTTCGACCGGCGGCACGGCGATCGATTGTACCGACGAAGTTCATCCAGAGAATGTGTTTTTGTTCGAGCGAATTGCGAAGATCATCGGTCTCGATGTCGCGGGTGTCGATGTGATCGCACCGAATGTCAGCGAGCCGTTGCACACAAACGGCGGCGGAATAATCGAGGTAAACGCAGCTCCGGGCTTTCGAATGCACCTTGCGCCGAGTCAGGGAATCGGCCGCAACGTCGCCGAACACGTAATTGACATGCTTTTTCCGCCCGGCACACCGGCCCGCATTCCGATCTTTGCGATCACCGGCACGAATGGCAAAACGACGACGACACGACTCATCGCCCACATTTTGAAAAACAGCGGCCGCACGGTCGGTTTTACCACGACCGACGGCACATATATCGGTAACCAGCAGATCGTCGCAGGCGACAATACGGGACCGGTTTCGGCGCAGCTTGTACTCAAGGACCCCACTGTTGACGTCGCCGTGCTCGAGACGGCTCGCGGCGGAATTATTCGCTCGGGCCTTGGCTTTGATAACTGCGACATCGGTGTCGTTTTGAACGTCGCTGCCGATCATCTTGGCCTCAAGGACGTAAACACGCTCGAGGATCTCGCGCGAGTTAAGTCGGTCGTGCCGCGTGCGGTTTCGCGACGCGGATACACGGTTCTCAACGCCGAGGACAAACTCGTTTACGAGATGAAGGAGCTTAGCGAAGGCACGGTCGTTTGCTTTTCGATGGATGAAAATCACCCGAATATAAAGAAACGCGCCGAGCGTGGCCGCGTTTCGTGCGTCTATGAAAACGGCTACGTCACGATCCTCAAGGGCAAGTGGAAAGTCCGTGTCGAAAAGGTGACGAACATCCCGATCACCTACGGGGGGCGCGCCGAGTTTATGATCCAGAACGTGCTGGCGGCGACTCTGGCGTGTTTTGTTCATGGCGTTTCGCTCGAGGACCTGCGTGTCGGCTTGACGACCTTTAACGCGGGAACGGCGCAGACGCCGGGCCGCTTGAATTTTGTCGAGATCGGCGACGTCACCGTACTGATGGACTACGCTCACAACCCGGCGGGGTTGCGCGGCCTCGCGAACTTTATCGACAAGCTTGGCCGTAAATACCGAACTTGCGTGCTAAACGGCACCGGCGACCGACGCGACGAGGACATCGTCGAATTCGGACAGGTTGCGGGCGAAACGTTTGACCGCATCGTCATTCGCCGAGGTCATTACCTGCGTGGCCGCGACGAAAAGCAAACTTTCGATCTTCTTAAAAAAGGCATCGCAAAGAGCGGCAAGGAACCGGCCGTTCGCATCATCCCCGAAAGCCGCGAGGCCATACACCACGCCATCAAAACGGGGCGCAAAGGCGAACTCGTCGTCACCCTCGCCGACCGCGTCGTCGAGGACATAGCCCACGTGCAGGAGTATCGGGATATGGAGAATCAAGGTTCGTAACCATCAGGAGGAAACTCTTTGGCAAGCAGGATCATTTTGTTTCACCCACATGTAACGGAATTGCAAGTCGCTCGCATGACTGGCAAGCTGAAAGGCGACTTAAGTTTCAGCGAGCAGGTTCGTGTCGGGGATTTTGCGATGCTTATTGGCGGCGGATTAGGCTTATATGGAACAGGCAATCTTGTAAAGCTGAATAAAACTGGCAGGGACAAAATGTCTGTGGAAATCTCGATGAATCAAGTAAGTGAAGATCTTGTTTCAATTGCTGAGTGTCGAACTGATCCCGAATTCCAAGAAATATTATCTTCTGCTACTGACAATTTTCCAGAGTTTTCACCTGCCTTATTTGCTCGCTAAACTTCGGTTACGAGGGATTGATGTTCCGGACGATATCCCTGAGTTTGAAGAGCCAACTCCGGTCGACGGACTGCGACGAAAAGCTGCGTTCCGCTATGAAATCACCAAGTCTGCAGCCACACACAATTTAATCAGCGTGCTCTTCATGGATCTCGACAATTTTAAGTTGGCTAACGACAATTACGGTTATGACGCTGGCGATCAGGTTATTTTGGAAGCTCTTCAAATTTCTGCGGAGATAGTCGGTGACAGCGGTGAGTTATTCCGTGCTCATAGCGACGGCGACGAGATGATTGTGTTATTACCGGGGATTGGGAATTCAGACGCGGCAACAATTGCCGAAACAATAAGTCTGGCGATTCAAGAGCATAATTTCTCGTATCTAGGACAGGGCATCATCACAATCTCAGTTGGTTTAGCGACGTTTCCTGAAACTTGTAGCTCATGGCAAGATTTGGAAAATGTTGCCGAACAACTTATGAAACAGGCGAAACGTGAGAAAAAAGGTGCTATTTGAATCCTTCAGTGTCGCCAAAGGCGACCGACTTATAAAGCCTATGGTGCAGCGAAGCGGAACCACAGGAAAACGTCACCCAATAAATCCTGTCGCTGAAAGCGACGAACCGCCCGATCAATCCCAGCAATAACGTTCGTCGAACTCGACATCGTATTTACGGCACAATGCTCGAAACTCGTCTTGAAAGGTCTGTTTTTTGTGGTGCTCCTTTTGGTTTTGGATGTACTTCGAGACGGTCGCGACTTGCGATTGACCGATTGAAAACGCGCCGTAACCGCGCTGCCAATAAAAGCGTTCAAATCGCCGGTCCTGCTTTTTGATCCACCTTGAACTGTCGCGTTTAATATCGCCGATCAACACGCCAACATCGATGCGCCCCGTGGAAACTAGCAGGTGAATATGGTTCGCAATTCCACCGGCGATGATCATCCGCCCGCCGTTGTTGCGAATGATGCCGCCAATGTATGCAAAAAGTTGCGGTTCGATCTCAGGCGTAATGATCTTGACGCGCTCTTTCGTTGAAAAGACGATGTGAGCGAGCATCTTGACCAATGATTGCGGCATTTTTGTACGTCGCCTTCAGCGACGGATCGTATTTGTATCTCGTCTCCTAGGGTTCCGCCTTCGGCTGCACCCTAGGCTTTATAGGTTCGTCGCCGTTGGCGACAAAAATCAAACGTCCAGCACAACGGGTTCAGTCCTGATAGATCGCGATCGTGGAAATTCCTTTTGCATCGATCCAGCCGCGATACATACCTTCGGAGTTAAAGGGCAGTGTGACGTTGCCGTGAGTGTCGACGGCGATCAGGCCGCCTTCGCCTTTGATCGAGGTTAGGTAGTCGATAGTCTCGCGTGCAGCGTCCTCGAGCGAGAGATTTTTGTATTTCACGCGAGCTGCGACGTCGTAAGCTGTGACGCCGAGCATAAAGAACTCGCCGTGGCCCGTGCACGAGACCGCACAAATGTCGTCGGCGTAATTGCCCGCACCGATTATCGGCGTATCGCCGACGCGGCCGAACTTTTTGTTCGTCATGCCGCCGGTTGAGGTCGCAGCGGCGACGTGACCGCGAGAATCGCAGGCGACTGCGCCGACGGTGCCCAAAGGCTTGGTCCCAAGCCCCAAGTCCAATGTCCCAAGTCCTTTGTCTCGCTCTTGCCGACCTGAGGCTTGAGGCTTGGGACTTTGGACATCGACCGAATGATCGAGTTTGACTCTATTTTCCGCGAGGGCGTCTTGAAGCTGCAGCCAGCGGTGCTCGGTAAAGAAATACTCGTCGGGCTCATGTTTGGCGTGCAGCGACTCGGCAAATTGGTTAGCGCCGTCGCCGGCGAGCAGAACGTGCTCGGTGCGTTCCATCACGAGGCGGGCGAGCTTTACCGGGTTACGAATATTTTTTACGAACGCGACGGCGCCGGCCCTTAGTTTGTGGCCGTCCATGATCGCTGCGTCGAGTTCGACCTTGCCCTCGTGCGTGAAGACCGCTCCGCGACCGGCGTTAAAAAGCGGAAAGTCCTCAAGCTCGCAAGTGGCCGCCTCGACCGCATCGAGCGAGGTACAGCCTTTTTCGAGAATCGTCCAGCCGGCGCGTAACGCCGATTCGAGACCGCCGCGATACTCCGCCTCGAGCGCGGGTGTCATCTGCGATTTAAAAATCGTGCCCGCCCCGCCGTGAATTGCCAACGCCAATCTGCTCATATACTTTTGCCCACGAAATACACGAAAGACACTAAAAAGTAGAATATCTCATTTCGTGCTTTTCGTGTGGTTCGTGGGCTAGATCTTTGTGTTGCGGAGGCGAAGGGCGTTGAGGATCACGGAAACCGAGCTGAAGGTCATCGCCGCGCTGGCGATCATCGGCGAGAGCAGAAGTCCAAAGACCGGGAAAAGCACGCCCGCGGCTATTGGCACTCCGACGATGTTGTAGATAAAGGCGAAAAACAGATTTTGGCGGATGTTCCGCATCGTCGCACGGCTCAGGTTTCGAGCCCTTAGAATGCCGTCGAGATCGGGCTTTAGCAGCGTAATGTCAGCGGACTCGATGGCGACGTCGGTACCGCTTGCAAACGCGATTCCCACATCAGCTTGCGCCAGCGCCGGAGCGTCGTTCACGCCGTCACCCGCCATCGCGACGCGTTTTCCTTGTGACTGAAGCTCCTTGACCTTTGCGGCCTTGTCCTCGGGCATAACCTCGGCGAAGACACGGTCGATGCCGAGTTCTGCCGCAACGGCTTCGGCGGTCGCTCGATTGTCGCCGGTCATCATCACGATCTCGATGTTTTGGCGATGAAGCTCGTCGATCGCGGCCTTTGCGGAGGGCTTGATCGCGTCAGCGACTGCGATAGAGCCGACCGGTGTGCCGTTGACCGTCAATGTCAGGTCAGGTTCGCCCGCGACACGGCCGATAAAGACTTCGTCGCCATTGATGCTTCCTTTTACGCCGAGGCCGGTCGTTGATTCAAAGTTCTGAACCTCGAGCGGTTGAATATTGCGTTTTGTCGCTTCGGCCGTGATCGCAGACGCCAGCGGATGCTCGCTGTGGCGTTCGAGCGACGCGGCCAGACTCAGAACCCCATCTTCGGTGTGCCCATCAAGAGCGATAACTGTTTGGACGGTTGGCTTTCCTTCCGTTAGCGTGCCGGTTTTGTCGACAACGATCACATCGACCTTTTCGAGGGTTTCCAGCGCTTCGGCTTTCTTTATAAGCACGCCGTTCTTTGCGCCGTGACCGGTGCCGACCATTATGGACATCGGCGTCGCAAGACCGAGCGCGCATGGGCATGCAATGATAAGGACCGAGACCGCCGCAACGACCGCGGACGCGAAGCTGCCGAGGATCAGCCAAACGATAAACGCAATTATTGCGACGATTATTACCGCCGGAACAAAATAAGCAGAAACGACGTCAGCGAGGCGTTGAATAGGCGCGCGACTGCGTTGGGCTTCGCCCACCATTTTCACGATCTGTGCGAGCAGGGTTTCGCTGCCGACCTTGTCCGCACGCATTGTGAAACTGCGATTGCCGTTTATCGTGCCGCCGATGACCTTGTCGCCTGAGTGTTTTTCGACAGGCATCGATTCGCCGGTGACCATCGATTCGTCGATAGCGGTTTCGCCGTCGACGATCTCGCCGTCAGTCGGAACCTTCTCGTTGGCTTTTACGCGTAAGGTCTGGCCGACATGGACGTGTCTGAGGTCGACAACTTCTTCACGGCCGTCGTCGTGAATAACGGTCGCGGTCTCAGGCGCGAGCCGCAACAGTTCTTTTATCGCCGACGACGTTTGCGAGCGAGCACGCAGTTCTAAAACCTGCCCTAGCAGGACTAGTGTCGTGATCACGGCGGCCGATTCAAAGTATGCAGGAACGAGCCCTGTGTGAGAGTCGATCATCGCCGCGGGGAACAACTGCGGTGCGAACAACGCTGCCAGGCTCAATAAAAACGCCGCCCCGGTTCCGATCGCGATCAAGGTGAACATATTCGGGCTCGCGTTCTTGATCGACGCCCACGCTCTCTGAAAAAACGGCCATCCGCCCCACAGAACAACCGGCGTTGCGAGCACAAACTGGATCCACATCGACAGGCGTGACGCCGTCCCATGCGGCCAAGCGGGAAAAAGGGCATTGAGATCGACAAACATCTCCGCCATCGCGAGCACAAAGATCGGCAACGTCAAAATTGCACAAACGACAAATCGACGTTTCATGTCGATGTACTCGGGGTCGGGCGCGTCGTCGAGCGTGATCTCCTTTGGCTCCAACGCCATCCCACAGATCGGACAGCTCCCGGGACCGATCTGGACGATCTCGGGGTGCATGGGGCAGGTGAACTCAATTTCGGATTGCGGATCGCGGATTGCGGATTGCGGATTCTTCTCCTTTTCCCCTTTTCTCCCTTTCTCCCCTTCTAAAAATCTTCCAGGGTCGGCTGCGAACTTATCACGGCAGCCGGGCATGCAGAAATAGTAGGTTTTACCGGCGTATTCGTAGGTTGCGGCTGCGGTTTCCGGCGTGACGTGCATCTTGCACACTGGGTCGATGTGGGGTTCGACTTCGGTTTCGCCGCTTTTCTTTCGACCGATCGGAATGGGCTGCATAGGGAATATCTTACCGCAAGCGGGTGGATTTTATGGAAATCCACGTTACATAGCCATTTTCTTTAATTGACGGCTTTTTATGGCTGTCACCTTATCCGAAAAGGCAACCCCGACAAAATCGGGGACGCAAAGCCGAGAGTCCGATAATTTTGGACCGTCCGGCTGCCGAAGTGAGGTCACATGCAAAGAATCCCCTTTTTAACCCTTCTGCTCGTCGCTGCATTTGCGGTTGTCGCTCCAGCTCAAAATTCGAACAAAGTTCAGGCCAGAACGGCCGTACGTCTCGCGAGTTCTGACAACATCGAGGACCTTTTTCGCCCGCGTCGCGTAGAAAATGTCGCCGCGATCAACGTAAAAGCGGTCGAACGCTCGGCCTTTGACATGCTAAATAGAAAGCGAGTTGACAACGGCCTGACGCCGCTTGTCTGGAGCGATGATCTCGAAGCAGTTGCACGCCAACATTCGCAGAATATGGCCGAGTTTCAGTTTTTTAGCCATCGCGGCCTCGACAACAAAATGGTTAGTGACCGGGCCGACGCAGCCGGTTTAGGCCGCTGGCGGGCTATCGGCGAGAACATCGCGTTCAACCGCGGGTTTGATGATCCTGTCGGCAAAGCCGTTGAATTGTGGCTCGACTCGCCATCGCACCGGCGCAACCTGCTAAGCGAGACCTGGAAGGAAACAGCAGTCGGAGTCGCGGTTGCCGATGACGGTTCGTATTACTTTACGCAAGTGTTTTTGGTCAGAAAATAGAGAAGGCCACCACGGATGCAATGATAAGATCAGGGCGCGAATTCACGCGACCTGATTTTTTTTGCAAGATATCCCTTGAGCTGGATTTGGCTCGTTCGGTTTTGACCTCGCTCATTCGTGGCTCACGGCGGTTTTTGTATTATGCTTGAGAAATGCCGCTCAGCTTCTCATTGCCGTCGTTTGCAAAGATCAACTTGCTGTTGCGGATTCTCGGCAAGCGCGAAGACGGTTTTCACGAGCTTTTTACTGTGTTTCAGACGGTTTCGCTGCGCGACACTCTGCATTTTGAAGAGGCCGGCGACCTCGAATTGACCTGTGATGATAGCCGCGTCCCGACTGACGACCGGAATTTGATCATCCGGGCGGCTACGGCACTCAAGCGAAATTTGGGCGTTAAGACGGGCGCGAAGATACATCTTGAAAAACGTATTCCGTCGCCCGGCGGCCTTGGCGGGGGTTCGTCGAATGCCGCCGTTGCTTTGATCGGTTTGAAAAGGCTGTGGAACGTTCCGGTTACTGACAGCGATCTCCTGTCGATAGCAGAGGAACTTGGCTCGGATGTGCCATTCTTTTTGTTCGGCGGGACGGCGATCGGGACCGGCCGCGGGGAAAAGATCGAGCAGGTCGGGGACATAGAAGGAGAACATCTGCTGATCGTCACACCGGATGTGGCCGTGTCGACGAGTTCCGCGTTTGCGGCTCTTGAAAGCGCAAACTTGACAAACGCGGACACAGAATCTATCCTCACAGTTTGCCGAAATGAGGCTAAGTCATTGGATTTACGGCGTTCGGCATTGACAAACGATTTCTCGCAAACGGTTTTTGCCTCGCACCCGGAGATAAAACGAGTTAGGGCAGCCCTACTCTCGCTTGGTGCAGTAAACGTCGCGTTGAGCGGCAGCGGAGCAAGCGTTTTTGCGGTATTTGACAAACAAGAGACACGGCAAGCTGCACATAATGCCCTCGAAGAGACTCGAGATTGGCGAAAGTTTGTCGTATCAACCGTTTCGCGTGATATTTACGCGAAAGCACTTTTTGTGTGAGGTTGTTTCCGTTAGTTTCTTTTATTTCTTTTTGGGGCGTAGCCAAGTGGTAAGGCACCGGTCTTTGGATCCGGCATTCGTAGGTTCGAATCCTCCCGCCCCAGCCAGATGTGAATTCGCGAGCGGTCAACTTCATTAGTTGGCCGTTTTTATTTTACGTGCGGGTTACGGACCCTAGGTCTTCGACAAATGAGCGTCACTGGAAAAATCAAAGTCTTCTCGGGCAATGCGCATCCCGAGCTTGCCAATGAGATCTGTGCCGAGATCGGCACCGAGCTTGGAAAGGCTAGTACTGAGCAGTTTTCGGACGGCGAATTCAATTTCCAGATACTTGAGAATGTTCGCGGGCACGACGTGTTTATTGTCCAGCCGACCTGTCCGCCGTCCGACCGACATCTGATGGAACTGTTGATAATGATCGACACGTTTGTCAGGGCTTCGGCGGAGCGAGTGACGGCAGTGATCCCGTATTTTGGTTACGCGCGTTCGGACAAAAAAGATCGCCCGCGGGTGCCGATCGCGGCAAAGCTGGTCGCAAATTTGATAACTAAAGCGGGTGCTCACCGTGTATTGACGGTCGATCTACACGCCTCGCAGATCGGTGGATTTTTTGATATTCCGGTCGATCATCTTTATGCGGCGCCGATCGTGGTTGATTATTTTAAGACGAACCCGATCGAGAATTTGATCGTCGTCGCCCCCGACACAGGCGGAGCAGAGCGTGCCCGAGCTTACGCAAAGCGGCTCGATGCCGGCCTCGCGCTTTGCGACAAGCGTCGCGAGCGAGCTAACGAGGCTGACGTAATGAATATTGTCGGCGATGTCAAAGGCAAAAATTGTCTGATCATCGATGACATGTGCGACACCGGCGGCACGATTTGCAAGGTCGCCGAGGCGCTGCATAACGCGGGTGCCAATGAAGTTTATGCGTGCTTTACGCATGGTGTTTTGTCGGGCAAGGCGGTTGATAACATTACGGGGTCGCATTTGAAAAAGATAATCGTTACGAACACGATCCCGATACACGACAACGGAAAGCCGCTGATCGATGGCGGTAAGATCGAAGTTTTGAGCGTCGCGGGCTTGCTGGGAAACGCGATCAAGTCGATTCACGACGAGACCAGTGTTTCGTCATTGTTTATATAAGAGCTCCGAATTCCGAGTTACGAGTTCCAAGTTTGGAATCCGGATTACAACTCGAAACTTGGAACTCGAAACTTGGAACTAAGTTAATATGGCAGAGAAAGTAATTGTAAAAGCTGAAAAGCGTGAAGATCGCGGCAAGAACGTCGCGCGACGGCTGCGTGCCGAGGGTAAGATCCCCGTCGTTGTTTATGGCGGCGGCACTGAGAGCCTCGCGGCGACGGCTACACTTGCCGATCTTGCGAGGATCCTGCGGACCGATGCCGGTGTGAACACCGTGTTCTCGCTCGACATCGATGGTGATGTTAACGATGTCATCATTCAGGACCGGCAGATCGATGCTGTAAAAGGCCGACTTCTCCACGCCGATCTCCGAAGGTTCGCCAAGGGCGAAAAGATCGAGATGACCGTGCCTATCCACCTCATCGGACACCCGATCGGTTTGGATGAGGAAGGAGCGATCCTTTCGCAGGCGATGCGCGAGATCAAGGTTCTTTGCGAACCGGCAAACACGCCGGACTCGATCGATGTCGATGTTACGGAGCTGGCGGCGGGTGATTCGTTGCACGTTTCTAACCTAAAGGTCGGCGAGGGCATTGAGATCCACGAGGCTCCCGAGGCGGTTGTAGCGGCGGTCGTCATTGTTAAGGAAGTCGTGCTCGAGCCTCAGATCGAGGAAGGAGCGGCTCCGTTGGTTGAAGGTGAGGCACCTGCTGCACCTGGCGGCGAGCCCGAAGCCGAGGGCGGCGAGTAACTTGCGACGTGAGCGGTTGGCTTATCGTCGGGCTTGGTAACCCGGGCCCGGAATACGCGACGACGAGGCACAACCTTGGGTTTATGCTGGTCGATACGCTCGCGGACCGGCTGCAAACGTCTGTAAAACGCAATGAGTGCCGGTCATTGATCGGTCAGAGCGTGTTTGAAAATGAAAGAATCGAACTCGTTAAGCCGCAGACGTTTATGAATCTCAGCGGCGAAGCGGTGAGTTGCTTGCTTGCGAAAGACGTTCGGTCGCTCGAGAGGCTGATCGTGGTTTCCGACGACCTTTCGTTGCCGTTTGGGACGATCCGAATTCGGCCGCGAGGGACACATGGCGGCCAAAATGGTTTGCGATCGATCATCGATTGCCTGGGTACGCAGGATTTTGCTCGACTGCGCATAGGCATCGGGCCTGAGCATCCGGTTGCGGACGCAAAGAGGTTTGTGCTCGATAAGTTCGCGAAAAGCGACGCCGAGCAAGTTGAAAAGATATTGGAGCGTTCGTCTGATGCGGTTTTAGCGATCATTAGAGATGGCGTTGAAGCGGCGATGGCGAGATTTAATTAGGAAATGGTAAATAGTGAATCGTAAATAGTGAGCGGAGTATTGCTATTGACCGTTTACGATTCGCGATTCACATTAAGAATATGGCAAATAGAACTTACGAAGTAATGTATATCATCGACCCGGAAACACCGGCCGATAAGATAGAGAAGCTCAACGACGCGGTCGGCAAGCTTATCGAGAAAGAAGGCGGAACTATTGTTCGGATGGACGATATCGGCATGAAGACGTTCGCATATCCGATCGAGAAGAAAACGGAAGGGCATTATGTCCTTTTCGAGATCGAAGGCTCGGGTCAGGAGATCATGGAGCTCGAACGCCGCATGCGCGTCAACGATATGATCATGCGCTACATCACGGTTCGCGTTGACGAGGAGCGAAAGACTGCGGCCAAACTTCGCGATAAGCGCGAAGCTCGCGTCGCGAAACGCGCTTCGGCCCGTCCAGCGGCAAAAGACGCGGAGGTTCAGGTTAGCGAATAGGGAATAGTGAATAGTGAATAGTGAATAGCGAAAAGATAAAGAGAACGATCTAACTATTCACGATTTACAATTTACGATTCACGAGGAGATTTATGGCAGAGAAAGATTTGGAAATAATGGATGTCAAGGACATTAGCCTCGATGAGGAAGTTATCGGTGATCGCCCGCGACGCTATCAACGCCGCCGCCCGCGCTCAATTGTTCCCGACTATGTCGATTGGAAGGACGTCGATTTTCTGCGGGGGTTTATCCCTGAACGTGGCAAGATCATGCCGCGTCGCATTTCGGGTATAACGGCACGCGATCAGCGTCGCGTTGCAAAGGCTATAAAACGCGCTCGCTCGATGGCGATGCTGCCGTTTGTCGATGATTAACCGGTTTCGTGTTCCGGGCTTCGGGTTTCAAGTTTTGGAACCTGGACTTGAAACTCGAGACTTTGAACTTTGAACTAAATTTTATGGCACACACAACAGTTTTATTACGCGAAGATATTGACACGGTAGGCGGCCGAGGCGAGATCGTCAGGGTTCGCGCCGGTTATGCCCGCAACTTCCTGCTCCCGCAGGGAATTGCGACGCTTGCGACAAAAGGCAACGTCAAACAGATCGAGCAGGAACGAGCCGCTCTTTTAAAGAAAGCCGCGATCGAAAGAGCGACGGCAGAGGCTCAGGCCGAGCAGATGGAAAGTATTTCGCTCGAGTTCGAGCGAAAGGCCGGCGAGCACGGAACGCTGTTTGGCTCGATCACCTCGATGGATGTTGCCGAAGCTCTTCCGGCGAAAGGCTATGAGATCGACCGCAAACGCATAGCGCTTCGTCAACCGATCAAGGAGACCGGCGAATACACGGTAAATGTTAAGCTTCACCGCGAGGTTTCGCTGCCGGTCAAGGTCACTGTCACCGCCGAGGGCGGGGAAGCGGTAGTAGAAGAAAGGACCGAAAAGAAAGGCCGTAAAGCCAAGTCGAAAAAAGACGATGAGGCGGAAGCTCCGTCAGGCGCTGAGCCGGTTGCAGACGTCGCTGAGACCGCTGACGAACCGGCGGCATAAGTCAGGTCACAGGAACAAAGCTCTCGAAATTGCACGAACCGGACGTGAGTCGGTTCGTGTTTTTTCGTGTCATTCTATCGTTTCTCTTTTGTTTATCTGCGGTTAGGGACATTCGCAAAGCGGGCTTAGACAACGGTCAAATTTGGATTTAAAATACTCGTCTCACTCCACAATTTTTGATAAATGGCAGGTGCTTTTCCAGAACAAAGACGAGAGCAATATCTCGAAAAACCGTTGCCCTCGAGCGAGGAGAGCGAACGCGTCATACTTGGCGCGATCCTGCTCGACAATGCGCTCATTGCCCACGCCCTTGAGCATCTAAAACCGGAAGACTTTTATTCGCCCCTAAACCGCCGGGTTTTCGCGGCGATGATCGCTCTGTTTGAAAAGCAGAAGACGATCGACCCGATCCTGATCGGCGAAGAGCTAAAAAAGGAAGGCTCGCTCGACGGGATCGGCGGCACGACGACGATCACAAATCTCACATTCGGCCTGCCGCATTTTTCCGACATAGCAGAGTATATCGAGGTCGTACGTGACAAATCTGTCGTCAGAAACCTGATCCGGGCATGTAACACGATCACGAGCGAGGCGCTCTCTGAAGAGCAGGATACAAAGGACATTCTCGACAGCGCCGAGCAGAAGATCTTTGCGATCGCCGAGGGCCGCACAAAAGAAGGCTTTGCGCGGATCGCACCGGTCGCCGATCACGTTTTTGAGACCGTAAAACATCGTGCGGCGGGCGAAAGTACCGGAATTACCGGCCTTACGACCGGTTATAGCGAGATCGACAATTACACCTCGGGTCTGCAGCGAACCGATCTGGTGATCGTCGCCGGTCGTCCGTCGATGGGCAAGACGGCGCTTTGCTTGAACATCGCGGAGAACGCGGCATTGCGTGCGGGGGCCGTCGTCGCGATATTCTCGCTTGAAATGTCAAAGGAGCAGCTTGTCACCCGTATGCTCTCGAGTCAGGCTCATATCAACGCCCATCGCTTTCGCACCGGTCACCTGATGTCGAACGAGTGGGAGAAACTTGCGGGTGCCGTTACGACGCTGTCGGGAGCAAAGATCTTTATTGACGACACGCCCGGCATCTCGGCGCTCGAGATCCGCGCAAAGGCGCGCCGACTTGCTGCCGAGCAAAAAACTCTCGATCTCATCGTTGTGGATTATCTTCAGCTTATGGGCGGTGGTTCGCGACGAAGCGAGAATCGCCAGCAGGAAGTCTCGCAGATCTCGCGCGAACTAAAATCGCTCGCCAAGGAGCTCGACGTCCCTGTGCTTGCCCTGTCGCAGCTATCGCGTGCACCTGAGGCACGTAATCCGCCAAAGCCTCTAATGAGTGACCTTCGCGAGTCGGGCTCGATCGAGCAGGACGCCGATGTCGTCGCATTTATCTACCGCGAGGATTACTACAAAGAAACTGACGAAAACAAGGGGCTCGCCGAGCTGATCATCGCCAAACAGCGTAACGGCCCGACCGGAACGGTTCGTCTCGCGTTTTTGCGGGAATTCACGCGGTTTGAGAATTATTTTGAGGGCTAATGCACAAGCCCGCGCGTAAGCGAGGGCGGGACATTCAACGTTGACTCTTCCGCCCTTGTTTACACGCGGGCTTGTGCAACA
Organism: Pyrinomonadaceae bacterium; assembly: GCA_046154245.1. GTDB lineage: Bacteria > Acidobacteriota > Blastocatellia > Pyrinomonadales > Pyrinomonadaceae > OLB17. The sequence goes on from JBJXFZ010000021.1 coordinate 86,967, forward strand.
AAACATATGACCGACAACCTAAGCTACCCGATCGGACAATTCGACCCAGACAACTTTGCGAACCGCGGCGAGAACCTTCGTACGATCAAGAATCTACCGTCCATACTCGCCGAGGCTGTCGCCGGACTTGGTGACGAGCAGCTCGATACCGAATATCGCCCCGGCGGCTGGACCGTTCGCCAGACGGTTCACCACGTCGCCGACAGTCACGCGAACTCGCTCATTCGCTTCAAACTCGCGCTGACCGAGGACGTGCCGACGATTCGTCCCTATTATGAGGATCGGTGGGCCGAGCTCGCCGATAACCGTCTGCCTATTGATGTTTCGCTGAAGATGATCGAGGCGATCCATCAGCGTTGGTCCGCTTTGCTCGAGTCGATGACCGACGCCGATTTTGAGCGCAAGCTCATTCATCCCGACTCTGGCGAGTGGACGATTGACGGCTTTCTCGCGCTTTACGCTTGGCACTCAAAGCATCACACGGCTCACATCACGCGGCTTCGAGAGCGAAATGGCTGGTAAATCGTGTCAGTAGCCCGCACGTAAGTAAGGGCTACCATCGAATATTAGCAACGGTAGCCCTTGTTTACACGCGGGCTACGGACACGTCAGACATGTCAGACATGACTCAACGGCTAATTTCCCTCGACGTCTTCCGCGGTATGACAATCGCGGGAATGGTGCTTGTCAATAATCCCGGCACTTCGCCCGTCTACTGGCCGCTCGAACACGCTGCGTGGCACGGTCTGACACCGACTGACTGGATCTTCCCGTTCTTTCTTTTTATTGTCGGAGTATCGATCTCGATCGCTCTTGGACGACGGGTCGCGAACTCGGGTGACGGCGGGGCGAAACCGACGCGCGGCGTTTACTGGAAGATCGTCTCGCGCTCGCTGCTCATCTATCTCTGCGGGGCTGCGATGTCGATCCTGCCGTTTTTTCAGTTTCAGGCCTCGGATGCGCCGGACTGGCAAAAGATGCTTATCTGGCTGGCGCTTACGGCCGGTTTTCTTTTTCTCTTACTGCGAAATTATAAGGTCGCGGGTGCTCTCGTCGCTGTCGGCGTAGTGGGCATCGTCGCTCTCAATCTCACGGGTTACAACGTCGTTGGGTACAACTTCGGAACGCTGCGCATTATGGGCGTACTGCAGCGGATCGCACTTGTTTATCTGATCACGTCGATCTTATTCCTGCATTTCAATTGGAAACAACTCGTCGGAATTTCGGTCGTGCTGCTATTCGGCTATTGGCTGATAATGACTGTGATACCGGTTCCGGGATGCGAGGTCACTACGATCAACGACAAGGCGTGTAATCTCGCTGCTTACCTGGACCGTCTGATCCTGACCGAAAACCACATCTGGCGTGGAGGCAAAGTCTTTGATCCCGAAGGTTTACTATCAACCATCCCGGCGATCGTGACGTGTATCTCGGGTGTGCTGACGGGAAGTTGGCTGATGAGAAACGATGAATTCAGAATGATGAATGGCGAATCCCGATCCGAGAATTCATCATTCACCATTCACAATTCGCCATTGAACAAAGTTTCTGGACTGTTCTTCTTCGGCGTTACCCTCCTCGCCCTCGGACTGATCTGGCACAGCTATTTGCCAATGAACAAAGCTCTGTGGACAAGCTCGTATGTCGTCGCGACGACAGGGCTCGCACTGCTCGTGCTCGGTTTTTGCTATTGGCTGATCGACATCAAGGGTTACCGACGATGGGCGTGGCCGTTTGAGGTCTTTGGCGCAAACGCCCTCGCACTCTTCGTCTTTTCGGGGATCATGGCCCGCCTGATCTCAGCTTACAGGGTCACGGGCTCGGATGGTCAACTCGTCTCGATACAGAAATGGACAATGCAAAACGTCTTTCTGCCCATCTTCCAACCGATCGATGCCTCGCTCGCGTTCGCCATTAGCTTTATTCTGCTGTGGCTCTTCCTAATCTGGCTGCTGTATCGCAAGCGAATTTACGTAAAGCTCTAGTAAGTTGACTTGATTTCTAATAAGCCTTGTTATATCGTGTCGGGCATAAAAGACAAATCAGCAGAAGTTGATCCGCATTGTTCTGAAGTGAGTTAGTAGAGAGCGGAGGTGAAGACATGAAGATTCGATTACGAGGCAAACGAGTGGGGCCGTACTGGGTTTATCCACGCGGCGAGATTGATGACACGATCAATATATCTCTGATTATCCAGATAGGTACTCGTTCCAAGCAGTTGCCTAATATCTCAAGTGATCAGATATCGGTCGCCGTTCGCGATGCTAAAGGCACCCCCGCCGAGTACTTGAGCCGGCCTGAGCCAGAATATCTCCCCGTTCATGGCGGCCCGTCGCTACAGGCGACTGCTGATTTCGTCCTGACACGCCTTGAGTCCGACCCCAAAACTCTCGACGTCATAATAGCGGACGAGTCGACTACATTTGATTTTTTTGACGACGACGAAGAAGAACCTCCCGGCGGCCAAAAGGTGCCGACACCGGGCACTCCGTGGCCACCGATTATAACACCCAGCCCGACTCCCGGCCCTGCGCCAGGCCCAGCTCCGGCTCCCGCACCGTTACCGCAGCCGGCTCCACCGAAACCGAAAAACTGGCTTTTGGCGATACTTATTGCGGTGGTTCTGTTTCTGCTTGGCGTTTACCTGTATCGGTATCTAAAAAAGCGTAAACGAAAGGGCAAAAACTGTTGTCTTAAGATGTTTGACGCTCCGGCGAACCGGTCTGTCACAAAAAACCCGACTCAACTGACGGAATCCTTTGAGATGAAGGCCGAGTTCAACGGCGCGCCTGACCCTTGCCTGTGTCCTTGTTGCGAATACCGTCAATACGTCCGTGGAAAATTCACCTTAAATGGTAAAAAGCAAAAGCACGCCCTTCCCGACGGTGACTTGCACGAGACCGATTACCGCGAAGACGGCATTCCGAACGAGCATGGCGCCGATATGCATGGCTACTACGGCCATCGCGATGACAATCCACAGACGGATAATGACAAGTACAGCCCTAACCGTGCGGACGGCTGCGTATACTTCGGATGGGACGAGCCCGGATGGAACTCGACCAAGCCTAATGTGCCATGCACCGTCGAGCTTGAGTTCATTGGACTCATCATCGACACCTGTAAAGGCGAAGTCACCGACGTCAAGCAATGGACGGTCAACTTGACTCGTCCCTAAGCTACGTCAGCTAACTCGTGAACATCTGTGTTAATTCGTGGCTAGAGTTCCTACGCAGCGGCGGCGACGACTTTTTCGGCGGCGTCGTTCATTGTCGTTGCGGGGATGATGCCGATGTTTGACTCAGAGAGGACGCGCCGGCCTTCTTCGACGTTTGTGCCCTCTAGGCGGGCGACGATCGGGATTGAGACGCCGAGATTCTTTGCCGCGGCTACCACGCCGTTTGCGACCATGTCACAGCGGACGATGCCGCCGAAGATGTTTATAAGCACGGCTTTGACGTTTTGGTCGGCGAGCAAGATCTTGAACGCCTGCTCTACGCGTTCCTGCGATGCACCGCCGCCGACGTCGAGGAAGTTTGCCGGTTCACCGCCCGCGAGCTTGATGATGTCCATCGTCGCCATCGCCAGGCCAGCACCGTTGACCATACAGCCGATGTTGCCATCGAGCTTAATGTAATTGAGGTCGTGTTTTGAGGCCTCGATCTCGAGCGGCTCCTCCTCGTCGAGGTCGCGAAGCTCGGCGTAATCTTTGTGCCGGAACATCGCGTTATCGTCGAAGGTTACCTTTGCGTCGAGCGCGATCAGGCGATTGTCTTTGGTGAGCAGAAACGGGTTTATCTCGACTAGGCTAGCGTCCATCTTCTCGTAAGCTTCGTAGAGTTTCAGCATGAACGACGCGGCTTGATTGACCAGGTCATTCGGTATGCCGAGACCGAACGCCATCTTTCTCGCCTGAAAACCACGAAGCCCAACCGAAGGGTCTATCGTCTCTTTCAAGATAAGCTCCGGCGTCTCTTCCGCGACTTTCTCGATGTCCATACCACCGGCCGACGATGCCATAAATACATTACGCCCCGTGACGCGATCAAGCGTGATGCCTAGATAAAACTCGCGATCTATCGGCAGACCTTCTTCGATAAGGAGTGTTTTTACCTCGCGGCCCTCGGGGCCGGTTTGGTGCGTGATGAGCTGCATGCCGAGAATTTGCGATGCTAACTCTCTCGCTTCGGCGGGCGACTTAGCGATCTTGACGCCACCGCCCTTGCCGCGGCCGCCGGCATGGATCTGGGCTTTCACGACGACGACATCCGTGCCAAGTTCTTTTGCTGCGGCTTCTGCTTCATCAGGCGTACGCGCCACAATACCGCGCGGCACGGGAACGCCGTACTCTTTTAACAGTGCTTTGCCTTGATACTCGTGAATTTTCATAAAAAGTTACAAAGTTGCGAAGTTGCGAGGTTGCAAAGTTATGAAGACAGTATTCGCCAACTTCATAACTCTGCAACCCACGTGACTTTGCAAGCAGTCTTACGCAATTTTGATGATCAGCTTGAGCAGTTTCCACTCGCCGCCGCGCATTACGTACTCGTAATCGAAACGCGTCTGAAACGGTTTTGTCTTAAACTTTCCTTTTGCAACGAGGATATTCAGGCCCTTTTCAGTTCTGATCGATGGCGGACTATCAAACTCAGCATCGGTGGCCTCGATCTTGTTCAATATCGGTACGATCACCTTCTTTTTGTCGGTGTACGATTTGAACGCCGTCTTCATTTCGTCGACGGTATAGGTTCCCTGAAAGTCTGACGAGGCGTTGTCATGAATCGCGTTAAAATCACCCGTGTCGACAGCGTCCGCAAACTCGCGCATGGTTTCTTTGATCAGGCCCTCGACTACCGCGTCAGACGGCACTGAGCCATCGGACGTGTCGTTTGATGAGTTCGAAAAACCGCCGGTGTTTGCGTTCTTAGCGAGATTGGCCAGGTCAAAATCCTTGCCGCAATTACATCCGAGGGCGACCGAGAGAACGACGGCGAGCGCGATTACGCCGCTCAGTTTCGCATTTGTTCCGAATACGACTTCGGTGATGACCGTTTTCATTGCGTTTCCCCTGCTTCTACCTTGTCGCGTTACTGCGACTTTTCGACTAATCTCAACAAAGTTCTGATCGCCACACCCGTCGGGCCCTTTGCCTGATGACCCTTGACGCTGTCGCACCATGCCGTTCCGGCGATGTCGAGGTGTGCCCATTTTGCTTTATCGACAAACTCCTGGATAAAGACGGCGCCCATGATGGTGCCGGCCTTGCCGCGCGGGCCGATATTCTTGATATCGGCAATGTCGGACTTGATCATCTTGCTGTAATCGGCACCGAGCGGGAGTTGCCAGAAGCCCTCGCCCACCTCTTTGCCACACGCGATGATCTCGTCAACAAGTTCCTGATCGTTGCCCATGATGCCCGTATTAACATCACCGAGGGCGATGATAACGGCACCCGTGAGCGTCGCCATATCGACGATGCGGGTCGCACCTTGCTTTTCGGCATAGGCGACGGCGTCAGCGAGGATAAGGCGGCCTTCGGCATCGGTGTTGAGGATCTCGATCGTCTTGCCGTTCGATGCAGTTACGACATCGCTCGGCCGCGAAGCCTTACCGTCGGGCATGTTCTCAACCGCGGCGACGATACCGATCACAGGAACGCTCGGCTTTAGCAACGCGATGGCGCGCATCGTGCCGATAACCGTTCCGCCGCCCGTCATGTCGTACTTCATCGCGTCCATGCCTTCGCCGGGTTTTAGACTGATACCGCCGGTGTCGAACGTAACGCCCTTGCCGACGAGCGCCAGCAACTCACCCTTCTGTCCGGTGGAATTTTCGGGCGTGTATCTTAAGACGATCAATTTTGCAGGCTGTTCTGAACCGATGGAAACGCTCAACAGCGATCCCATGCCGAGCTCAGCCATCTTTGCTTCGTTGAGAGCTTCGAACTTAAGCCCGGTTTCGTCCGCCATCGCTTTGGCGCGATTTGCCATTTCGGTCGGTGTGAGGATGTTTGGCGGCTCATTTGAGAGATCGCGGGTGAAATTCATCGACTCACCGATGACGCGGCCGCGTGAAACGCCGAGCTTAACGTCAGAAAGTTCGGCCCCGTCAACGCAGACAATCAGCGTCTTAACGGACTTCTTGTTCTTGTCTTTTGTCTTGTATTTATCGAGCTCATATTGGCTCGTGATAAAACCCTGAACAGCGTGTTGAGCTTCTTCGATCGCACTTCCCGAGCTTCTGGCGAGAAGGGCAAAACCCTTAATATTGCGTTTTCGCAAGAATCTCGTGGCTGTTCCCGAAACAGACGAAACCATATGTGGTTTGTAGTCGGCTTTCTTCCCAACACCGACAAGCAGGAGGCGGCTCGCCGTCACCTTACCTTTCGGAGCGAAGCGAATAAGCGCCGTTTCGCCGACATCGCCCTTGAATTCGTCAGCTTTGAAAACCGGCCCAACAAGGCCGCCGGTCAGTTTGTCGAGCTTCTGCAGCAGGCCTTCGGACGGCTTTTCGCCCTTGAACACAGCCACGGCTAAGGCTTCCGCAGCAGCCTCTGCAAAATTTCCGGTAATTGCCTGAAACTTCATTTACACCTCAAAAATATTGGTTTAACAGAATAAATCGTTGGTATATCTATAACTTATCTCAGCCGCTGTTTCAACTCGGCTTTTGTTTCTTTTTCGATTGTTTTACGCATTTCCGTCTCGCGTTTGTCGTAAAGTTTCTTACCCTTGGCGACGCCGATCTCAAATTTTATCCGCCCATTCTTCCAGTAAATGCTGGTCACGACGAGCGTCATTCCCTTTTGTGTTGTCTCTTTTTGCAGCTTTTCGATCTCGCGCCGGTGGAGCAGCAGCTTTCGCTCACGCAGAACGTCGTGATTGTTGATATTGCCGTGTGAATAGTGGGAAATGTGAGCGCCCACCAACCAAACTTCGCCGTCTTTGATCTGCACGAACGACTCTTTTAGCTGAATTCGCCCGGCCATGATGCTCTTTACTTCGGTCCCGACGAGAGCTATACCTGCCTCGTATCTGTCGAGGATCGTATACTCGTGAAAAGCGAGCCGGTTATTGATGATCTGCTTGTCAGCGGACATAACTTACTATTCTGCCAATGACTTATGGCGTTGGCAATGCCGTTTGACAATCGCTCGTCCCGCCACGTAGATTATTACTAGCGCTGGGAGATCGTCTAATGGTAGGACTGCAGTCTCTGGATCTGCCTATCGGGGTTCGAATCCCTGTCTCCCAGCCAATTTCTTATGGACGGCTGGCATGAATGTGAAGTTCGCGTCCGTTACGCCGAAACCGATCAGATGGGAATCGTGCATCACGCGAATTATCTTGTCTGGTTCGAGGCCGGCCGCAGCGAGTTTTGTCGCTCTAAAGGCTTTTCTTACAAAGAGATGGAGGAGGAAGACGATGCCTTGATGGTCGTTGCCGAAGCCTACTGCCGCTACAAATCGCCCGCACATTACGACGACGTATTGACCATTCGAACTCAGATCGGGGAACTGCGAAGTCGCAGTTTAAGATTTATCTACGAGGTCTATCGTGCCTCGGACGACATGCTGATTGCCGAGGCTGAGACGTTACATCTCGTCACCGACCGAAACAAAAAAGTGCGTACGCTTCCCGATGTGTACAAGAATCGACTTATGGATGCGCATGAGCGTTCTTTTCCGCCAAATCAAGCGCCAAGTTAAGTCCCAAGTCCACAGTCCCAGGTCCCAAGTTTTGTTGAGCTGAGTTAAGGACTTGGGACTTGGGACTTCAGCCTTTAGACTAAGAGCATGCCGGGAGCCGGAAGAGCTGAAGTTTATTTCATCGCCGCGATGATGACCTTGATCCTGATCGTCTCCGCGGTTGCGGTATGTTTTTTCTTCAAAACATATCGAAAAGAGATGCGTGAGAAGGAAGAGCGACTTCGTGAGGAAGAAAAGATCCGCGATCCGCGATCCGAAATCAGCAGTTGAACGATGCCGCACCCGAATATCTTAGACCCAAAAGCCACGTCCTTGATCGTTATCGACGTCCAAGAGGCGTTTCGCACCGCTATTCCCGATTTCGAGATCACGGCGCGTCGTGTCGCGTCGGCCGTGCGCGGTTTTCAGATCTTAGGCCTGCCGGTTTTTGTGACCGAGCAATATCCAAAAGGTCTCGGGAATATCGCCGACGAGATAAAGAGCGTTTTATCCGACAACCTCGAAATCTATGAAAAGACGGTATTTAGCTCGTGCGGTGCAGACACTTTTGTCGATCGACTAAATGGTCTCGGCATAAAACAAACGGTCATCTGCGGTCTCGAAACGCACATTTGCGTCAGTCAAACCGCGCACGACTTATTAGATCGTGGCTTTCAGGTTCACGTTCTTTGTGATTGCGTGACCTCGCGGTTCGAATATAATCGCCTCACCGGTCTCGCAAAGATGCGCCGCAGCGGCGTGATCGAATCTTCGATAGAAATGGCGCTGTTCGAACTGATGCGCGACGCAAAGCACGAGAAGTTTAAAGAGATTCAAGCATTGATAAAATGAGGAATCTGACCAAAGATAGACACAGATAAACACAGATGTTTCTCGCCAGCTTGTCTGGGTCATTTTGCGTTGATCTGCGGCTAAAGAAGTTTTAGACATGGAATTACTTTCAACATTGAATCCGCAACAAGCCGAGGCCGTGCAGCACACTGAGGGGCCGCTGCTAATTCTCGCAGGCGCGGGTTCGGGCAAGACGCGGGTCATTACCGTTCGCATCGCCTACCTGATCGCGGAGAAAGGAGTTGCTCCGCACAATATCCTCGCCGTTACCTTTACGAACAAAGCCGCCGGCGAGATGCGCGAGCGTGTCGAAAAGCTCCTGAAAGGCGAGCGTCTGCAGAGCGCGCCGCTGATCTCAACGTTTCATAGTTTGTGCGTCCGCATTCTCAGACAGGACATAGAAAAGCTGGACGAAGGATACAAAAGATCGTTCACGATCTACGACACCGACGATTCGCAAAAGGTCGTAAAAGCGTGCATCAAAGATCTCGGTCTCGACGAAAAACAAACCATCCCGCGAAGTGTGCGAAACGCGATCAGCTCAGCAAAGAATCGTGGCGAAGATCACGAGCTATATGCCTCAAAGGTCGAATACGGCGACGAGAAAAAGGCGACCATCGCGCGAGTTTTTAAGATGTACGACGAGCGGTTGAACCTGGCAAACGCGCTCGACTTTGACGATCTGCTCATCAAAACTGTCAGCTTGTTGAGACAGTCTCGCGAGACACGTGAAAAGTACAACGAGCGTTTCAAGTACATTCTCGTAGACGAATATCAGGACACGAACGCGTTGCAGTTTGCACTCATAAATTACCTGACCGAGAAACAGCAGAATATTTGCGTGGTTGGCGACGACGCGCAGAGCATTTACGGGTTTCGTCAGGCTGACATCCGTAACATTCTCGAGTTTGAGCAGCATTTCCAAAGCGCGAAAGTAATTCTGCTCGAACAGAATTATCGTTCGACGCAGACGATACTTGACGCGGCCGATGCGATCATCTCGAACAACACTCGCCAAAAGAAAAAGAAGCTGTGGACGGCAAATCCGGGCGGCGAGAGTATTTTCTACTTTCAGGCCTACGACGGCGACGGCGAAGCTCGCTTTGTCGCATCGCAGATCGAGCAGCATCAACGCCGCAGTTTGTCTGACAGGATCGCGGTTCTCTATCGCACAAACGCACAGTCGCGTCTTTTTGAAGAATCGCTTCGTCGTCTTCGCATCGACTACAACATTGTCGGCGGTTTTTCGTTTTACGAGCGAGCCGAGGTCAAGGACATCGTCGCCTATCTCAAGCTCGCGCTAAATCCCTTTGACGACATCGCACTGCTTCGCGTGATCAACACGCCGCCGCGCGGCATAGGCAAAACGACGCTTGATGAACTACAGCGGCTCGCGAAATCTAACGGCTCGTCGCTCTGGATGACGATCAAGACGGTTACCGATCCCGACGTGTTACAGTCCATAAATCTAACGCCGCGTGCCAGGGAAGCGCTAAAGGCGTTCAAAAGGACAATCGAGGGCCTGATCAAGAAGATTAGCGAATCGGCTGACACGGGCAAGGCAGTTTCCGACGTGGTCGTTGCGGCCATCGAGGATAGCGGTTACGCAAACACTCTGCGAACCGAGAATTCGGACGAATCGCTCGCACGGCTCGAAAACCTAGAAGAACTCGTCAACGCGGCTGTCGACTATGACCGCCAGCAGGAGAACGGACTCCGTGATTTTATCGATCATGCAGCGCTGACCGCCGACACCGATAAGTACGACGGCAACGCCGGTGTGACGTTGATGACGGCCCATTCGGCTAAAGGGCTGGAGTTTCCCATAGTGTTTCTCGTCGGGCTGGAAGACGGCGTCTTTCCTCATTCGCGTTCGATCGCGGACGAAAAAGAGCTTGAAGAGGAGCGTCGTCTCGCGTATGTAGCGATCACCCGCGCGGAGAAGATCTTGTATGTGACCCACGCGATGAGGCGACGTACATTTGGCGAGGACTTCGCTTCCGAACCGTCGCAGTTCTTAAACGAAATGCCGCTTGAACTGATCGAAGATCTTTCCACAGGTTCCTCGTGGCTGTCGTATGCAAGAAGCTCGATCACGATGTCGGCAAAAGCCGCCGCATCAGCACTCCGCGGCGATATAGAGTCGCCACCGCCCAAGCCGCGAAATGTCTATGCAGGAAAGACTTACAACAGCAGCGACGCCGTCGCAGAGTTTTTTAAGAACAAAGAAATCACGCCAGAGAAACGCGGAGACACTGAGAGAGATCGTAAGTCGTCTTCGGGTTCGACGACGTTCGAACGGCTGAAGGCCGCAGGTTCAAAAGACGCGCAACCCGCGGTTTCAAGTCCGCAGGCTCTTTCAGCCGGCAATTATGTACGTCACGAAAAGTACGGCCGCGGGCTCGTGCTTCGACGTGAGGGAAGCGGCGACAATGCTAAGCTAACGGTGAGCTTCCCCGGTTTTGGGCAGAAGAAACTGATCGAGAAATTTGCGAATCTGCAGAAAGATTGAACGCCGCGACGGATGGAAGCGTAAACGGACGAGCGGAGGAAATAGGTTTATGAAAAATACGATTTTTGCGTCAATCGCGCTGATGATACTTCTGTTTGTCGGTCTAGCCTGCAGTTCGATCAATCCGTTTGCCGACAAGGCTGGCCAGACAAATTCAAACAAGACACTGACCGATAAGGCCGTCGATACAGCCGTCGGCGAAGAAAAGATCGGCATCGCGGAGTGTGACGAGGTCATCGACGCGATCACATCCGAGCTCAATAATCCAGACGACAACTTTATTACAAAAGCGGGCAAGGCCGTCGTACTGAACAAGATCAAGGAATCGATCAAGACATCGGTCGAGGAAAACAAAGGCAACAAGGCCGAGATCGCGAAGAGCTGTGGCGAGTTTAAGAAGGAGCTCGATAAATTCAAGTCTGAGCAGGACGCCAAAGGTGCAAAATAGTCAATCTACTCACTGCTCTCGTCCGTGATCAATTTCTTCGTCCACTCGCTGTTGGGATACTTACTTTTTAGAAGTGCGGCCATCTGGTCACGCAGCTCTTCGTTATTGCCGCAGCCATATTTTGTCCAGCCATTTGCCTCGATCATGATATAGAGAGCCTCGGGCACGCGACGGTCCATGGGCGAGCGCCTCGCCCAGGTCATTACCCTTTCAGCGAGGAATTTCGGTGCGTCGCCGAGAGCTTTTAGTCGTTTGCGTTCTGCCTGTGCGGCAGAGCTCTGCGCCGGACTCAAGAACGCTGGCCGTCGTGGCAGTTGCTTCGGCTTCTGCGAATTTGTCGCGTCATTGTATTCCGAATCGTATGGCTCGCACCACCAGTCGTCTGACGACCATTGCTCTTGCGTGTTGTCCATGCGTCCCATGCCGTCCTCGATGTATGGACTGAGGACCGGATTTTTAAGGACAAAATAGAGAAGCGCTCTCTCGCGGGCCGTGGGTGTCTTAGCGGCATTTACTCTTGCCAATTTCTCTTCAAACTCGGGAAAGGCCTTTATTAGCTCAGGCGCTGCTTTGTTGAGGGATTGCATATCGCTCAACAAAAATGCGCGCGTCCAGATCGCGATCGCGAATCGCCGACGCATATAGTCGGGTAGTGCCGGTGAGTTCATGACATCGATCAGCGACACGGTCGGGAAGTGCTGATTAAAGGTTTCGATCGTCTCGTAGTCGAACATTCCACGGCTTTGCCAAAGTTTTTCGTCGGTGAATCGCGCTTCTACTTCAGCTTCGTATTGCTCGCGGGTTTTGCCCTCGGAGTACTCGGGGTTATACCACTTTTTTTGCTCGGCGATGAACTCGTCTATAGTTCCCGCGCTGCCGTCAAAATCAAACCCGTACGGCCTAAGGAGCGAGTATCTCAGAAAGTCTTCCATCGTTTCGGCGAGATCTAGTTTCAAGGTCTGAAACGAGTTTCGTGCCGAGATAGTCAGCAGATCGCCCGATGCCAGCATTTCGTCGATGAGCTTTCGTGCTTCGGCATTCTTACCGAGAGCGAGGTGTATTCGTGCGGTGTGATAAGCGATCGTCGTGTAAGCGGGCGATGAAGTATTTGCTTTCTCTGCTGCCTCAAGTAGGCGAGCGAGCTGCGTCGAGCTCTTTTCCGCTTTCGCGAGAGCGGTCATCAGCCATAGTTCGGAACCTGTCGATTTAAATCTGTCGAGCGAATAAATATATGCCTCGGCGCCCGGCATTTGATAGGTAAACAACCAATCGGTCAACTCGTCTTGCCGTAGAAAATCGGGCATCAAGGACGGCGACAGTTTTTCGTCACCGAAATTTCCACCGTCATAACCAATATCGCGATTGGTGTGAAAACGGTCTGAGTAAGCCGTGCGACGCTGGTCTTTGACGTGAGTTTTTTCCGAGTCTGTCAGTGGCCGGCCCACGACCTTTTCCGCTTCAACAATTGCGTCGTCATCCGTTGCGTCTGTTTTGACAACGAATCGCCAAGTGGTCGAATCATCAGGTGAGTAAAGAACCAGTTGAAGTTCGTCATCAGCTATTTTCGGCGGAGTGTAAGGAGAAGAATTTTCAGCTACTTTATTCGCATTGGGTGACGTCTTGAGAGTCTCCTTCATTTCCTCATCCAGTTTTCGCATCTGCTCCGAGCTTAGAATCTGAGCCTCAAACTTATCCATCAGCCACGTGTAATCGATCACGTCCTGGCGAAAATTGTCGTTGCCCCCGAAGATCGCGATCTTTTTTGCGAGCTCAGATACACGCTCTTTCGGGCGAAGGCGATAGGCGATGAGGCCGAGCATGCGTTCGGCGGACGCGAAAAATTTGCCGCTGCGCGATGCAAACTTTTGCAGGTGACGTTCGGCATCTTCGTAAAACTGCGCAGTTTTCGCCGCGTCTTTTGAGAGACTCGCCTGGCGGATCAATGTACGAGCAACGAGGTAATCGGCAGTTTCCGCCCACGGCGATTCGCTGTCCTGAGCGATCTCGGCAAAGTGGCGTTTCGCGGCTTCGTAATCGAGCGAATAAAACTCCGCAGCCGCGCGCTGGTAAGCACGATCTTTTTGCAGCCAAACGGGTGCGCCGGGCGGAGCGTCATCGGGCGAACGCTTTCCGCTCGAACAATTCTGAAAAACCTGATCTTGTCCGCGCGTCCAATCGATGACGTTCGCATCGCTCGGCCCATGTTTTGCGATGCGATCGCTCAGGGTCTCGGTCGCCGTTTCGAACGCGTTCTTTGTACAGTTTGGAAAGAAATCGTAACCGCCATAGGCTCGCTCGGCGTAAATCTCTGGCGGCTTTTCTTCCTTTTCGAAAACTTCCTTGCGTTTTTTAACCCAAGCCTGTACGACATCGTCTACGGTGTCGTCGCCGTGATCCTTGTTCTTTATCTCCGCCGTCCAAACATCGACAAGGGCCCGCTGCTCGGCGGCGTTCAGGCCGTTGCCTGCAATATGTCTGTATGCCGCGATCAGCACCGAGCGATGAAATGTCGGCTTTACAATGCCGAGCCGTCCTGCCGCGTATTCGCTCCAGGGGTTCTCCGGCGATCCCGTCGTGTCAAACAGCGGCGTTGTGTAACCCGGTCCGCAGGGAAGCGCGCTCGATAACAACGCAAGTATTAGACTGACGGTGGCAATGTAGCGGTTGTGACGGGCAACTTTGTTCATAACGCTCGCGGGGGCTGAATTGAGATAAATATACTCCAATTCACGAACGAAGCGAAAGAAGAATAATTGCGCAAGCCCGCGCGTGAGCAAGGGCGGAACACTCAACTTCTGGCTTCCGCCCTTGATTGCGCCCGGGCCTGTGCAAACCGACTTAAACGCTCATGATCTCGTGCTCTTTGTTTTTCGAGAACTCGTCGATCTTTGCAATGTATATGTTTGTGAGTTTTTGGACGTCGTCGAGGCCGCCGCGTTCGTCGTCCTCTGAGATGGCTTTGTCCTTGAGAAGTTTTTTCAAGGCGTCGTTCGAGTGATGGCGGATGTTGCGCACCGCAATGCGGTGTTCCTCGGCAAGTTCGTGAACCTGTTTGGCAAACTGCTTGCGACGTTCCTCGTTTAGCGCCGGTATCCCGAGCCGAATTATCTTGCCGTCATTTGACGGTGTGAGACCAAGGTTTGCGGCGGTGATCGCCTTTTCGATCGCGGCCATCGCGGTGGCGTCCCACGGCTGCACTGTCAGCATCTGCGGCTCGGGGACAGCTATCGAAGCCATCTGGCTGAGCGGCGTCATTGTGCCGTAATAATCGACATGAACCGCGTCTAGCAAACCGACCGTCGCACGTCCGGTGCGCACGTTCCCGAGTTTGCGTTTGAAATCTTCTACGACCGAATCCATCTTCGGCCCGGTTTCTTTAACGATATCCTGAACGCTCATATTTTATCAGTGGTCAGTGATCAGTGGCTGGTTGTCAGATGTCAGAGGTTCATTTTCTGAACACTATCCACCGGCCACCGACCACTCAGTTTGTTACCAGCGTGCCGATCGACGTGTCGCCGCTGACAGCTTTTATTATATTTCCGTTCTCTTTCATGTTGAAGACCATTATCGGAAGATCGTTGTCCTTGCAGAGCGAGATCGCCGATGCGTCCATGACCTTTAGCTGCTTTTCGAGGACTTCCTGAAAAGTTATCCTATCGAATTTTGTTGCCGATTTATCCGTCACCGGATCGGCCGAATAAATGCCATCGACCTTTGTCGCTTTCAGGATCGCCTCGGCTCCGACCTCGAGAGCTCGTAAGCTTGCGGCAGAATCGGTCGTAAAATATGGGTTTCCGGTGCCGGCGGCGAATATCACGACCCGCTTTTTCTCAAGATGCCGGATCGCACGGCGACGAATGAACGGCTCGGCAAGCTGCGGAATGTCGATGGCAGACATCACCCGCGTATAAACATCCTGGTGTTCGAGTGCGTCCTGCAAAACGACAGCGTTCATCACGGTCGCGAGCATACCGATGTAGTCGGCAGCTGCTCTGTCCATATTTCCCGCCGACTCTGAAACGCCGCGAAAAATATTGCCGCCGCCGACAACGATTGCGACCTCGATATCGAGGTCGACGGCTGTCTTAATTTCTTTGGCAACCGACTCAGCAACCGCGGTATCAATGCCGTAATTCTGTCCGCCCATCAGAGCTTCGCCGGACAATTTGAGGAGAATGCGTTTGAATACTGGCTTCATTGTTAGTTCCGAGTTCCGAGTTCCGAGTTCCGGGTTTAGAATTGGAAACCAACTCGAAACTCGGAACTTTGAACTTGCAACTCCGCCTAGCCGACCATAGAGGCGACTTCTGCCGCGAAGTCGTCTGTCTTTTTCTCGATGCCCTCGCCCATCTTAAAACGAGCGAAGCGACGAATCGAGATGTTCTCTTTGATAGACGCGACTTTTTCGGTGACGAGCTCGCCAACTGTTTTTGCCGGATCTTTTACAAACGGCTGATCGACGAGAACGTTTTCCTCGTAAAACTTATTCAGTCGGCCCTCGATGATCTTGTTCAAAACGTCATCAGGCTTGCTTGCGTTCTTAGGGTCATTCTTGAGCTGTTCCATCAAGATCTCACGCTCTTTTTCGAGTTCGTTCGCCGGAACTTCGTCGCGGGTCGCAAAACGCGGGTCGGTCGCTGCGATGTGCATCGCGACATCCTTGACCAGTTGCTGAAACTCTTCGCCGCGAGCAACAAAATCGCTCTCGCAATTGATCTCGACGAGCACGCCAACCTTTCCACCCATGTGAATGTACGATCCGACGGCACCCTCGGCCGTCACACGGCCGGCTTTTTTATCGGCGGTTGCGATACCCTTCTTACGAAGTATCTCGATAGCCGCTGATTCGTCGCCATTTGCGTCGACAAGAGCGTTCTTACAATCGACCATACCGGCGCCGGTTTTTTCACGCAAAGATTTTACTGCGCTTGCTGTAATGTCTGCCATAACTTCCTCAAAATAATCTGATTCAAAATTTCAAATTCCAAATTTCAAATCCCGAGCGAGAAGCACTCGCTAAACTGGAATCTGAAATTTGGAATTCAGGTTCTAACTCGCTGTTGCTTCTGTACTTTCTTCCGTTGTTGGCTCAGCAGGCTGTTCCTCTGCTACAGCAGGCTGTTCCTCTGCCACAGCAGGCTCTGCCGCCGTCGCTGTTTCGCCCGCGACCTCCATTTCAGCAGAAACGGCCTCGTCATCCTCTTCTTCGTCGGGGATCTCAGCCGATTCTATCTCCGCTCGCTCATCCTCGGACAGATACTCTTTCGGTATCGAGGTCAGTGAGATCTCAGTCTTAGCGGCTGTCTCTTCACTTTCCTCAGCGGTTTCAGTGACCGCAACGCCACCCTCTGTGCCGACCTGTCGGCCCTCGATGATCGCGTCGGCGATACGCGACGCAAACAGCTTGATCGCACGAAGCGCATCGTCATTACCGGGGATCACATGATGTATCCCTTCGGGCGAGCAGTTTGTATCAACAACCGCGACAATAGGGATGTTGAGGCGGTTTGCCTCTTTTATCGCAATGTCTTCTTTGCGGACGTCGATCACGAAGAGCATGTCCGGCATCCCGTTCATGTCCTTGATGCCGGCGAGATTCTTCATCAATTTTTCGTGCTCGCGGTCGAGTTGCAGACGCTCTTTCTTAGTGAGCATCTCGGCGCGTCCGTCTTCGCGCATGGACTCAATTTCCTTGAGCCGATTGATCGATTTCTTGACCGTTTCGTAATTTGTAAGCAGGCCGCCAAGCCAACGGTTGTTCACGTAAAACTGCCCGCATCGCTCAGCTTCTTCCTTGATAGCATCTTGCGCTTGACGCTTTGTGCCGACAAAGAGCACTTTCTGATTCGGACGTTCGGCCAGACTTTCCTGTACATACGCAAGGGCGTCGCGGAAGAGCTTCTGCGTTTTTTGCAGGTCAATAATATAAATGCCGTTGCGAGAGCCAAAGATGTATTCCTTCATCTTCGGGTTCCAACGGCGGACTTGGTGACCAAAATGAACCCCTGCTTCGAGGAGTTCCTTCATCGTAACTGTAGCCAAAACTTTATTTCTCCTTGGTTTCTGTACTCAGCGAAACGGGCAAACAACCAAGCGTTTCGCTAATGGTATTGATCGTCGTTCGTTGTTCGTTGTTCGTCGCAAGAAATTTGCCAATGAACCACCGACAACGAACAACCATCTTCTTATCGTTTCGAGAACTGGAATCTCGCACGTGCGCCTTTCTGACCGTATTTCTTACGTTCTTTCTGACGTGGATCGCGCGTAACAAGTCCCGCTTTTTTCAGAGCTGGACGAAAATCGGCGTTAAATTCCATCAACGCACGCGTGATGCCGTGACGAACCGCACCGGCCTGTCCGGCCGTGCCGCCGCCATCGACATTTACATAAATGTCGAACTTGTCGGTCGTCTCGGTTAAATTGAGCGGCTGACGAATGATCATCTGCAACGCTTCGTTTGGAAAGTACGAATTAAATTCACGCTTGTTTACCACGATCGCTCCGCTGCCCGGACGTAGGTAAACGCGTGCGGTCGAAGTCTTTCTGCGGCCCGTGCCGTAATATTGAATGTCTGCCATATCTTAGTCAGTGGTCAGCAGTCAGTGGTCAGTTGCCGGTCGGTTTTTTTGACCACCGGCCACTGACCACTGTCCACTAGATTTCTATCGCCTCAGGTTTCTGCGCCGTGTGTCTGTGTTCGGCGTCGGCGTACACCTTTAATTTCTTAGCCATTGCTTTGCCGAGTTTTGTCTTTGGCAACATGCCTTTGACGGCAAGCTCTATCACGCGCTCAGGCTTTTTCTCGAACATCTCTTTGACGGTAGTTTCACGCAACCCGCCGGGATACAGCGTGTGGCGACGGTAAAGCTTCTGGTCGTCCTTTGCACCCGTGAAAACCGCGTGACGCGCGTTGATGACGACGCAATGATCGCCCATGTCCATGAACGGCGTCCATTTCGGATTATTCTTACCGGAAATGATCCGTGCAACCTCGGTCGCAAGCCGTCCGACGGTTTTACCCTTCGCATCGACAACTAACCACTTACGTGTCCCGGCCAGATCTTTTCCACTCGGAAAGTAGGTACTCATAAATCTCCACACACAGTTGCGAAAACCCGCAAAAATGCGAACGCTTAGAATATCGAAATAAAGGCATTATGGTCAAGTGCGGCGGGCATTTAGATGGATTGGCCATATCGAGCGGCGGCGAGGGTCAGCCCGATAATGGTCTTGGCGTCCTCGATCTCGCCGCTGCGGATATTGTCGAGCGCCTGCTCAAATCTGAGCCGCTCGATCTCGATCAACTCGTCTTCCTCTAGATTTTGGCTGGTTTCAACGAGATCGGTTGCTAGATAAACGAACATCTTCTCGGTCAAAAAGCCCGGCGAAACGTAGAATTCTGCGAGTTTTTCGATTTTGCCGGCCCGATAACCGATCTCTTCCTCGAGCTCGCGCAAAGCCCCATTTTGCGGGTCCTCACCCTCGTCGAGCGAGCCGGCGGGCACTTCGAGAAGGTATTTGCCCGCTGCATGACGATATTGTCGGACAAGCGCCACAGTCCCATCGTCAAATACCGGGACAATGACGGCGCTGCCGCGATGAATGACGATCTCGCGGTCGTAAACAACGCCTCCGTCGCTAATCGTGTCGACCCGCACGTCAAAAATGCGGCCTTTGTAAACAGATTTTGAAGAAATGGTTTGAGGCATTGAGGTTGATTCTATCAAAATCGCGATTTACAGTAGGTGTATCGAAGTCATTTAGACCCACGAAACACACGAAAGACACGAAAATATGTCATCGATAATTTTCCGCGAAGAATCGTACAAAATCATAGGTGCTTGTTTCGAGGTTTATAAGTCAAAGGGCTGTGGTTTTACTGAAGCTGTTTACCAAGAGTGTCTTGCTCTTGAGTTTGGTTTGCAACATATTCCGTTTGTCGCCCAGCCTAAGTTGGAGCTTGATTATAAAGGCACAAAACTTGAGCAGTACTTCAAAGCGGATTTCGTGTGTTACGGCTCAATAGTTGTTGAACTGAAGGCATTGCCAAAGATCACGGATATTTGCAGGGCTCAGATCCTGAATTATCTCCATGCGAGAAAATTTCGACTAGGCATTATCGTCAATTTTGGACATCATCCTCGTCTGGAATATGAACGAATCGTATTATAGAAAAGTTTTTTCGTATCTTTCGTGTCTTTCGTGGGAAATTATTCTTTTCTTTGAGAGACGTAATCTACGAGTTCGATCAGATGATCGCGCGCCTCGCAGGGTGAAAAATTATCATTTAGGATGCCTTTCGCACTCTCTGTGGCAGATGCAAGTCTTGCGGATGGCGACCCCTCAAGATCGACGCGGTGGCCGGCGCCATCCACCGTGACGTCCTGCGCGACGTCAATGATGTCGTCACTTATCTGGTAGGCCTGGCCGAGGAGTTCGGCAAATTGCGAGAGGCGGTCGAGGTCGCGTTCGCTGGCGCCGGAGTGAATGCCACCGAGCCGAAGAGCCAGGCGAATCAACGATGAGGTCTTCAGATTCAGAACGCCGCCGGCGATTCGGGCTGAACAAATCCTGCACGCGACGATTTCACGGAGCTTTAGATCTACCGACTGGCCGCCGATCATCCCGGCCGGCCCAACGCAATCGACGATCTCTAGGACGGCGTCAGCGGAACGCCGACGGTCGTCTCTTGCGCTGCGAGCTGCGAGAGCGTACGCCTGGTTTAGAAATCCGATCGCGACTAGCGTTGACAGGCCTTCGCCGTACTTCTTATGCAGTGAGAGTTTTCCGCGTCGCTCCTCGGAATCGTCCATTGCCGGTAAGTCGTCGAAGATCAGCGAACTCGTATGAATAAACTCAACCGCTGTCGCCGCCTCCAGAACGTCGCCTGCCGAGCCGCCGCACAGCTCCGCTCCGAGCAGCGTTAGAATGGGCCGCAGGCGTTTGCCGCCAGGGAAGGCCGAGTACTCTACAGCCTCATTAAATCGCGTGTCAACGGCGTCAGGTGCAAGGGGCAGATGGTCCCGCAGGGCTACCTCTATAGCTGGCCGGTGTCTCTCGATATAACGCCAGAGGGCGTTTCCGTTATTTGTCGCGTCAGCTATCATAAACTGCCGATTTAAGTTATCGATTCGAGCAGATGCGAGATTTAGATTCTAAATCGGGCAAACTTTTGAATCCAAAAGAAGCTGAATTCCGAAAGTCAGAAGTTTAACACATGTATTAAATGTGTTTACTAACCGATGTCATTCGATGATCAAACAACTGAAGCCGCGTTTTTGTCGAGCGGGTTGCAGAAATGCAAAGAGATCACTCAGCGATATGGCACGAGTTATTTTTTTGCCACGCAGTTTTTTCCGCGCGAGGTGCGTAACGGCATCTATGGGATTTATGCCTTTGCGCGCATACCGGATGAGATCGTCGACGATCCAAACAAAGGCGACAATGCCCAAACTCTCGCCAAGCTTGACGAATGGCGAGCATCGTGGCGTGCGGCGATGACGGCCGGGCACAGCGACGACGACGTAATGACCGCGATCGTCCACACGTTTCGTAAGTTCAATATTCCTGTCGATGATGGCGAAGCATTTTTGAAATCGATGTTTCTTGACGAGGAAAAGACGCAGTACGAAACCTACGTCGATCTCGAAACCTATATGTACGGCTCGGCGGCCGTGATCGGTCTAATGGTGACGCGAATCGTCGGCTATTCGACCGACGCCGCGTTCGAGCATGCCAAAAAGCTCGGCTATGCGTTTCAAGTGACCAATTTTCTCCGGGATATACGCGAAGATTACGACGAGCTCGGTCGCGTCTACATGCCGCAGGACGAGCTGCAACGATTTGGGCTCACAAACGAAGACATCGCCGTGCGCGTCTGCGACCAGCGGTTTATTAATTTTATGAAGTTTCAGATCGAGCGAAACCGTCAGATCTATCGCGAAGCTCTAACCGGCATCCCGATGCTCGCATGGCGCGGTCGTCTAGCCGTGCGAATCGCGTATGTGCTTTACAAAGCGATTTTAGATGAGATCGAGCGGGTAAACTACAATGTGTATCTTGGGCGGGTACGAACGAGTTTTCGACAGAAGTTGTGGCTTACGACAAAGGCAATGGCGGGCGTTTACGAATAAAACATGACTAAAAAAGTTGTCATCATCGGAGCCGGCATCGGCGGTCTTGGGGCAGCCGGACTGTTTGCGCGCACAGGTTACGATGTGACAGTCGTCGAAAAGAACGCAACGCTCGGGGGACGCGCAAATATTTTTGAGGCGAACGGCTTTCGGTTCGACATGGGGCCGTCGTGGTATCTGGCGCCCGACATTTTTGAGCACTACTTCAAACTTGTCGGCGAGCGCGTTCAGGATCATCTCGATCTAAAAAAACTCGCGCCGTCGTATCGGATCTTCTTTCGCAAGGACGCCGAGCCGCTCGACATCACCTCGAATATTGAAACCGACGCAGCGACGTTTGAGCGAATCGAAGCCGGAGCCGGCGAAAAGCTGCGCGCATATCTCAAACAGTCCGAGTATCAGTATGAAGTTGCGACACAGCACTTCATGTTTAAGAACTACGACACGATCTTTGACTTCTTTAATCGTCGAGTGATGACCGAGGGGCAAAAGCTTTCGGTCTTCTCAACCATGCACAATTTTGTATCGAGGTTTTTCACATCGAACAAATTGCGTCAGGTCATGGAATACACGATGGTTTTCCTCGGCACGTCGCCGTACGAGGCGCCCGCTCTTTATAACCTGATGTCGCACATGGATTTCAATCAAGGCGTGTTTTATCCGCAAGGCGGTTTTTATGAGCTGATAAAGGCGCTTGCCGCCATTGCCGAGAAGAACGGCGCGAATCTGCGTATCAATTCCGCGGTTGAGAAGATCGTTGTTCGCGACGGCACGACGGCTGGCGTGCGGCTCGCGGGCGGCGAGGTTATCGACGCTGACGTAGTGATCTCGAATGCCGACATGTGGTTTACCGAGACGAAACTTCTCGAACAGCCTCATCAAACTCATCGCGAAAAGTATTGGCAAAAGCGCACGATGGCGCCGTCGGCCTTCATTATGTATCTCGGCGTCAGCGAAAAGCTGCCAGCGCTTACACATCACAATTTGCTTTTCAGCGAAGATTGGCGAAAGAACTTTGCCGATATTTACAAACATCCGTGTCTGCCCGATGAGCCGTCTCTTTATGTGTGTGCTCCAAGCGTGACCGACCCGTCGGTGGCACCGCCGGGCAAAGAGAATTTATTCGTTCTCGTGCCGATCGCATCGGGCCTGGAGATTACGGAAGAAGAAAAAGAGCAGTACGCGCAGCGCGTTCTCGAGTTGATGGAAGACGAGATGTCGCTGCCGAATTTGCGAGAAAAGATCGAGTACAAACGTATCTACACGGTCGAGAATTTTGCGGCGGATTATAATGCGTTCAAAGGTACGGCCCTCGGTCTCGCACACACGCTGCGACAGACGGCGATTTTTCGGCCGAAGAATGTCTCTAAGAAAGTGAAGAACCTTTTCTACGTCGGAGCAGGAACAAATCCCGGTATCGGGACGCAGATATGCCTGATAAGCGCGGAGCTCGCCTACAAGCGCGTACATGGAATCACTTCGGCCGAACCAATGACTTCGTTGTAGCTAAAAGAACTTGTCCAGCGCAATGTGCCAAAAGATCACAAAACCCGCGACCACGTTTATCAGCGGGAAGGCGCGATAGAGTCTGAAGAGGTTTCCGTTCTTGAATGACACAACTGAGGCGAGCATTAGAAAGACGTAAGCGAAACCGAGCGAGATGCTTACAAAACCGAGATATTCAGCCGAGAGAATTGCTGACATCGCGTACAAACCGGCACAGATCGCGAGCGTCAAAAGCGGGCCGCAGACGGTCGCAATTGTTTTCAAGCCTGCCTGTTTATCGGCATCGATGTCGGGAATTGCTGAATAGGCATGCATCGCCGCTGTCCAACAAGCGCCGGCGATGACGACCATTAACGGTGGAAATTCGCCGCTCACGAGCGAGTAGGCAAACAAGCCGGGCATGACGTAAAGAACATTGAACGCGGAATCGAGAAACGGTTTCGTCTTCGCCCTGATCGGCGGCGCGGAGTAGAAGACAGAAAAGAATATGAAGCCCGCCAGCCAAGGCAATGCGGTGGAAGCAAAAATTATCGCGGCGACGATAAACGGCAGATTGGTTGCGAGGATCCAAAACACGAGCGTCTTTCTTCGTTCTGGAGTTACAAGAGTCTCGTAACCGCTCTTTTTCTCGTTTCGTTTGTCTGTTTCGTAATCGAAAATGTCGTTGATGCCGTAAATGAGGAGATTCGCGGGGAAAACAAAGTAGGTCGCGAAGAGAACCGACTGCCAATTAGCGAGATCGGCTGCGGCGTTCGCACCTGCGGCGAGCCCGACAATGTAAGGCCCGAAAACATAGAACCAAAATCGCGGACGGCTGACTTTTAGCAAAAAGCGTAAGTGTTGCACAGGTGAGAGTATAGCGAACAGTTCGCTTTAAGATGAAGGAAGCAATTTCTACAAAACAGACCATCGTCGTCTTAGCGGTCATGGCGTTTCTCGCCGTCGGTGCGTTTTTTGTGGCGAACGTCGAACTGCCGTCGTGGTCGAGCTATCTGTCGCCGGTCAACGTCGTGCTGTTTGCGATTCCGGCGTTCTGGGCGGCGCGCTGGTGGCTCGGGTGGAAAGATGCGATCCTGCTGTTTTTGGTTCTCGGGGTCTTGGCGCTCGTGATAGAGACCAGCGCGATCATCACGGGTTTTCCGTACGGACACTTTGGTTATTCGGAGCTGCTCGGTTACAAGCTCTTCGGCTACGCGCCGTGGACGATATTCCTCGCATGGACTCCGCTTGTTATCGCGGCGTATGCGATCGCGGCGCGGTTGTTTGATCATGCTGTCGTGAGGATCGTGTCGACAGCCGCTTTTCTTGTCGTGTTCGATCTCGTGCTTGATCCGGGAGCGGTCAAGCTCGGTTTCTGGCGCTACGAGGGCGGCGGCGAGTTCTACGGCGTACCGCTCAGCAATTTTATCGGCTGGTTTATTTCCGGTGCGATTGCAGCGATCGTTTTAGAGATCTTTTCGCGTGCTAAAAAACCGCTTTTGCCCGCCCCGGCGCAGCTCATCTCGAGCGCGTTCTTTATCATTGTATTTTGGACGGCGATAGCCTTTTTTAGTTCGATGACGGCGGCGGCGATGATCGGCGTGGTCGTTCTTTTTGCCCTAGCGGCTTTCTATTTCGAGTTTTATTACGCGTTCGACGACATGATCGTCTGCGTCAATGAGCAAAACACCGCTCTCGCGACCGCCGCGAAACTCGCTGCGCATAACGCGGATACAAAGCTGCATCGAGCGTTTTCGGTTTTTTTATTTAATTCAAAGGGCGAGTTGCTGCTGCAGCAGCGAGCGCTCACTAAGAAAACCTGGCCGGGCGTTTGGTCCAACAGCGCTTGCGGCCACGTAATGCTTCACGAATCACTCGACGCGGCCGCTCACCGTCGCCTCAAGCACGAACTCGGTCTCACTGTCGCCGAACTTCACGTCGTTCTGCCGGACTTTCGCTACCGGGCGGAGAAGGACGGTGTCGTCGAGAACGAACTTTGTCCCGTGCTGGTCGGGCACACCGACACTCAGCCGCGACCAAACCAAAGCGAAGTAAACGCCATTAGATGGGTCGATTGGAGAGAATTTATTA